>JAZUIN010000060.1:0-4065 GCA_045642225.1 Lachnospiraceae bacterium | reverse complement strand
AAGGTATCTGAATACACTAAGGATATTCTTCTTGTAGGCATAAATTACAATGAAGACAAGACACACAGCTGCGTTATAGAAAGAGTATAAGCTGAATCAAATACCTGTTGAATAAAAGAATAATAAAAAACAGCCTGAGAGCGTCAATTTATCTCTCAGACTGTTGATATATATTAATTAGAAGTAATCACATATTTTATATTGACAATCTATATTAATTGTGATAGCATTATATTATAAATGCATATAGAAAGGACTTGTTTATGAAATTCAAACAATTTATTTCATTAGGGTTATGTACTGCTGTTACTTTGAACTCATTTCCTTTGAGTTCAGTATATTGTATATAAATTAATTACGGAAGAAATTAGTGTACAAACACCGAAATTTCCAATGGCCGATTTATTAGCAGATGTTGATGCAAAAAACATTCAATATTTATATGATGAAGTCGATTATATGACAGGTATTTTAAAAACTTATTATACAATCCCCTACTTCGTAAATAAGAGATTCAAAAATTTTGTCGAAAATCTTGGAGGATTTGGTAAACTTCATTCTATGGCTTATGATTATACAAGAGGAAATGATCCAAAAAAGCATCTAATTTTGCATTACTTTGCTTTTTTGTCTGATAGTAAAGATATTCATATTTCTCAAGAAGAATCAGATGCACTATGGATTGGGTTTATAAATTTAATAAGTGACAAATTAGATGAAGAAGAATGAGGAATAAATCAAATGAAAAAGAATACCAAAATTTTTATTGTTTTATTTTCAATAATATGTTTTATATTATTTATATTTGCTATAATAATTGTGCTTCTATTTAGGGGGCATATATATCACATAAAGACGGAATACGGAGATTCATTCACTATAAAAGCAGGCGTTTTTACAGATGATTGTTGTATAATGGATGACAATTCTGAATATATGGAGAGCGTAATTCATTTTGAAGGTAAAAAACAGTTTAAAACAATCTGTCATTCTGAATACTATACTTGTTATCAGGTTAAAACTGAATCAGATAACCTTTTTATTCTCAAATTTCCTAAATATAACAATTGCTTTTCAATATGCCTATCAAATGAAAAATATACTATCTTTCTTATGGAAGGGAAACAAGGAGAGATAATAAAGTCAGAGTTGTTATGCGACTCGAATTTAATAAAATTAGTGTTGCCATATCTTGATGAAGTGTACCATTGTGAAGTGGCTGATATAGCTCTTAAACTCACCACAGGCAATTATGAAGGACTTGAACAATATGGTCTGACACAGGAAATGATAAATGATAAAGAATCGCTTGACGAAAAGATCAGGATAATGGAAGATTATCTCAAAAACAATAAGGAATAATCACCCACAATGGCTGGAGGAGACCTCCAGCCATTTAGCTTATATCGACCCCATTGAACGTAAATCTTTTCCCTGTTCTAAGCACTTTACAACCATGTTGAGGATCTCACTATACTTATAATTCATCTTCAATCTTGCAATGGGGAAGATCTGACCGAAGCGCTCATTGTACTCGGCTGCATAATCATAAATGACTGAATACAGCCGTATATACTTGTTTAGTGTAGGTCTGCTTACATTCAGATACTTTGCTGTATCGGTCTTACTGGACAGTCCATGCATCAGATATTCGTAGTCACGGTAGAAGAAGTCGGGGAGATCGTCAACGGTTGTATGCGGTCTGCCTATCCGCTTTCCCTTTGCTTTGGCGTTCTTCAAGCCGCTTTTGGTGCGTTCTGATATCATATTTCGCTCCAGTTCCGCAAATACTCCCGTGATCTGGAGAAAGGCTGCGGTCATGGGATCAAGCGTACCGTTAGTGCAGTCAATGGTGATAGAATCCTTGATAATCAGCTTTATTTGTTTCTCTTTGACCGTTTCGATGATATCGCAAAGCTGCTTGGTGCTGCGTGTCAGTCTTGATAGCTCTGTTACGGCGAGGGTTTCACCGCTGCGGATCACGTTCATCAGCTTTTGTAGCTCTACCTTGTTTTCTTTCATACCTGAGATGTATTCAGTGAAGATCGTCTCAGGAACAGCTCCCATTTCTTTCAGCTCACGTACCTGTCTCGATATATCCTGTTTGTTTTCATCGGTGCTGCATCTGCAATATCCGTATACTTTACTCATAATTCCGCCTCCGAAGTCATGTTGATACCTTATTATACCATAATACCGCAGCCATGTAAATAAAAAGATGTAAAAGAAATATGATGAAAACAGAAATGGTCTTACGCTGAATATTAATGATGCAGAAGCTGAGATTTGCTGTAAACGAAAACACTCGTTTTTGTTTACGTGATAATTTAAGAAGAAAAGCAGGCTTTCAAACCTGCTTTTCTTCTTTTATTTGTTGATTGGTGTTACTTCAAGTGTAAGTCCCAATGGTTCAAGCACTTTAAGAACCGTTTCAAGCTGAGGTGAAGTATATCCTTTTTCCATTCTTGCAATGATAGGCTGCTTGACTCCGCTTAGTTCTTCAAGCTTTTTCTGAGATATGCCTTGTTCCTGTCTTGCCTTTATAAGTGCTCCTATGATTTCTACCCTGAGTGCACTTTCAGCTATTTCTTCAGGTGTAAAGAGTTCGCTCTGGATCTCATTCCATCCTCTGAGCTTGTTGTTTTCGTTATTCATCATACTTAACGCCCCTTTCAATCAGGTCTTTATATTCTCTTTTGGCTTGTTCTATCTCACGTTTGGGTGTTTTCTGAGTCTTTTTGATGAAGTGATGAAGCAATATAAAGCGATTTCCGTCCCATGCTACAAAGAAGATTCTGTTTCGCAGCGGTCTCAGCTCCCATATCTCACCATCGAGATGTTTCATATATGGTTCGCCGGCTGTCTTACCGTACTGCTGCAATATATTGATATAGTCCTGTATCTTCTTCAAATTCAATCTGCTGTTCTTATCACCTTTTGAAGATAGCTCTTTTAAGTAGTCAACTATTGGTTCATTGCCATTTGCGTCTTTATACACATATATCTTATACAATTATTATCACCTTCTCTTACTTATATTATACTTAAAAGTTATTGGTTTGTCAAGTACTTAAAAGTATTTAAGCACGTTTTTGCAACAAAATCAACTTGGTATTTGCACATTTTTGAAACAAAAACTCATAAGATTATTGCGACTGTGATAATAGATACTTCTTTGTTGACAGTAGATTTGTAACAATTTACTCTGGAAATTAAAATATAAAGTTGCGTCAAATGCCTGTTGGGTGAAACTTTTCTCGCCTATAATTTATTGCTTAGTCTTTTTTCAGTATTGTATCATTGAACACAACTAAAAAATGGGTAAAAAAGTCTGAATAAGACCAGCATATACTTTGTTTTCTTTAAAATCTATCAATCAATCTTTATTTTTTCCTTGATTGATAGATTGATTTAAAAGTAATTTAATATTGGAATGAGCTTGAACAAAATGAAAAAACAGGCAATATTCTGATTATTGTTATACTAATAATCGGATTTATAATGGTAAGAACATGGTTTTAAGGGCAAAATATAGTATACAGCATAATATGTATAGCAAACACTTGACAATGTATATATTTGTGGTATAATATATGTAGAAAGGAGTGTTGTATATGACACAGGTTAATTTCAGAATTGAAGAAGATGTAAAGGCAAATGCAGAAAATGCATTAAAGGAAATGGGATTGAGTATGTCAACAGCGATAACAATGTTTCTTGTAAAAGTTGGCAGAGAAAGAAGAATTCCGTTTGAAATTAATGCTGATCCGTTCTATAGTGCTGAGAACATGGCAGAAATAGAAAGACGTATATCAAGTGTAAAGAACGGAACAAGCGAATTAAAAGAGCATAGCCTGATAGAGGTTGAAGAATGAAGAAAGTATGGCACGATGATGCGTGGGAAGATTATCTGTACTGGCAACAGCAAGATAAGAAAACGCTCAAGAAAATTAACCGACTTCTTACAGACATTGACCGAAACGGCTACAATTGTACTGGAAAACCCGAAGAACTAAGAGGTAATCTGTCTGGATACTGGAGTGTAAGAATAGATGAGAAAAACAG
>JAZUIN010000059.1:0-5556 GCA_045642225.1 Lachnospiraceae bacterium | reverse complement strand
CTGTGAGTTATACCATTATAAAAATGGGTTTGTTGTGCCGATAATTGTAAATCAAAGAATTAGAACTTATGAATTAAGTGATTTTACAAAAGAGCATGAAAAAGAAATAGTAAAGGTTATTAAATAGAATTCCGAGTGAGTAGGACGAAAAACGAGCGTAATATAATGAAAATAGATGAAAGATAGGAATGTTGCAAATACGCTATATTCCTATCTTTTTTCTTGTAATTGTTCGCTGGTGCAAATATAATATAAATGTTGGATTTCAACATAGTTTTATAGGAGAACTCTAGTTAAAGAAGCATCAGACTTTAAAACGTTTAGTTGTTGGGGTACTTGATAATATTAAGAATCGTGCTGAATTTGCTGAGGCTCGTACAAAATTAGGATGGAATGAAGAGGAGGTTTGATATGAAGGATATTAAGAAGGATCCGTTTGATGAATACATAAAGAATCTTCCGCCCACTAGAAAAGAATTGGGGCAGGCATGGTCCACAGCTATTGGACTTCAGGATGTAGATGGCTTAAAACCCTCTGAATACTTATATGAGATGGCAAAGAAAAACATCGATGGTGAGATTTCTGTTGATGAAGCAGGGGATTTAATTAACAGTTACTATGAAAGTAAAGAAGGGTGTACAGAAGTAGAAAATAGAACGGAGGAAGCTGATAAAGTTTCAGCTCGAATCGCAAAAATACTTTCAGAAAAAGCATTTACATTCTCGCCAGCTCAATATTTAGCAATCCATAAAGAACTGTTCCTTGGCATTTTCTCTCATGCCGGAAAGATACGTGATTATAACATTACGAAGAAAGAATGGGTGCTGGATGGAGATACTGTTTCTTATGGTGGAGCGCTAAATCTTAGAGAGACATTGGATTATGATTTTTCTCAGGAGAGAGAGTTCCGATATAACGGCCTTACCATGGACGAAACCATACACCATCTGGCTGTTTTTATATCGAGATTATGGCAGATTCATGTGTTTGAAGAAGGAAATACCAGAACTACAGCGGTATTCTTTATCAAATATTTGAGAGTGCTTGGTTTTGATGCAGAGAACGATTTGTTCGCAGAAAACTCTTGGTATTTTAGAAATGCGCTGGTTCGAGCAAATTATAACAATATAAAAGATGGTGTTTATGAAACCATGGAGTTTCTGGAGAAGTTCCTTAGAAACTTATTGCTAGATGAGCATCATGAATTGCATAACCGTGAGATGCATATTAGTGGGAAATTTTTATTGGGTCACGATGAACCGATAAATGACCCAATAAATGACCCAATAAAATTAGATGAACGTGAAGAGCAGATTATTGAATTGTTGAGAGATGAGGCTAATCTTACAAGAAAAGAGATAGCCGAAAGACTTGGTTGTTCTGATTCAACAGTCAAGAGAGCTTTACAGTCAATGGTAGAAAAGGGCGCAATCAAGAGAATTGGATCTAATAAGAAGGGTGAATGGATAATAATTCTTTGATGACAGTCGATGGAAAGTCTATCTGCATAGATGCTGATATAGCAGAAGTGCTAACAATGTTAAAGGAAGTGATGGAATGATTATTCAGACAGGAATGAGGACGGATATACCTGCATTTTATTCTGAATGGTTTTTGAATCGATTAAATGAAGGATTTGTTCTGGTTAGAAATCCTTATAATCCAGGACAAGTTACAAGATACAGTTTATCGCCAGAGGTGGTGGATCTAATTGCATTTTGCACAAAGAATCCTGCACCAATGCTTTTACATATGGAGGCGATTAAGCCATATGGCCAGTACTGGTTTGTTACAATTACTCCTTATGGAAAAGATATAGAACCAAACGTTCCTGATAAAGAAATCGTGATGGATGACTTTATCAGACTTTCGAATATTGTAGGTGTAGATAGTGTCGGTTGGCGGTATGATCCAATTATTGTAGATATGGAGCATACAGTAGAATGGCATATATCAGAATTTGAACATATGGCAAAGAGACTGGCTGGCTTCACTAAGACCTGTGTTATCAGTTTTATAGATATTTATAAGAAAGTGGAGAGAAACTTTCCACAGGCAAGAGCAGTATCAAAAAAAGATAGAATTACTATTGGTAAGGCCTTTATTGATATTGCTTCAAAATACGGAATGACTATCAGACCATGTGCCGAAGGTAATGAACTTGCTGAATATGGTGCTGACTGTTCTGGATGTATGACAGTAAAGACTTTTGAAACAGCTCTTCAACAAAGGCTTGATGTTCCTAAAAGGAAGACAAATCAAAGGAATGGTGAGTGCGCATGTTTACTAGGTGTTGATATAGGAGCTTATGATACATGTGGTCATTTATGTAAGTATTGTTATGCAAATACAGATGCCTCGCTTGTAAAAAGGAATATGAGGTGTCACAATCCTAAATCACCATTCTTACTAGGAGATAATCAGCAGGGAGATATTATTCACGAAGCTGTGCAAAAAAGTTGGATTGACAGGCAGATGAGGTTGGAATTGTAGCATTGCTCGATTAACTTCTAATCAGAGAGTATTAGATTCATTAAAGGCAAAGGAATGTGATATATTATTTAATGGTCTATGAGTTGGCTTGATAGTTTTGGTACGAAATTGGTACGTGGAAGGTAAAATAGAATATTTATAATCAGTCGACAGATTTGAAAAGAACAAATCTAGTCGATTTTTTATTTTTTACAAAAATTTTTAGAAAATAATTTAACTCGAATATAATCGACTCGGCGGTGAACGAACAAAATGAAATTTATAGGTAGAGAAGAATATTAAAAAATATGCAAATACTGTCTTTGCAAATATCTTTTTGAAATATAAGAATTGTACCGCGTATAACAATGAAAATAATGAAAAATAAAAAGATATTCGCAAAGATGATATTTGCGAATAAATTATTGAAAAACGACAAGGGACGTGGTAGAATAATCGTGAAAGGTGGCATAGTAAAATGGAAAAGGTATCAGCTTTAGAGAAAAAATATAATGCTATAGAAGAAAAATTAAGAGAACAAACCACTTTCTATATGGAAGATGTACAGGCTATATTTCCTGATATGAAGAAATCTTCTATTTATTGGAACCTATCAAAAATGGTAGAAGCTGGATATTTAAAGCGTGTGCGTACTGGTGTGTATGCGTTCAATGAATGGAAAGGCAAGACAAAGATTGCATTAACGGAAGATATAAAAAGAGTACAGGAGATTCTTGACGAATCGGGATTTGGGTATTTTATCTCAGGGTTAGATGTGTTGCAAAGGTTTATGCAGCATGTTCCAGAACAATACCCTATGCTTCTGTTTGTAGAAAAGTCAGCGCATGATGAGATAATCAATTACTTGTTAGATGGTGGATTTGCTGTTGTGAAACCGTCCGGGATTCGTCAGCAATACGAAGACGCCATATTGGCGGGAATAGAAAAAAAGCAGATAATAGTATACGATACTGAAAATTTTGATTATGAAAATGATGGGATTGCAACAATAGAAAAAGCATTTGTAGATTTGTATTTTTCAATAACGAGAAATGGTTATCCTTTATCGCTTCAAGAATTGGTCAGAGTTTATCAGAATTTGGTGAGATTAGGAAATATTGATAAAAAGAAACTAATTACAGTTTCAACTAAGAGGAACCTTCAGAGCGACATACGACTTATTGTAGAAACACCATATATCACAGAAGAAGCAATGCAATTTGCAATGATATTACGAAAAGGAGAATAAGATGGATTATACGAAGATATTTCATGACAAGACGGCTTTTAGTAGGGAATATCTGCAGAATAGAATGGAATTGTACGGATTTAAAAATATGTCAAGAATGGAATTGTTTTTGTGGGATCTTGAATTGTTCCTTCAAATACAAAAGCGTCTAGGAGAGCATATCGTTTTAAAGGGTGGAGCAGCTACACAGTTTTATTTGCCAATCGAAGCACAGAGAACAAGTGTTGATATTGATATGATATTTTGCGGTACGGATGAGCAGGTAAAGAATACATTGGATGATATTACAAAAGAATTGAGAGAAGGCAGTGAATTCTTTTTGTTTAAAGAGCATATTCCAAAGAATCCAAAGACAAATTTACCGATGCATACATATCATGTAGATGTTCCGTCTGTATTGACTTATAAAGAGCGAAATGCAGAAGAAGGTGAGGTAGATAAGCAGGAATTAAAAATAGAATTTATTATGGAATCAGAGGATTGGGAGTTTACAAGAAAGACGGGAAAAGAAATATTTGCTGTGGAAAGTGACTTTGAATATCAGTTGCTCCCAGTAAGTCATCTTTTTGCAGATAAATTTACAACCATAGGCTGCAATACTATTGGTGTTCAAAATGACAGAATGGATGAACAGGTTAAGCAGTTTTACGATGTTGTAATGCTTACGGTATATCGACTTGATGAACTGGACATTAATGAAGTACGTAAGAAATATCTAAAAAGAGCTGAAAAAGAGTGGTATGACAGAAAAGGATCCGCATATGATATTCAAGAAATTATCGCTGATGTAAGAAAACAGTTGTATAGATATTCTATGGTTGATAGCGGCGAAGATGCGGAACTTAAAAAGTATATCAATGATTTTAAGGCGCTATATTTGAATAGCAAAGTTGAGTTCAGTCCTCAGTTTGTAGCATGTGAAGCGTCATTAGTTCGATTGATGTATGAGGCCATGATAGAGGCAGACAACTGGGATTCAGTGAAAAAAGCATTAGCGATTGAAAAAAAACTTGAGTTAGACCAGTATGAGGGCAAAGCAAAGGGAGCGAAAGTTAGAGAACTACGTGAGATGCTAATTAGGGAATTTGCAAGCTATTCAACGATTCCTGCAAATATTTTGAAGGGTAAAAACTTAAAAAGAATACTGTGGGCAGTCGTAGATAAGGACAATTTGGATGAGATTCAGGAGAAAGTTGCACAGCTGATTAAATAATACATAGTAAGAGCCTCGATATCCGAATTATTTGATTGATTATGCAAGGCTTTTGCGTTATGCAAGAAGACGAGGCAAGGCAGAAGATGTGAAAAAATTCATTGGAGGATCTGACGATTAGATTTCGGATGTGAATAGTATTTTGGGCGATAAGCTTTCGAGAAAGGAATAATAAAATGCAGATATCAAACACAAGAATAGATATGAAACTGACAGGGAAAAAACTTAGCTATCTGGCAAAACTACATGGATATTGTGTTAAGGATATTCAGGAATATCTTGGCTTAGCTTGTCCTCAGCCTGTGTATAGATGGTATAAAGGGATAATTCTGCCTTCAGTGGATAATTTACTTAGATTAAGTGAATTGTTTGGGATTCATATGGAAGAGATGCTTGTTACTGATTCGATGAAACGAATAAGTACATTTGAAATTGTTACAAATAATAACACAGCAATGGAAAAAAGAATCCTATTGTATGTTAGTAAGTTGTGTGCTTGAGTGATTTTGGACTATCCGTCCAATGAAAAAGTAATATAGGTAATCTATGATGTAAAAAAGGAGGTTATCTATATGACAAGAGGAAAGATATTATTTATTGGTAATGATGGGAATTTGTATA
>JAZUIN010000058.1:0-2941 GCA_045642225.1 Lachnospiraceae bacterium | reverse complement strand
TCTTGTTTTAAATAGTAAATGATGATTATTCATTCATTAAAGGTACAAAGTTCCAAATAGCCTTAACCAGCTTTGGATGATGGATTACAAAATGAATCTCTGGCGCAGTTTTCTTTGATATTATTACCCAAGAATTTTCTTTCATTCTAATTTGAATATTTCTAAATGTCGAACAGGTATTTTGAGTAAAAACGTAGTTAGGATTTCCCAACGCATATTCTTCTGTTAATTTTAAATGCTCGAGATATTCATCATATGTATATTCGATAATTATATCTTCTGATATTGATTTAAACGAAAATGTTGGAGTATATTTTTCAAATTCGTCTTTTGTAAGAACAGCTGATTCTTCGCTTAGCTTACTGTGGGAAGTGACAACGTTAATAGTGTCTGCCACTTTGCTAATATGTTGCCATATTGTATCAAGATATTCGGATTTTCCTGATCTAGATAAAACTTTATCAAGAAGTTCTTTGCTAATAGTATGATATGGAAGCGAATATAGCTGACTTTTATAATTACCCTCTTCATTTTTAATGGAATCGATAAAATTTAATATTTTATAACTTTCTTCTTTGTAATAGATATCCATTAAAGGTGAAGCTTTTGAAAGCATATTTTTTGCACGTTTTTTATAGTACTTTATATCTGGCTTTGAAGAGTAAAGAGTATATTTTCCGTCTTTATGGTGCCCAGCAATACATTGGCCATCGAGAGCGCAAACGTCAGAAACATATGTAAGCTGGTGGAAAACCATTGAAGATTTGTCTGCAAAATAGTATGGTGATATTTGCCCAGTCATGTAAAGAGGAATCCAGCTTTGAAGCCCAAGGAGAAGCTCAGTAAAAGGGCGATTTAAATTATGGATTACATTTAAATGTAGTCCTTTTTTTATTGCCATAGCAATAGCAAACATCCATTTTTTTCCAAAATCTAAATCTTTAGCCATATCTTCCATTGGCATATCAGAAAACATAAATATTGGCTCGGTTGTCTTAGATAGAATTACTCCCTTATAGAAATCAAGCTCAGCTTCTTTCATTCCATCAAGCTCATAATAGGTCTTTGGGTGAATAATATGAAAAGGAATGTTTGGAACTTTTAGTTCGTCGAAATGAATTGTCCTAATGTAATCATCTAAGTTAAAAGAATCCAATTCAGTTAGAAAATTACCTATAGATGAAGGTGGTGCTGTTTCTGTATTGTTGGTAAACCAATTTTTTAGTCGAGAAAAATAATCGTGCTTGTTTGTTATTTCTGCAGAATCACACCCTATGATAGAGGCGATAGAAGAAATGGAAGCAGAGTCATTATAGTTACTTACAATATAATTACATGTGTTATTAATAAATGTGTCTATATCACCTGGTTTACGTTGGCCAGTTTTGACCCTATAAAGAAACGAAGAATCATAACCTAAATATTTTGAAAGTTTATTTAGGTTAATGTCTAGTGAATTGATAAGTGTATTAAAATTAGTGATAACAAGATTTGTGTCTATATTCGCAATAGCGGACAAAAGACAATTTCTAACATATGTATAATCCGATAATTTTCTAAATTCTTCGACATTAGTGCCTGGTTCTTTACTGCTAGCGATAGAACAGATTGCATTAGCAATTTTATCTATTTCGTAACTATCAGCTGAAGGAACTCGTTTGCCACTGCAATATCTACTGATAGTAGCTGGATTAAGTTCAGATTTATCTGCTAATTCTTTGGCTGTACAATTTAGCAAAGCAATATAATCGCTAAGTTGCTGACTGAAATTCATTTTCCCACACCCCTGTTCGAAAATAAAATGTATTTCTTTCATTATCCTATATTTATGTTAATAAAATACAATTGTTTCCAATGTGTCATATGACAATTATGGTAACACGGTATTATACAATTATCGAAATAATTATAATAAAACTATATTGTAAGTTTGTACAATGATAAGGGAAACAAGGAGGTTGTCTAATGAGAAAAGCTAATAGGATATTGGCGTGGATTATTGTATTGACACTCATTTTAGGGACTATAGGGGTTAATCCTATATATGTAAATGCCGCTGATTCATTTACAGTGTCAATTGGATGTGCAGGAGGGGTAACACCACCAGAGCACTATGGTGTGGAGTGGAAATTCTATGATGGCTCGAATACAGAGATTGGTACAGGTGTTACGGATGAAGGTACACATACTGGTGTAGCAGAAATTCCATCTGGGGCAGAAAAAGTAATTATAACTGTAACTTCGGCAGGAAAAGAAGTCTTTATAGGTGGTGTGAAAACAACAGAATATGATTCGGGAAAAGAAATAGCTATAAGTGATTTAGCATCATCATATAATTTTGAATTACAAAATCCACCAGCAGGTGGAGGCGAAGTTCCACCAGCAGGAGAAGTAGGCAAGATTGCATTTAATATAAATGATGGTGGTAGCGTTAGCTATTCTTTAGATGGCAGTAGTTGGACTAATGTGGGAAATGGCTCCGTTGAAACAGTAGCTGGTGCAAATGAAGTTTATTTAAAGGCAGTGCCAGATGAAGGAAATGGAAAGATTTTAGATACCCATAATCAGCAGTTTTATAACTGTAATGGCGCTAGAACTGATATTTCTGATTTAGATGGTTTAAAGAACGGAACATATCATTTTACTTATGATCCAAGTAAAGCATATAATGTCCAGATAAGATTTGATGGTGGGGGAATGCCACCAGCAGGAGGACCTCAAGGCCCTAGAATTACAGTGGATTTAAATGCCACATGGTCTGGAGAATTTGGAGATATTTCAATTGGTGGTGAACATGTTAATTTAGCTGATGGTTCAAAGCATTTAGTTGAAGTTAATGCTGATGAAAATGATACTACTAAAATTAAGGTGGTTATTTCAGCAGAACCAACTATTTGCTATAGTTCATTAATTATTAATGGTGTAGAACAAGTTCCTTCAG
>JAZUIN010000057.1:0-2967 GCA_045642225.1 Lachnospiraceae bacterium | reverse complement strand
CCATCATGTGGAATATCATGTGATGGATAAATATAAATCTTTCCGTTAAAAACTCTAGCAGATGGATCTGCTGTAAAAATATGTGATACTAAAGGTTCTCTCTCTCTACTCACGATATTTTCCTTTCCAAACATTTAATGTTTTAATTTATTTTAGAGGAGCAAGTATAACTGTTAACGAGTGCTTCCTAACTAATAATTTATTATTTTCTATCTTAACATTGCAAAGAATTGGCTTTACTTTTTCAGGATTTTTAAATGTATTAGCAGCCTTCATGTCATCATCAAATAATACTAAGCTTTCTGCATTATCCCAATCAATATTACCGCCATAACATATAATATCTATTTCACAATCATCTGTCTCATTCTTATTTATAAGCGAAATAGCAACATATTTTTTATCTTCGCTTATAGCCGTGATGCAATCAATAAGAGATGTTTTTACGATTCTTCTAAGTGACTGTTCATTTAGTGTGAATTTTGGTTCTGGCAATCTATTTGAAAAATCAATTACCTCAGGAACCTCTACGTAATCGCATGTCATTTTTGACTCAACATATTTACTACATTTTGAAAATGCCTTACTAAGCATCTCAAATACATAGAACTGAGGTCGTTTTAATAAACCATTCTCGCTTGTTCTAATTGCTCCACATTTATTAACAAATGGAGAATAACTTGCAATATCAACAATGTCACTATTTCTTAAAAAACCATGCATTATAAGAGCTGTCAAAATAGCATTTTGTAAGTCATACTTCTCATTCTGATCTTCTCCATCAAGATTCCAGGCATATGAATTCCACTCATCCCATGCCACCTTAATATTGGTCAGAGAGTCATTCGTACCTGCAACGATAGAAGCATAGCACACCTTTGTAAGCTTAGTTAAATACTCTGGCAAGTACATACACTCCTTGTAATTTTCTGCATGATACACACCATAGCCTATAGAATAATGATGTATCGCAACATGATCAATTAAAGGCTTTAATGTATTTGCCACGATTCTATTCCAGTCAGGGTCTAAATCGTATCCTGCAGCAACAAGCTCAATGTTAGGATCAACCCATTTCATTGCTTTTGCAAAATCTTTTGCTTTTTTTGCATAGTCTTCTGCACTACAGGATGCAAACTGCCAGTCACCATACATTTCATTTCCAAGACCCCAAAGTCTTACATTAAATGGCTCCTCATAGCCTAGCTCTCTACGCATATTTGCATATTTGGTATTTGTAACACCGTTACAAAACTCAACCCAATGCATAGCCTCTTCTGCTGTTCCGCTACCCATGTTAACACATATGTACGGTTCAGCACCTACCTTTCTGCAAAGCTCTATGAACTCCACAGTACCCATTCTGTTATCATCATCAGTAAGCCAGGCATAGTCAAATACTCTAGGCCTATCTTCTCTCTTACCTATTCCGTCCTCCCAATGATAATTTGATACATAATTGCCACCTGGATATCTCAGAGTAGTAGCGCCGGAATCTTTTATTGCCTGGCACACATCTTCTCTAAATCCGTTATTATCTGAAAGGGGATTTTCTGGTGCGAAAATCCCCTCATATATAATGTCGCTGGCATGTTCCATGAAATGACCAAAAAGTCTTTTGTTTATATCATTTCTTATATTATCAATATAAATTGTTAAGGATGCCCTCATTTAATTTCCTCTATCTTTTTACCTGTTTATCCCTTTACAGCACCTGCAACAAGGCTGTCCTGAACCTGTTTGCTCAAAAGAAGGTAAATAATAATTGTTGGTATTGTTGCAATCATAAGACCTGCACCAATTTCACCCCATTTAGTAGTATATGCACCTACCATAGACATAATACCAACTGTCAGAGTTTTATATTTTGCCTTGTTTACAAATGTAACAGCAAACATAAGCTCATTCCATGTGCTAATGAAAGTAAAAATACTAACTGTAGCAAGAGCTGGTCTAATAAGTGGGAAAATAACTACAAAGAAAATTCTGTAAATTCCTGCTCCATCAATTGCTGCTGCCTCTTCCATTTCTCTTGGAATAGAAGCAAAGAATGATGTAAATAAATATACTGCCATTGGAAGTCCAAAAGCGATATACGGAATAATAAGTGCCCAGTAGCTATTAAGTATGTGCATGCGGCTAAGTACGAGGAACAACGGAAGTAAAGCCGCATGAATTGGAACCATAAGACCTAAAAGGATTATTTTTAAGAAAGTCTCTCTGCCCTTCCAAATCATTCTCTGAAGTGCATATGCTGCTGTTGCAGAAATAACCAAAACTCCAAGGATTGTTATCGCTGTAACGAATACACTGTTAAGGAAATAGCTGAATACATTTGCTTCTACAAACGCTACTTTAAAGTTAACCCATCTCCAGTTCTTAGGGAGACCAGCAACATTTCCACCAAATATTTCATTATTATCCTTAAGAGCAAATGTAAATAACCAATATAATGGGAATACCTGAATTAGTGCAAATATTATTAAGAGAAAATGAATGATTGAATCTGTAATATTTATTTTCTTCATTATGCATCCCCCTTTTCTCTAAAGAATAATCTAAGTAAAGCTGTAAATACAAAGCATTCTAAAATAACAAACGTTGATATAGCTGAACCATATCCATAATGCATCTGATCAAATGTTGTCTTGTACATATAAATAGTAGGCACTTCAGTTGACTGGAATGGGCCACCACCTGTAAGTACGAAGATAAGATCGAAAATCTTTAACGCACCAATAAGTGAGAATGTTACGCACACCTGAATAATTGGCTTAAGAATTGGAATAGTAATTCTAAATGCAGACTGTAAACGATTTGCTCCGACAATCTTTGCAGCTTCTGATATTTCAGTAGAAATAGACTTAATTCCAGCGTACATAATAAGCATATGGTATCCGATATACTGCCATAGGTTTGGAATGAAAGAACACATAAGAGCTGTCTTCTCATCACCGAGCCAGTCGT
>JAZUIN010000056.1:0-2789 GCA_045642225.1 Lachnospiraceae bacterium | reverse complement strand
GAGGTACAGAGGGCAAGGATATGGTAAAGAAATGATTAATCTTGCAGTTAAGTATGCTTTTGAGATTACAAATGTTCAAGCAGTTCATTTGAATGTATTTCCAGAAAATACAAGGGCAAAAAAGTGCTATGAATCTGTTGGATTTGCAGAAAGAAAGACAGATATGAAGGTGTTTGCCTATAAAGATGAGGCGTGGGGCAGATGTAATATGATTATTAGTAAGAGTTAACAAATTATGATCATACGGGCTGATATGTAATGACCTCTTGTCAAGTAGAAAATGCAGGAAATCACCACAAACAATTATTTAATTGTATTGAAGGCACCCGGAAAGAGCCTCGGAGTATCAGTTCCCGGCTTTGGCCACTCTGATATACGTGGATTGGTTACCTACAGGTCAATGGTCCGCCGAGAGCCTCACCGTCTAAAAGCGTGGATCACAGTTTCCTGTGCCGACATAACCCGTTCGTGAATGGCTCGAACCTTGAAATGGCCGAAGCCCTTTCAAGATGTCTTCAGTTGTTACTTTAGTTTTTGGGCCAGATGTATGTGGCGTAAGCCATCTTACATCTGCTTAATTACCCACTATAACAGCGGGATGATGATGTCAAGGCTGCGAAGCACCGCAAAGCGGCTTGGCCTTGATATTAGCAGCATGGTGTTATATATGTATCAGGCAATGTTATCTGTCATCATTCCCCATATGAAACAAGCGAGTTCTCTTGCTATTGCAGCCTTGGCTACATTATGTTTCTTTGATTTGCCGAGCACCATTTTGTAATAACGTCGTCTTAGACGTTCATTTGCCTTATCGGCATAAGCAATTACTTGCGGTGTGTTTCCGTACTGTCGAGCTTTCAATTCTTTTGATTTGAAACCAACCTGACCTCTTGCAAAACACTGTGCGGACTCCATTAATAATAGTCGAATGTGTCGATTTCCAGCTTTAGTTATGCCTAGTCTTGTTTGACCATCACCGCTGGAATCTTCTCCTGGAACCAGACCTAGATAAGATGCAAAGTGTTGGGCATCTGCAAAACGCTTAAAATCGCCAACCTCAACGAGGACAGATAGTGCGGTATGTTTTTTGATACCGATAAAACAGGACAGTTTTTGAACAGGCTCATGGTATTCAACTTGATTAGCAAGTTCCTCAATGCGTTTGTCCATTCGCTCAATCTTATCGCACAGAGTTGTATAGGTCAGCATATACTCGTCGAGGATCTCTTTATACAGAGCCTCAGGCTTTAATGATTTAAGCCATTTGATATGAGTTGTTGTCCAGTGACTGTTACCATCATAGCGATAATTATGTCGAAGACAGAATGAAAGAATCTGTTGCTTTATTTTTTTTAGAGCAAGCTTATGATCATCGCGCATACGAAGATATTCTTTTGTTTCTTCGTCTTTGGCTGTGGGGATATGGACAGGACTGTAGTTATGCTGAGCAAGGCATCTGCCAATAATCTCTGCATCACGTTTATCGGTCTTTATTCTCTTCTTGCCACGTTGTTCGAGCATGGTAGTAGGTGCAAGTATTATGCAGTTAACATTATGAGATGTTAACTGATGATATAAAGTATAACCGAGGCAACCGGCCTCATAGCCGCATACGAAATTGACATCGTGTCCGTAGATGGTACGAAGGTAATCCAGATATTTCAGAACATTTTTAAAATCTGATTCTGTTCTCTGGTAATACATTCCTTTGTCTGCTTCAATCGTAAAAGCACAAAGTGAAAAACTTTCTTTATGTACATCCATTCCTACGTAAACTGTGTTATTATTCATTTGATGACCTCCCTTTGTATGCGGTAATCCCTGTTTATATTGTCTTGACAACTTTATTATACAGGTAAATCCACGAAGTTTACAAAGTGGAGGTCATTACATATTGTCTAAAATGGCGTAGAAAGAACTAAATACTAGGTTAACGTGTATGGATCTGTGTATAATCGCAGGTCCATTTTTGATATAATTAGCAAGTAGGATTTTGATAATATGGGCTAATTTGGGGCAAAAGTGTGAATGGTTCTAAGCTTTTTTGGAGATTTGTATGAAATTTATCCCTTATTGTAACGAAAGTGAAATAAATGATTGCAGTGATAATACTATTTTAAAAGTTATATATGAAATGGAAGAGTTATTTGCAACTGAAAATTGCAAAAAAGAATTATCGATATATCGTTGTGAAAATGAGGTAATCAAATCATATTTTGGATTTGCTGTAGATGTAGTAAGTATTTCATCAAATGAGATAAATGTTATTGTTAGTGAAATTAATAAAAGATTTGGTATAAATATGATTAAGGATGCATTTCACAATAATAATATTGGTGATGGCGCGATGGCTCTTGAATCGATATTTCACTTTATTTATGATGCCTCTGCTGATGCGAGAATAATGAATTCATTAAATGAACAATTACTTGTTTTGGAAAATACGCTTGGAAAATATAGGGGCATATATTCTGTAAATATACAATCATATGGTTTGAATGAGGAACAGTTGTTTAGTCCCTTTTATATAACAGATTACAGTTGGGTGATTATATTTGATAGATATGTATTGCTTTTATCTTATGGGTCTTATGAGTAAATAGAGATAAAAGGAAAATATGTCGATGTGATTCTGAAGAAATAAAGAGTTTTGATAATATGGTTTAAGAAAATTCAGATTGTAAAGGATAAGATGTTTAATGGGTAATTATAAATTCTGTGAATGGGATGATGTTAATTTTGTTATTCCTAAAGAATATGAACTTACTGAAGATAATGAGCTGGCTGAT
>JAZUIN010000055.1:0-2280 GCA_045642225.1 Lachnospiraceae bacterium | reverse complement strand
TTTATACAACTCTTAAATGATTATCTTGTATGGTATAACGAAGATCGTATCAAACAATCTCTCAATTATTTGAGTCCATTAAATCATCGAAGGAGTCTTGGATTGATCTAATATTAAGTCCAAGATTTCGTCCGCATCCCCAATGGACCAGAAGTTCATATAGTAAGATTTACAGAGATCACTTTTGGTCTAATGGACCAGAAGTGGTCTTATTTTTATGCTTGTGTTTTATAGAAAATAGTACCTGCGAGAGTGCTTATTGCTCCGCCACCTTTGGCAGAGGCACTTCAGACGAAGTGAAATTAAGTTATACAGACGACATAGGAGTCTGGTTTTTCGGCTTAAATGCATGCAACTTTAGGTGTATCCTGTTATCTCTTTTATTTACTGTATCTCAAGGTGTTTGTGTCTCGGTGGAATTGTGTCGGAATTTGGCGGAAGCCTGTATTTAAAGGGCGTTGCACGTATCAAGGTGCTTGAAAAAGTGATGAATTCTTCCTCGACAATGGAATTTGTTTCAAACTGTTTTTTTCGCAGTCACAGACACCTTGTGACAACTATGCCAGAGTTGGTGGAGAGGCATTTTTATCATTTCCAGTCCAGGCTTCAAATCAATCCATCAAGGTCTTATTTGGAAAAATAAAATACAAAGAAATAAATTTAATGATGGTTTAGGAATACGGATTTTTTCAAGCCAAATGTATTGTGAAGGACAAAAGTTAATATAAATTTTATAGATTTCTGTAATCACGATTTTGAGGCTCCAAGTACTTAATAAATGAGTTAGTGAAAATACCTTCGGGAACTATCATAAACGACTTGTTTGCAAGCGATGATAAGAACGAATACATCGAGTGTTTGAAATGTGTGCACCAGTTCAGATGAAGGGCGTTAGTAAGCGGAAGGCATCGGCTGATAACAAAATAAAATTAATTAGAGAACTGAACAATAGAGAAGACTAAAGAAGGGAGAACAGAAGCATGAGTAATACTTATGAGATTCCGTATTGGAATAAATATACATTATCAATTGAGGAGGCTGCAGGTTATTTCAGAATCGGAGAATGCAAGCTTCGCAAGATTATAACAGAGAATCCTACAGCAGATTTTATTCTTTGGAATGGTAATCGTATGCAGATTAAGAGAAAGAAGTTTGAGGAATTCATTGATCGGCAGAGCGTGATTTAAGGGTTGGTGGGGGCATTGGACTAACAGTCCAATGACGTAGCTCTTGACAGAGAGTATAATATATCCATTACAGAAATTATTCTGCTATGAAAAATTCTTAAAGAATGGAGGAATATCATGAGCACTTTGTTTGACGATTTAAAGCAAGGACTTGAAGAGGCTATTGCCTATGAACAGGCTTCTTCAGATTTACAACCTCAACGTGAGATTATGAAAATATTACAGAACTATCGATTATCAAATAATCTGACACAGGAACAATTTGCAGAGAAATCAGGAATTTCTCTTTCTGATATTAAGATGTTGGAATCTGCAGCTGGAGATTCGAGCCTTGATTTACTAAAAAGGTTGGCAGATAGCATGGAAATGGAATTAAGAATTAGTTTTGTTCATGTAGATAGGTGACTGTTTTATTGACATTTTTTTGAAACAATATTAAACTAAATCTAGGTAAAAAACGAAAAAATACCGAGGTTTAGTAAAATGATTCTTTCATATGCAGATTGTATTACAAAATATGGAAATGCTTATCAATTGAATAAAGCTTTGGAAGATGGCTTGGTATTTAAGCTTGAAGATGGCATATATTCTGATTCGGAATATGAATCAGAAGTTGCTATTATCTCTAAAAAATATCCGGATGGAATTTTTACAGGGGAGTATGCTTTTTATGTTTATGGACTAACAGATTTGATTCCGGAAAAGTATACATTAGCTACAAAAGCAAAAGCGACACCTCTTGTGGATGGTCGGATAGAGCAAATATATACCAGAGATGATCTTTTGAACATTGGAGTTATCCAGGTGGAAGTAGATGGAGCCACGATTCCTATCTATGACAAGGAACGCATGCTTGTAGAACTTCTTAGGAATAAAAACAAAATGCCAAAGGATTTGTACAAAGAGATAATAGGCAATTATAGGCGCATCATTGAATCTCTTGAGATTTGGCGTATTCAGGAATACTTAGATATTTTTCCAAAGTCTAAAATGATAAAGAAGGCATTTGATGAGGAGATATTATAGAGGATGGGAATAATTATATGAAGCAATCAAAGACATATCCAAACATAGATATGATTCAAACAGGGTT
>JAZUIN010000054.1:0-6770 GCA_045642225.1 Lachnospiraceae bacterium | reverse complement strand
AATGCTGCTCGGTTCCCCGCCTGACATGGTTCACGGGTTTCCGTTGCGCGAGACCGGCTCGTCAACGCTGCTTACCGGTGTCAGACGACACATGACATATCCTTGGTTGGGAATTCATTCCTGCTGTAGCGGATTGCAGGTTACAGGGCACCGCTGGCTCCCCAACTAGTGCAGCCTTGTCAAAAGCCGCATGGGTATTATAACCCATAGCGGCGATTTAATCAACAAATATTTTCTTTACAAAAAACGAAAGTGTGCTATAATAGCAGGGCAAAGAAAATACGGGGTATTAGCTCAGTTGGTAGCCCGAAGGCTACATGAAGCGGGCCCCGAAAACTGAATATGGGGTATTAGCTCAGATGGTAGCCCGAAGGCTACATGAAGCGGGCCCCGAAAACTGAATATGGGGTATTAGCTCAGATGGTAGAGCGCAAGGTTCGCAATCTTGAGGCCAGGGGTTCGATCCCCCTATGCTCCACCAAAAAAAGTCGTCTGATTTTTCGAAAAGACAAATCAGACGGCTTTTTGTGTTTATAAAAATAATATGATGAATAACCAATAATCATATAAATGGTACAGTAAGCTAATTACGCAAGAGGGCACAAGCCTCTTTTATAATGTCTGATGAGTATTTTGCGAATTTTTGCTTTTTCAGATGATGATTTTCGGAGATACTGTACATTTGCATAATTTTTGAAATGCTTCGCCCGTCTGTTGAATGGCTTTTTTCTAGTTGAATCTTATTTTGCATTATACTATCAAAAACTGTAATGTCGTTGTAATATGTATATAGCAAAGATTCCATTTCATCGATTGTTAATATCCAGTAATAATTATCATTTGTGATAGAGCATTCTGGTAAATAAAATATACTGTCAATTATTTCTGGCTCAATATAGTCCTCATATAAAAGAATTATTTTTATATATTTGCTATTACATAGAGCTTTTTCAGTGGCATCAAGCTGATTTATTGCTTTGATAATATTTCTTGTTATATAAGCCTTTGTAGACGAAATACAACTCTCTTGTTGCTTGACATCGAGTGGCAATAGCGCAGATTTTTGCTCTAATAATATGTCGTAATTCCCAAGATGAATGCACCAATCAGCACGCTTTTTTAATGCCTCTGGTATCTTCTCGAAACAACTTTCCTCAACATATTCACACAACAGCTCATAGAAATACTTCTCAAACCATAGCCCGAAATGATCAACAAATTTTTGACTATTACGATAATGGTTTCGCGCAAGCCATAGTATACAATGCTCATATAGAAAGAGATTTAGAAAGCAGTTTACGGATATAATTTGGCCTCGTTGTGTTTTAATAAAAGGCTTTGTATATAGTATTTGTCGTCCTAGAGGAGATTTGCGAACTTCATAATAATCTGTAGTATAGTATTTAAGAATTTTTGAAAAATCATCTTTTTTTAATGAATCATTCCATATGATGTTTTTTTCTAAATCAGATACATTTGGTGATGCTGTTGAACCGAACCATAAAAGATACAGTGCGGTAATCACAGAATTATACGGGACGCCTATTTCTTCAATTATTGCATTATTAACATTTATCTCTTTGTCATCATTAGCGATATCAAAGAGAATATATAAGTCACGCACAACACTATCGAACACTGTGGCAGGATGTTGAATACGCCGTTGTTCACCAAAGAAGCCCCATACATAAATCATCATATCGGAATTGCTTGATTTATCAAATCCTTGGATTCTAGTCTCTTCCGCCTTAGTGTTTGCTTCCGTTAACAATGAAATAAGTAAATAAATGTGGTTGTTGTCGGGAACAGAAATACCACGAAAATCGTTTGTTGCTAAAATTGCTTTGTATGATAGATCAATTAAGTTCCAGCCTGTAATATATACAGATGGATGAGAAACTTTTCTCGTGTTTTGACTAATTAATGTATATGAATCATATCTAATACCAAAGCCCAGCGAAGAGGTATAGGAAGATTTAAAAAAAGAACTAGATTCAATACTAATATTAAGCAATAAATCATCAAGCCGGTATTTACGTAGCATACTATTAAGATCTGATATTGGATCGCCTGAAGGAGTAAATTTCATAGATATCACCTTGCTTTTTACCAAGAATCAATAATTCGTAAAATAATACTTGTTAATGAAATCTGTCTTGGAATAGAGCAGCGTATGCAAGAGGCTTTTTGAGATTGTTCTGTCGCTCATCGTTCCAGACTGTTTTAAACAAAAGCGGAGCTATCCCGGCAGCAGCTCCTAAGTAATCACCACGAAATGCTTCCAGAGCAGACGGAACCGCTACAACGAGCGTGCCAATATCGATTCTAGGAGCATGAAAGAATCCCATATGACCTTTGATTTGGTCGATTTCATCTTTTGATGAAGCAATAAAATCTCTATATTGCATGTCTCGCATTTCAACTGGAACGTATTCAAGCTCGGAAATAAAACGCTCTACATGCGTACGGAAATGAATTAACTCATCATGGTAATGATTCTTAAACCGCTGAATGTCATTTAGGTCCTGAATATTGGAAGGAATAGGGAGAAACTGGTTAAGCATTGAATTTCTTAATGTGTTCTTAATTATATTTGCGTTTCTGGTAGGTGTTTTGTAGTCTACGCAGAAAATAGATGACATTCCTTGATATGTGTCTGTGGCAGGGATTCTGCCAGTTTCTTGGCCAATCAGCATAGATAGAAATGTCATAAAGCTTTTTGATAATTGCGAATCCATAGAAAACCATTGTTTATTAATCCGCTTTGCAAGCCCCATTCGCTCTAACTCATCTCCGATATACCCCAGTTTACCAGCATGAATGTTATACTGCTCAGAAAATACCGCATTATTTCCATTGAAGTTTGAAGTAAAATGAGAAGAATTATTTTCGACCCATTCTAAAAAGCGTAGATAGTAATTTGGACATGAATAAGCGTATTCTTCTGGCTGAACGGTTTCGATAATCCCCTCCTGGACAAGCTTTCGAGCATAAGCGGAAAAACGTGTTGGTTGTTTTATTATTTCAATGGGGACAATCGTTGCAATTCCATCCCAATATAGCAATGCTTGAGTTAGCCACGATGAATTTGGAATTGAAATATAAGGATAATACAATAATTTGCACATAGTCTGTGACCTCTTTTGTTATGGTTAAATCAGTAGCAGCATAGAAAAATAGAATAAGCGTTAATGTTAACTAATAATTTAGATAGATTGGATAGAATAAATGACATGACTTTTGCATTATTTGGTCGAACACACCTATAGATAAGCTGTGTCAGCTATTAAGAGTATCCGAGTGTTTAATTATTAGAAGCGAATTCCTAATAATCCACCATTATCTTGATTGTCGGATATACGAAGAACTATACTTTCTCTAAACTGTTTTGCTAATTCAGCGTCAAATTCCTGATATGGTATCATATCAGAATTAACCAAACAAATATACTGAAAGCCAAGTTCCTCACATTTAAGCTTAGCTAGTGTCAACGCTCTTGCAACTTGCCGTTCGTCAACACCATCAAAAATAGTGCTATCGTGTACAAGAAAATCCGGGTAACAATTCCGAGCGATACCCAATTCAGCTAAGACCATATCATAACAAAAGACCTTCATGTAGTTAACGCCTTGACTGCGCGAACTTTTAATATCTACAGCAAAAGAATATCCACTATCATTCAAGTCAATGGTTAGTGTTCCAGCCTCTGGATAGAGAAATTCAGTATTAGTTTTAAAACATGAAATTGCTTGTTCGCGAGTCTTTATCCTCTCTTGATAATCCTGCCTAGCTTTAATCAGCAGTTCTTGATTTTCGATTTTTATTCTACTTTTACTATCTTCAATATATTCTGCTGATTCAAGCCGTCTTTTTGCATCTTCTAAAAGCTGTTTAGCATTTGAATAATGTTCTTGAATAAGAACATATTCATCCAGTGCCCCATGCGTTTCGAGTACTCTCATTAGTTTAGAACGTTGTGTGCTTATATCTGAGATTTGCTTTTTTATTTCATCAATTTCTCTTCGTATGGAAACTATTTCGCTTTTTAGGTACTCGTGCCGATTGAGAGTGATTGATTTGTGAAAATTAATCACTTCTGCAAGTGGTTGCATAATTGAATCTTTAAACAATACTCCTGCTTCAGAATAAATACTACTGATATCATCAATAGGAAGACTAGGAGCTTCTTCAGAATAATTTGTTTCATATTTTTCCAGTAAATGCTGACGTATAACAAGTGTATTTGCAAGAATATGTAGTTTTTCAGTTAGAAAGTTTGCCTTATCTGAGATTTCTTCGTACTGAGGATGAACCTGAAATGCGTCCAACTGAGATTTTAGAGCATCAACTTCTTTTTGACGACCAATAATTTCTGTACTCAACTCACCGATGTTAAGATTTAATATCCCGATAGCGCCAGATTTTGCAGCATTCTTGTAATCATCGATTCCTTTTTTCTTCTCCTTCAAGATTTGAAACTTTGCAGCATAATCCATACTCAAATTCAAGAAGTAAGCATTGCATAGCTGTACACTGGCGGCTCTTTGCCGAGAAAAGAATTCAAAAGCATTTTTATATCCTTCTACATTTCGGCGAATGGAATAAGAAATCAGCTCACGGAAAGAGGGTACAAGTTGTTGATTATCATCTGCTACCTCAATGCCAAAGAATTCATATAGCATTGCCTTATTAAAAACACCAGGGGTCGCATAATACCGGTGTTTATTTTTATCATATTTACATTTAAAGCTCAGACTTGAAATATCTCCATCAATATAGATTTTTCCTGGGCAATCTGTAAAGCGCTCGATACGAAATAATTGGGGTCCAATATCAATCTCAATGATGAAAGACCAACCATTTAAATGGACATTCTTAAAAACAGATCTTGAGGACACCTGTGAACCCAAACAAAAATGAATTATTTCAATAAGAGTTGTTTTCCCTGCCCCATTTCGCGTGCGTTTTGAGTCTGCATCATCGTCATGGCTACGGTCAGCTAGAACAACATTGAACCCAGAATGAAACTCAACAGATTTAAATTTAGGGTTGTTACTTTTAACCGAGTGAATCATTCTTACACCTCACAATCAAACCATCTTCAAGTGCTATAGTATTTATTGAGAATAAAAAGTCTAAAGTCAATAAGTACTTTTCATAGCTTTTCAAAGCCTCATAGCTTTTAGCTTTGTCCCATAGTAGAGATGCTGTATGAGGCTCAGAGAGTACCGATAGAATAATTGCCCCGCAGTTAAGTAATGAGTATTCGAGCTTGATATTTTTGTCTGGTAAAATCATTTTTCAAATACCTCGCATTTTTCAAAAAAGTATGTAAGAATACCTAGACCAGCGGCTTTATACGAAAAATCAGAATTTTCCCCGCTTGCAAAATCCCATAAATCATAGAATATATCGTAATTCCCTATACCTTGCGATTTCAATTCTTGGTATTTTTGAGCCATGATACTGGTGAGTTGTGCTGCAAATGAAGGATCTGGATGCCTATTTAAATAATCTTCTATTGTGAGATTACTGGATAGCCCCATAGTAATATATTTTTGAACATCTTGTAATGAATTTTTACTGATTTTATCACTAATTTTTAGCAAAGAGAGTGAAGAAGATGAGGATTGGACTGAATGTGATGATACAAGAAATCTGGCTAACACCTCAAGCTCAGCAAAAGTATAAGAAATAGAGTGTTCTTCCAATTGTTCAGCTACCCATTGCTCGTGTGCCGCCTTTAATCTAAATAGTTTATCAGGTGGATTTGATAAAATATCTGTATCTACCTTTTTGTGACAGTTACAACATAAAAAAATCAGGTTTTGCTCGCTATTAACAAACGCTTCATCTATTGTCGGGTCATAACGTGCAGCATTTGATTTCTCGCCATATATATGGGCGTTTTCTCCTATACAAGCAGCAGTAGGATTCCTTGTATCTACTAATATTGTTTGGCACATCGCACATCTGTTTCCGCTTTTCGTATGTAATGCGCGCTCGGCCTTTTTTGAAATAGTAGCTTTGTTAGACATCTTTTCACCCCACATATATTTTCCTGTTCCCAAATTATCATACTAATTAATCGCGATATTGCCAATCAATGTCGAAAACTATTTGTGATAGGCAATGGCATAAAACTATCCAAAACAATCTTGATATTATTGAGTATCTAAAATGTATATGTCCAATATTAAATAATTTTGGACTTATATCTTAAAAAAGTCATCTAGTTTTATTAGCAGACTAAGGATCAAACGGAAATCCACGATATATGATGGAATAAATATTATGTGATAAAATCAGTATTCAACAGATGTTTTGTGATGAAGTGTCAAAAGAAAATCCAAGTCAGATCAAAACTGGGCAGCTTTTTTATACCCCAAATTAATATGGAAGCAAGGAATAATGAATACAACAACAGTAACAAAAAATGGAGGAATGCCTATAATAAAAGCAATTATCAAACACAAAGACGGCTGGACGGTGGTGATGGAGTTGCCGTGCGGGAACATGAAATCAGCGGCCTCAAAGCAGAACTGAATAAGGAATTAGAAAAAAGCCGGTATCAATCGTTTGGAACGATTGATACCGGCTTTTTTGCTTTTTCAGGGCCATTGGTTCCGCAGAAAGGGGGTGATGGAATAAAAACACCAATAAGCTGGGTTGGAAATAAAACTTCCATCCTAAAAATCCTGTATGCCTTGTTTCCTTTGGAGTACGGCAGATACATCGAGCCATTCGGCGGCTCGGGGGCCGTACTGTTG
>JAZUIN010000053.1:0-11730 GCA_045642225.1 Lachnospiraceae bacterium | reverse complement strand
ATTTCAAACTATCATAAGTATGATTGCTACCTTTTAATACAAGTTCTCTTAATTTGATTGGATCAGCAGGAACACTCTCGTTACCAACTCTTACATAAGCAATAAGTTGTCCATCACCATCATAATAATAAGGTGTTTGCTGACCAGCATAAACCTTGACTACAACAATTTTTGCACCATCAACAACATCAAAAGAAACATTTACCTCAGGGATAGGATTTAAATGAACCTTAATTGCTTCGCTTATGACTTCAGCATCATGTTCAGCATTTTCAAGACCAACAACTGTACCATCATTAGCAATACCAAAATACAAATCACCTCCAGTGCAATTTGCAAAAGCCGAAACGCTTTTACACCAGCTTTTTGGCTTTTTTACTTCCACTGCAAGCTTCTTATCATAATCTGTAGTTTCACCTATTAAATCTTTGATATTCATACATTTTCCTTACTGCTATTCTTGAAAACATTATATCAAAATATATAGGCCAAAGGAGGATTTATTGCAACAACATAGCATTACCAATAAGGTATCAATTCTTTAGTATTATCCTCACTAGTTCCTATGTGTAGAAAATTCAATTTCAACTAACATGTTGACACGTGTAGACTACTGTATTATATTGAAAACAAAGATAGTCTACAGCAGTCGACATAGGAGGCACAAATGGTTAAGTTATCAGATACAGATTGGAAAATAATGGAACTTCTTTGGGATAAAAGCCCACTTTCTACTATGGATATTGTTCACGCATTAGATGAAACAATGGGCTGGGCCAGATCAACTGTTATTACTCTGCTAAACAGAATGACAAGCAAAGGCCTTATCACATTCAAATCAGAAAACAAAACCAAACTTTACTACCCTGCTATTGATAGAAGCCAAGTAGAGCTAGAAGAAACAAAATCATTCCTCCAAAAGTTTTACAACGGCAATATTGGATTACTTGTTAGTAGTCTAATCAAACAAGAATCTATAACTGAGGAAGAAATGGAAGACCTTCGTAGGATTATCAAGGATGGTGACTAATATGAAATTACTAATAGGATTAAGTATTCTAATAGTTATCATAATCGTTATTAGAGCAATAGTTGAAGGTAAAATATCTCGCAAGGCTCAATATGCAATGTGGCTGTCACTTCCTATCTTCGTGATAGTTGCTTCATTTGCCAATATCCCTGTGAATATTACTGTTCCAAACAACAACTATTCTGTTTCAAAAAGTACTGCTAGCGAACTTATAAATCACCCTAGCAGAATTACTACACCGTCAGTAAATAGCACAATTGAATTTGATGACAGTATTGTTGAGACCGAAAATATCATGGTTAAAACAACTGAACCAACTGAAATCATATCTGCTTCTTCAGAAATCACTAATACTACTTCTATTAACACAATTCCCAAAGCAGAAGAACATATTAACTACGAATTACTATTCAAAACCATATGGCTATGTGGTGCAGTTATTGTTGCATCAATCATAATGATTAACAACTTAATTTTTATCATTCGAGTTCATAAGAGCAGAGAATTAATAGCAATTGCACCTTATAATTCATTACGTGTTTATAAGTTAGAAGGTATCAAATCTCCTTTTCTATTTGGCAGAAACATTTACATCACCAATGACTTAAAGAAGGATTCTATTCCCTATAACCATGCAATCTGCCACGAATACTGTCATTACAAACAAGGTGACAGCCTTTGGGTATTACTTAGATATGCCTTCACAATTGTATTATGGTTTAATCCTCTAATCTGGATTGCTGCTGAAGTATCTAGTAGAGATGGCGAACTTGCTGTTGATGAGCAAGTTATTAAGATGCTTGGTAAGGATAATAAGAAATCCTACAGTGAAACTTTGCTTTCTTTTCTAACAGTAGAAACAAATAGAGAACACTTTATTGCCTCTACATCTATGAGTGGCAAAAACACTTCCTTTATGAGAACCAGACTATTAAGTATTATGAGAGGATCAAAAACAAATATTGCCCTCACTCTTATCATTTCAATACTTCTTTCAGCATTTGTTGGTTGTAATACTCTAAATAGACATAACATTCGTGAGGCTTCTTATGTAAACAAGGATTCCTTATGGTATGACTACACACAAACTTTATATGGAAATGAGCAATATGCAGAATATGGTGTATCTCATATCTATATGAGACCAGAACTCATAACTCCTAGTATGAGAATATTTGAGTTATGTCTATACGAGAATGAATACAACACAACATCAGGCCGTATTCCAACAAAAATAGTATCTTATTCACCAGAAGGAGAATTATTAGGCAGTATAAGCTGCGATGTGCTTTCAGACAACGAAGAGTTTGATGAATTCTTTCAAATACAAGATGAGTGTAGAGCTACTATTTACGATTATGCAAGAAACGAATTAAAAACATGTACTTTAGATTTCAATAAGGGCACAATAACAAATATTCACAATGCAGTTAGTAACTCAAAATACGATCTTTCCGGACTATATGGTATTACCGAATTCAACGGAAAACTATATCAAAAATTTGAATATAACGATGATTACGTATTCAAACCAGGCTTAATGATAACTGACCTAGATGGTAACGTAGAGTTTGAAATGAAACTACCATACGACATTATTCGTTGGACTATAGACTCAAATGGAGAATTCTTATGTATGGGACATAGAAGCGACTCTATTGATTTCTCGTTCGAATTTTTCACAGTTGATACAGAAACTAACTCTATTAATGTCATAAATGCTTCAAAAGAAATAACCGATAGATACGCTGGAAATACAATGCTAAGCGGTGACTACGCTTATATGAAAAATCAGGACAACACTATCACTCAATTGAATGTAATCACTCAAGAAGAAATTGTTGTTTTCGATTTTAATTGTTCATATGCGAATTTCAACGATATAGATTTTTTCGACTTGTTCTATTTAGATGATGATGAATTCATACTTGTTAGAAACGGTTGTTGGCAAGGTCCAAAGGAAGACTATTATGGAAGAGAAATAATACACTTAACAAGAGCAAACTCTAATCCTAATGCTGGTAAACAAATACTAACAGTAGCATCCGTTGATTGGATTACTCCAACAGAAAGTTATGCAATCAGCACTTTTAATAAGACAAGCGAAAAATACTTTGTTTCTGTTGACACAAAATACGATGTACGAAATTACTATCAAGCGGATAATCTTGACATAGATACTTATGATAAAGCTTACAATTACATAATGGACAAGCTTTTCGTGGATATCAATGAAGGTACTGGACCAGATATTTTATTAAATGCTGGTACCTTACCAGAGTTTTGCACTGACAAAGTTCTTCTTGACCTAAATGAATATATGGACGGAGACAACGGTATCAATAGAAATGAATATTTCGATAATTGCTTTACCACATCTAATATTGATGGCAAATTGTATCAGATACCTATATCTATTCAATTTAGCGGTATGTTAGTTGATCCAGAAACTATTGCTCCTAACCAAAATGGATTTACATTCGACGAATACAATAAATATTGTGAAACATATGGATGTTATGAACTAAGTATGGCTACAGAAAAAGGTGATAGTTTTTATACTTGGTTTAATATTTCCGAGGCACAATTCATAGATTCAGACGGGCATTTAGATATAAATAATGATGATTTCAAATCATTAATTGACCTTGTAGATACAACTGCAGAAGGATCAATTAATAATGATACTGTCAGATATTATGATTTCTTCGATTTTTATACTACCCTACTGTTTAATGGAAATAACGTAACTAAGAAACAATTGGAATGGACTCTATGTGGTTTTCCAAGTAAAGACGGACGAGGTGCCACACTTCGTAACAATGAGAGTTGTGGAATTACATCTTGTTGTAGTGCTAAAGATGGAGCTTGGGAATTCATAAAAACCGCAATCAGCGAAGAAGTTCAAGATGAATTAGTTTACTTTCCTATTAACATCAATTCATTTGAGCGAATGGGCAACTACTGGATTGAGTACGGCAATAACTATATGTATGGTGTTTTCAACAAAGAGAATTACTTCTCTTATGATGTAGTTGATACTTTCGAAACATGGATAAGAAGTATCGATGTAGCATATTATAAATACCCGATTGCCAACATCATTATTAATGAAGAAATGCCTGCTTACTTCAAAGGAAACAAAGATATCAATACTGTTATTGGTGTTATCGAAGATCGTGTTAATACAATGATTGATGAACGCAAATGGTAATGAGTGCTATGAATCAAGTTGAGTATGAGAAATTCATAAGAAGAACTGCTAATTGGGTTTTGCGAAAATGCTATATAAAATCCGAGAATATTCAACTAGCAGAAGAATTTTTTACAGAGATCTATGTTGCTTGGGCACAGAGTTCTCTCTCAACTATACCGATAGCAAGGTATATTTTATTGGATTACGAAGTAAGAAAGCATTTGAAAACGTAATACCTATAAACTATTAGTTTAGTAAAAAGGATCTATTCATACCCCGAATAGATCCTTTTTTATGAATATATTAATGAAAATACTTTCCAATAAAACGCAATAAACTATTCAACTATCAAGCTCTGTTTCTGCTTCTATTCTCAATACATCTACCTATCAACAACCCCAAAACTGCTCCTGCTACATTCAAAATCAGATCAGTAATATCAACCTGTCTAACATTTGAATGACCTATCAAATTGAAAAGCAGCTGTAGCAATTCACAAGATATTCCAAAAGAGACCGCAATCAGAATTGGATTTTTCTTTTTCCGTTTATAAAAAACATATGCTCCAACAGGCATTAACATAACAAAGTTTATGAAGCAATCTTTGATTGGAGTGATTAAATATCTCACATTTTCACACGGAAACAGCTTGATAATCTCTAGAAAAGGAATCCAATTCATTGTTACTTCATGTTGAAATTCTTCGCTCCAAGCAATCTGAAACGGAAAAAGTAAGAACGCATATAGCAGAAACACATAACAAAAGAAAGCGACATTAGTGACCGCTGTCTTGAAATTTCTTCTCTTAAATTGAAATATTGAAAAGAAAATTAAAGCTGGAATCAACAATGCTATAGGAACAATTCGAGTAAGAATAACCATTGTTGAACTCCTTTCTTTATGGGCTCATTTAGCACTATATTACTATACGACATCGCTTTTAACATCGTTACAAAATCAATAAATATAGGGTTTTCGAGCATTTTAGAGTTATTTTGTTTCCACTACCAACATCGGTCATAAAAAACGACACCCTTACTCGAAAACCCGCAAACACTTATACAATCGGCACTGCCGGTTGTTGTAAACCGCAAGGTGGCGTTACCGACACCCTTGCTTTATCCTGCTTCTCTTCTTTTACGGCTCCGTCCAGCCAAGCCCCGAAGCTCATCTGTCATAAACACTCATATATATATGGGACCAAAAATTCAAACTGGTTCATAAGCTGGGTCCAAAATTCAACAAGTTTACCAAGAACGCTTATTTCATAGACATTTACTCATATCCCTAAATAGGTACCTTCTTCATTCATAGTTATTTTGTGAAATCATCACGATTGATGTCTCTTAAATCATTTCTATCCCAACTATGTTATAAGCATCCAGAAATCATCCACGTTCGTCAATAACAGTTTGAGCTCTGTCCTCGATAATCTTCGCAACCTCTTCAATCGATTTCTGTCCTATAAAATAAGGTTGTATTTCTTCAATAACAATCAACCTAATACTTGGATCAATAACTGCTACTGTTTCTGCACTTTTCAAAACATTAATGTATTCTTCAATAAATGAATCATCATACTTATAGTAACCCCAAGTATTCAATTCATGTTCGTTGTTATATTCCAACATCATGTCAAATTCCAAATTATTAGATTCAACATTTGTTATAGATTGATTTCTACATGCTTCAATACTAATAGGATTACCAAAGCACTTACTTAATAACTCATCATTTCCCAAGAGAAACTTAATATATTCTTTAGCTGCTTCTTCATTGCTTACCATAGAAGATATTGCTATTGAACTGTTTATGTGTATTGATGGTCCTCTTCCATCACAAGAAGGTAATCCATACAATTTCATATTTGTGTTTCCTTGCAAGCTTTGAAGGTAATCTAGAATATAGTAGAACTTCACTACTTGATTCTCAGAATCTCCAGAAATGCTATAACCTACTGCTTCAGTCTCGCCAGTTATAAAACTGTCTTCATCAAACCCTGCATCATTAGGAATATTATCCTTGCAGTATTCTGATACTTCATAGAAAGCATCATTAGTAAAATCAACATTACCATTCTCATCATAAAGTTCATCAGACATCGCAGCAAGACAAGCACTATATATTTCCGTTTTTCCACCAAGACTTCTTATTGGATTTTTTCCGTTACACACCTCATCAACATAAGTCTTGTATTCATCAAAAGTAAAACCGAATTCACCACTTACATTTTTTGAATCTGCAAGTATTCCAGAGACATAAAAAGATAATGGAATTTGATATAACTTATCACCAGTTTTGTTTGCATTAATTACATTCTCGAAAAGTTCGATATTGTCTAAATCATCATTCAAGAATGAAGCAACATCGATAAGATAAGTATCATTATTCAGCTGCGTAAAAGAGAACGCATTAACAATAATATCAGGACCATCTCCACTTAATAAATCAATTGCTAATTCGTCCATTAACTTGCTGGATTTATCTAAATCCAACTTAACATAATCACTATTCGTCCAGTTTTCACTACCTTCAAGATCTTCTGAAGTGTAATCATTAAAGTAGTATTTTGCCTCAGCAAAGTATTTGTCATTCGATTCGTTAAATTTTGATATTGTCTCACAAGTCAAATCATCAACAAATCCAACCATTCCTATTGTGATTATTTCTCTACCTACATTTGGGTTACTATCCGATCTACTAAAGGAATAAATCTTATTAACACCAGCGCCAGTTGAATAGTCTGTACCACATAGAATGAAATCATCTCCATCTGCATATATTATCGTTGCAGAATTCAGTTTATTTGCAGATACATAAGAGCAACTGTATGGTAAAACAACCTCATCTTCGATATAAATTCCATCATATTTCAAGCTATATACTTTTCCATCACTTCCAACAAAGCCAGGTTCTCTAGAAAAATACTCATCTGATTCAGATGACGAAACAGAGTAATCATTTTTATCAATGTAAAAATACTCAATTCTCGTTTCCATCATCAATTCAAAAGCAAGTTTATCGTTACCCATCTCGAAAGCAGTTACTCCCCATATAGGCTCATTGAAGTTGCTAGAAACATCAAATGTATCAATAAACTCACCGTTATTTCCTAGATGTATTAAATACTTAGGAACTGCATCTTTTACAAGATACTCAATAACATATTCAAAACCACCACTCAAGAAGCCAGTCATATAGACCTCACCATTACTTCCAACCTTAGATTTCAGGTAGTCTAAATCGACAATTTGATTTGAGATTGGATTATATAAAACAATCTGATTACTATATTCACCTGTTTGATTATCAAAGTAGAAAGCAAATATTTCATATATAACTTGTCCATCTTTTCTCATAGTATGGTTAACAACCATCTGATTCTCCTTCTCTAGTCCAAGTACACTTGGCACAACCAGATCTTGAGAAACGACATTACCATTGTTATCCAACTTAATCATATACAGCTCATTATTTGCTTCATTAGTAGCAGGAAAAGCCTCAAGGTATGTTAGAAATCCATCATCTGTTTTTGTTAGATCAGTACCTATATTCACATATCTATAACCTGTCGTATCAAAATCAATCTTAATATCTGTGACAGTATAATCGAACCACATAGAATCATCTTCTACATATTCAATTGTGTTTTTAACTCCTGATATAGCTTCTTTCTTACTACATCCTGCTGAAACAATTGAGATAGAAAGTAGAATTGTTGTCGCTTCAAGAATGGAAATAAACTTCAATATTGGTTTTCTGATTAATGACATAAAAAACCTCCTGCTTAATGCTTTGTTAGCATTCTAAGCAAGAGGACTTTCATAATCTTTGTTTATCTCTTTCAAAAATCTTTCAATTCAACAATAGCAATAAACTGTTCACCATCGATTTCAATTCTAAAATCACCACCAATAGCATCAGTATAAGTCTGAGCAATAGCTAGTCCTAATCCACTTCCACTAGTACTACGAGCTTTATCTCCACGAACAAAACGCTGTACTATCTCCTCTGGTGTAAAATCCATTTCATAAGAAGAAAGATTTGTCATTCTTACTACAACATTATGTTCGTTTTTTATTACCTTAACGTGAATTCTAGCGTTATCTGGTGAGTACTTAATAGCGTTACCAAGAAGGTTCGCAAGCACTTGATGAAGCATAGCTCCATCAGTATTAACAATCAAATTGTTTACATCATAATGTCTCTTAACAACCAACTGTTTTGCGTTGATCTTATCTTCCAAAAGACCACAAGTTTGCTCAATTAACTTAATCAAATCAATTCGTTCGTACTTAGGTTCGATAACTCCACTAGATACCTTTGTAAGCTCAAATAATTCATCTACAAGGGTTCTCATATACTCTGCCTTATTATTAAGCTGTTTAAGTCGATAAGCACCTTCATCTGACAGTTTTTCTTTTTCGAGAAGTTCACCAAATCCAATGATTGAAGTTAATGGTGTTCTTAAATCATGCGAAACATTGGTAATCAAATCTACTTTAAATCTTTCACTTACTACAGCCTTCTCCACTGCGAGGTCTCTTTCAGACTTCAAACTTACAAGTAAGTTCTCAGAACTCTCGTAAATCGATTTTAAGGCCTCTGGGACGTCTCCACTATGTAATTTGATAATCTGCCTTTCAAGATGCGACACGGCCTTTATATAGCGAATTAGGACCATTGTAGCGATTATCAAGCATAACGATATAATCACTAACGTAACCCATCTCATAAAACTTGAATTTAAGTAAGTAATCACAACAACAAATGTTTCAATAACTACACAAATCAGAAGCCAACCAAGTGATGCACACAAATATGCACTTGTATCATTAGACATTCTCGAAAACATTCTGCCAAGTCTATGTGCAATTGAAGCAACCAACGTAAATTTGTGACTAATGAAGTACAACAAATCATGAACAGCGAATATTGAAATAAAAAACATAATATTGAAAAAGAATATTCCAGTTGGGGTTTTCACAAAAATTCTTCTAGCCAAATAACAACATAGCAATAGAACAATCAATGAAAAATCTGCACCAACAACTACTCCGCATTTTCTAATAACAACTAATGCAAATACAATCAAAATACATGCTGAAACAAACAAGATCTTTGATATTAAAAGATTTCTATCTCTAATACTTACAAACTCTTCATAACGTGTATTATCTTTAGTTTCACTGTCTTCAATAGAATCCATTTCTAATTTAACAATAGTTCCTTCAGTAATAACTTCATCATCTTTAACTACTTGAATGTACGTTGTTCCTTCTGGTTCAGCATCAATATAGCTGGTAGTTTCCTCTGTCATTTCTACAGATTCGAGAATCTCAAAACCTAATTCATTTTCAGATGGAAAAACAGCAGTTTCTTCTGTCCATTCAACAGTTGTAGGCTCTACTGTAGTAATCTCAGTTTCTTCAGCTACTGCTTCAGTTACATCAACATATTCTTCATATGTAGGAGAAGTTACATCTGGTACAAACTCAATATCAATATCCATAGAAATTGCATCTACATATATCCAGTAACTTAGAAATAACAATACAGATGCAATTACAGCTAAAACTATAGATAATGGTTTATTTTTTGAAAACATATCCTATACCCCACACTACCTGGATATATTCAGGATTCTTTGGATTAATCTCAATCTTTTCTCTTATTCTGCTAATGTGAATCATGACTGTGTTCTCAATTGAGAAAGCTTTATCTCCCCATACTTTCTCATAAATCTGTTCAGCAGATAGAACAACATTTGCATTCTCCATCATATACTCAACAATTTTGTATTCTTTTGCAGTTAATCTAACAGTTTCACCTCTAACTACAAATACTTTTGTTGACTTATTAAGTTCAATATCTCTGCATATTAACACGTCTTCTTTTACAGTTTCTCTAATTGATCCTAATGTATCATAACGTCTTAATAATGCTTTTACTCTTGCTAACAATTCCTGTCTCATAAAAGGTTTAACAAGATAATCATCAGCTCCAGCTTCCAAACCAAGAACTCTATCAGTTCCTTCTGTTTTAGCAGATAACATCAGAATTGGAACATTACTAGATTCTCTTATCTTCATGGTTGCTATTAACCCATTACATTTAGGCATCATCACATCCATAATAATCAAATCTGGTTTCTCATTAACAGAACAAGAAATAGCATCATTTCCATTATTGGCAGCAATAACAACATAGCCTGCTTCTTCAAGTTCAGACTTAATAACATTAACTATTGAAGTATCGTCATCTACTACCAAAATCTTATAATTGTTCATAAATATCCATTCTGATGATTTCTATTTAAGAATAATTCTAACATTAAAAGACACAATAAAAATGTTACTTGTAAAAATGAAAGAGAAACGAAAGATATTAAAACTGCTACTACACTATTAAGTTTCTGCTATAGTAATCTATATATTCTTTCAATATTAAATTGTTAAGTTGGATAACTTAACATTGTGGTCTAATTTTGCGACCACCCTAGTCGCAGTTTCAGATTAAACTTAGCTACTTATTTTTAGAATTTAAACTCATGTAAAATGATCAAATAGGGTTTGGGCATAGCCCATCAAGCTGCGTTTGTCCGTACAAATGCGATGCTTGCTTTTTCTTCTTTGTGGCTCCGTCCAGCCAAGCGCACCATCTCTAAAGGAAGAACGCAACATTGCAAATGTGTCCCAGAGAATATCGTTAACATTGCAGACTTCTTCAAATAACATTGCAGAATTCTCTGACACACATGTTTGCATACTTCCTTCTTTTCAACATGCTTTTTAGCACATTAAGTTTCTACTGTAGTTATCTATATATTTTTTCAATATATAATCGTTAACATGGATATCTTAACTTTGTGTTCCAATTTTGCGGGTACCCTACCCGCAGTTTTTTCTTTATTTTGACCCAATAGATGACCCAATGATGACCCAATATCTATAAAGATTGAATTTGCTATAAACTTTCCATCATCAAAAAGACGATGCAACTTCTAACAGCTACATCGTCTTAATTACCGCCCAGTTTCATTTTGTTAATACCCGTGATTACATCTCAATCTCACTATTATCTGAATGCTCATCAATCCACATAAGGAATTTATCTGCTGATACGAGCAATCTCTTTCCAACTCTTAATGTTGGGAATGACTTTGAATTCATAAGATTGTATGCTCCAGCCTTTGAAATACCCAAATATGCAGCTACTTCCTTAGCATTCATAACTCTAGGCAATGCACTTACATTCTCCATAATCTCAGTTGAATGTAAAGGTAAATTCTAGGAATGGCTATAAGCATTGAATTTGCTACATTAAATTCTGTAATTGGACTTAACAATTGATAGTTTTGTGTCTTATAATGGCACTAGAATCACTAAGAAAATTAATTTTTTGCATACCAAACAGGCCTCTTGAAGTAGTTGTGCAAAACTAAATTCCAGTTGCCTATGTGAAAGACTAAATTCTAGTGCAGCATTTATGCCTGCCTGTGCTT
>JAZUIN010000052.1:0-2079 GCA_045642225.1 Lachnospiraceae bacterium | reverse complement strand
CTTTACATGTGCCTTGCAACAAGTTTAAAGAAGGCTTATGTGAAGCATTATGGTGAATTGTTATAAAGGAGGTAATTGTCGATGAAGGTTAATTGGATAGCACTTTGGATAAAGCTATTTGGAGCCACGGAGTTTTTAGGGATTAATATGGGCTTCTGGGTGTCAATGGCAGTTGTTGCAATAATCGTTATTGTAATGAATGTAGTATTTTGGGGGATGAAACCTAAGAAGAGATAGGTTATTCTATTATTTTACCATCTATTGGGTGACACGCTATGTTGACATTTATACAGATGATGGTAGGATATAACTTGGTAACATTTTAGATAATTGTTGATTAATCAAACCAAATTGACAATAACAAATTCAAATGTTATTATTTGAACATAAAAGGGGTGCTACCAGTAACGGTGGCCCAGTAGTTATTAAACGTTAAAAACGCCGCTAAACTTACCAGGTCCTAGCGGCGTTTTTGTGTGCTGTCTTTTCCGAATGTATATCCTAAAGCAAAACAGGTCAAGCATAAAGCTATCACTGCAATTAATCCTTCAAGTGTTAACATAGGCAAGGCCCTCCTCTCTCAGATTTCCCGAAGGATTTCTATGATAAACGGAGGTCACAGTCCTCCGAATGAAGGACCACCGCTACCGACTCCCCAGTAGCACCTTGCTAAGGATTATAACAAATCCTGATATAAGTTACTATTCCCATTTTATAAGTTATGGCAAATCAGCAATTCTACCAAATAACAGACGACAAAAAACGTAAATAGTGCGTTTGTCAGAGGCTAATTTGTGCATTTTTAACAACAGCTTAATGTTACAGATTCTGATTAAATAACTCAGCCTCAAGTTTATCCCAATCATAATCACGTTCCTTAAATCCATGATCTATTTTCTTAGTGGGTTTATTGGATTTTTTCTCATAATAGCCATCTTTAATACATTTAATAATCCATGATTCAGGATATTTGATATGGGCCTTTTGCTCATTATAAATAGAGCTTGAACTAATAACCTTAGAAACATCTCCATTAGCTGCATCTAAGAATTTATTTAGTGCCTCATCGGAAAAGTCTGGATAGGCTTCTCTACACCAAGATAATTCAGATTCAGAATAAACAACAGCACAGGCAGTCTTTGTTGTTGTAGTCTTTGCGTTATTCTCTTCTGTATTCTTAAGTGTATTTTCTGTATATGTATTGGAGTTTTCTCTAATAGGGTCTGGTAAATTCTCTAATACCTCTTCGGATTTTTCCAAATAGGTGTTGGAAGAAATTTCACTACCCTCTGGTATATTCTCGCTATTTTTTGAATCAGGATATGTAAGATTCATAAGTACAGTAGGCATAAGTTCTATGTACATTACATTAGAAAGCCGCCCTGTTCTACTATCAATAGTGCGATAGTGACGTTTGATAACCTGAACATTAGCTTCAAGGAAATCAAGAGCATCACGTACCTGATCCTTGCTTAGACCAAATTTATCACTTAATGTAGACATAGATACTTGCCATAAGTCTGCGGAGAACTTCTTCTTATATGTTCTTTCGCCTGTGGCTTCGTTGCAGACTTCTTTAGGTCTATACCAATATACGATTTCTGATAATAGTATTATTGCATGTAAATAAGGGTGTTTTCTGGTCTTTTGAATTGTTTTATACCAAGCTTCTGGTATAATATTGCCAGTGATATTGATTTTACTGATGGCATCGACAATGTCGTTGCCCGTAGATGATATAAGATTATTTGTCATTATGGTTCCTTTCCACAATGACAACCGATTAGTGAATTGGCTGAGTCCCTGATTTAAGTATGGAAGTGGTTTACCCCTTGGTTTACCCGAGAGGAGTTGGCGCTACAACCTCCTTTTTTACGGTATTTCTCGGGGCGGAAAAAATTCAAGTCCCATCTTCCGCACAAGAGAGAGAAGTCGATAGACTTCTCTTTTTTTGTGTGGAAGATGAGGTTTATTCTCTTTCAAAATAAGCTATCGCGCTTTGTGGGGTGAGCAGGTTCCCGATAATCGGTCCAGTGGACCTTTTATCCTGCGAACCGACCGAGCGAGAGCGGAGTCGAG
>JAZUIN010000051.1:0-3666 GCA_045642225.1 Lachnospiraceae bacterium | reverse complement strand
TTTGAAGGCCCTATAAAAATATGACAGGTTATTAAAGCCTACAGACAGGGAAACATCCACGATGGATGTATTTCCCTGTTTAAACAATTCTACTGATTTTTCTAATCTTAAGTTATTAATATATTCTATGCATGTCATGTTCATATGTTTCTTAAAAAAACGCATAAAATGGTAATCGCTAAAATTGCAGACATCTGCTAATTCTGATATTGTCAAATTTTTTGCATAATTTAATTCAATATAATCAAGTACACTTCTCAAATTATCGGATTTGTTAGATACATTTGGGAAGTTTGTTTTTTCCCTAGTCTGTAGCAATAGAAAAATAGCCTGGAGTAATAGAGCTTTTATTGCAAGCTCGTATCCATACGATTTTTCGGCATATAAGGAACTAATCTGATAATAGATGTCCTTGAGCGAGCAATATGCTTTATGTTCTGGTGAGATAATAAATGGAATGGACAATTCTAAATTCATTATAGGTGTCAAATATTGTGTAGAACATATATCTGTGGTATTTGCTCCAAGAAAATTCAAATGAAATACAAATGTTTCAGATAGAATCTCGTTGTTTAACTTATTGTAAATTGAATGGAGAATTAGTGGAGGGATAAATACCAAATCCCCCGCTTGGATGTGATATTCCTTCAAATCAATTTGATATGTACAATCACCCTCCATAAGCATTGCTAATTCTGCTTCTTCATGCCAATGAGTTGTGACAACCGGACAATCAGCTGATAAAGTTGTGATGTATTTTTGTACAGGAAAGGAATGCTCTCCATGTTTTGTGCATTCCTTTTGATCTAAAACAAGTGAGTGATAATTTTTCATTTTCCTCCTTTATAAAACAGAAAGCAGTATTGTGTAATTAAATGAAAGTTTTATGCAAGAATAATGCTACAAATATGAATATAATAGCATAATCATACATAATAACGAAATTGTAAATATGTAATTAAAAATGAGAATAGGCTTATTTTCGAACACCAATTGAAAATTTTTAGGGAGGATTTTGTGATTAATATGCAAACAATAATTAAGCAAGAGTTAATTAATGATTTTATTAAGATTGGACTAGAAAAGGGAGATGTTGTTATTGTACATACATCATTAAAAAAAATTGGATATGTATGTGGAGGGGCACAAACAGTAATTGAAGCATTAATCGATGTGGTTGGTCTTGAAGGTACAATCGTGATGCCGACCCAGTCGTGGAAGAATTTGGATCCAGAAACGGGAGTACACTGGGATGTGGATGAATCAGAATGGGACAAAATCAGAGCAAATTGGCCGGCATATGACAAAAATATTACTCCGACTAATACAATGGGAGCAGTTGCTGAGATGTTTCGCAGATGGCCTGGAAGTGTCAGGTCAAATCATCCCGCAAGGTCAGTCTGTGCCTGGGGAAAATATGCTACGTATCTTACTGAAAATCATTCATTATCTAATATCTTTGGAGAAGGTTCTCCAATTGCAAGGCTCTATGAGCTTGATGCTAAGGTTTTGTTAATTGGAGTAGGCTACGACAAAAATACTTCAATACATTTAGCCGATGTCAGAGCAGATTATCCGGGAAAGCATGATTGTATAGAACACAGTGCAATCATAGAGAACGGCATCCGAGTGTGGAAAGCATACTCCACATTATTTGTTGATGGAGAGGACTTTGAGGATATAGGATTAGAGTTTGAAAAAAATAGTAATGTTAACATTGGAAAAATAGGAGAAGCTGAATCAAGATTGATGAGCCAGACAGAGCTAGTTGATTATTCTATCTCTTGGATAGAACAAAATCGAAGATAAAATTTATGGGAGGAAAGTGCTGTGAACGAGTTTACAAAGTCCTTATGCAAAATTGCAATTCCAGTTACTGTGCAGTGTATGCTTCAGTCCTCCTTTTCTATTGTAGATCAATTGATGATTGGACAGCTTGGAAAGGAAGCTGTATCTGCAGTAGGTTTGTGCGGTAATTTCTCGCTTATATATTCTGTTGTTATGGGGGCAGTAGGCTCAGTTGCAGGAATACTAATTGCACAATTTTTAGGGGCTAAAGATGATAAAGAAGCATGGCGAAGCTTTACCGTCAGTGGACTAGTTGGAATAATAATATCCGCATTCTTTATGCTTGCAGCCTTCGGGTGGTCAAGTAAGATTTTGGGTCTGTATACGAATGATAAATTTATAATAAAGGAGGGAACTGCGTATCTTCGAGTGATAGGGCTAGCTTTCATCCTAATGGGGATTAATACGATTATATCAACATGGCTACGGTGCAGAGAGCATGCATCGATTCCTCTTGTGGCAAGTTTCTTGTCTGTGATAGTTAATACGCTATTGAATTATATACTTATTTTTGGAAAATTTGGCTTTCAGTCATATGAAATTAATGGCGCAGCATATGCAACTGTTATTTCGCAATTTGTCAATTTACTCATAATTCTTCTAGGCTTTATTGTTTCGTTGAAAAAGGATAAAGACTATATACAGCTGTCATTGCATTTGGAAAAGGTATCTTTTTCCGATTATATGATTATGATTACACCAATTCTGGTAAGTGAGTTTTTATGGAGTTTAGGCCAAAATGTGGAATCGGCTGTGTATGGACACTTGAGTACAGAAAGCCTGGCTGCTTATACAGTGACCTGCCCGATACAAGGCTTGTTTTGTGGTGCACTTAGTGGACTTTCAGCGGCGGCCGGGGTAATGATTGGAAAAAGATTAGGAGCAAAAGAGTTTGATGGCGCTTTTAAGGATGCAAAGAAAATTATGTGGGTTGGACTTGTTGGCTCAGTAATAGGAGCTATTATGCTTATTTCTTTATCAGGGACATACGTTTCTCTTTATCAAATGGAAAGTTCGATTCTAAATCTAGGGCGAATAGTTCTTATTGTGTTTTCTCTTTATGCACCATTCAAGGTCGAAAACATGATTCTTGGAGGTATTATAAAAAGTGGTGGAGACACTATGACAATAATGATTATTGATATCATTGGAACTTGGATTATTGGGATCCCTCTTTGTCTTTTCGCAGCATATGTTTTGAAATGGCAAATTGTTGGCGTTTACACTTTATTAACTGTAGAGGAGGTCTTTAGGCTGTTGACTTCTCTAGTTATATTTCAAAGGAAGAATTGGATAAAAACTCTGGCATGAAATATGAAAAAATTACTTACGAAAGAATGTGAAAAATGGGCAAAGGAACATGGAGGTACAGAATTTGCAAGTGATTGTGAGCTTTTCAATGAGGAGTCATTGAGATTTTATTTAAGAATAGGATTCAAAGAGGAAAATAGAATTATTTACTTTAAGAAAGAAATATAAAATGAGATTTCTTCTTAAAAACTTGTGAAGTGGCGAGAGTTTATTGTATAATTCACCTGTTGTTCGTGACAATAAAATGACAATATAAAACCACAAAAGTATATAAAATACATCAAAACAGTTTGGAAACGAACTGTTAAACAAATCAAAATCAAGCAAAATCACCACAAAACAAAATGGATTTTGCGAGATGGAATAGACTACTATTCCTTCTAGCCCTTGTAAATAGGGCATTTCAGAAACGCGAGGTCGCAAAATTTATTGTCGTTTTATTGTCACGCGAAAAAAGAATAAATGAAAAAGTAGTGAAATAGACTCTTGGGACAACAATCCTGGGAG
>JAZUIN010000050.1:0-2011 GCA_045642225.1 Lachnospiraceae bacterium | reverse complement strand
TCTCATATAATTCAGCACTCATTACAACCAAGTCACTATAACCATTTTTTGTTATAAAAATAGGCTCCTGTTTTTTATGTGCTAGTTCAGATATTTCACTCGTATTCCTTAAATCTCTAATTGGCATAATTGTTGGCATAACTAACACCTCTCTTTCATGTGTCATAATAGTAGCACAATTATGACGCAGTGTAAATCGAAAACTTATAACATTTTTAATCTTCCAAATACAAATCTATATCTATCTTTGTCCTTGTTTCATAACAAAAATCCATGACAGTCATTGATGGAGCCAATGCAGGCGTGGATTCCTTTACACATAATGTCGGAACAACTTCCAAATAGAATTCAACATCAAATTTCTCTCGAATCTGCTTAAGTTCCTCTTTCTTATCCAGCAATTTGCTTATTGTTTTTTCCATTTGAACTGATGTATCAATATTATAATCTTTGCAATAACCAATTGCACAATTTGCAAAGTCATATTTACTACCATTTGGTCTTACATCACCAATATCCCATTTTTTCTCCGGGGTAAGATTTAAAATATGGCTAATATCATCCGTATTTAATTTTCCTACTATTCTAAAATATGTATAACATCTATTATTCATCTTCACTTACCTTGGTTACACGAAAAATAAGAATTTACATAGCCCGAATTATCAAAATTTGCTTTTCAACTTTTAATAAATTCTACAGTTTGATTCTTCATTGAAATTTTCCCTACTGAAAAACCATACTCAAGCAATTCTTTCTTGAATAAAAGAAAAGAATGATCAATTCCAAATCCCAAGATATCATCTATTTCTTCATATGTAAGTATCATTTTATCCTTATCATATTTAGAAATATATTCCCACAAAGGTCTATATTTACTCATATAGTTAGTCTCCTTGTTTTTGAAAATCATAATTCAACATCCCTACAAATAGAATTTGCATAGCCCGAATGATCAAAATCATAATTAGCAAGATTCCATAATCATCATACCGCATCAACAAATGAAGTTACCAATTCTGTATATTTCTCAGGATACTCGAACCATGATAGGTGAGCACTATTTTTCAGAATTTGCAAAGTCCCGTTTGGTACATTTTTCTTAAACCATTCCTGCTCATAACTTCCACATGTCATATCATATTCTCCCACAAGTAGTAATTGTGGTTTATCAAATTCACTCAGATATTGCAGATAGTCACCGTAAAAATCTTCTGCCTCAAAAATCTTCTGTCGGAAAGAAATATATTTACCCCAGCATTCATCTGATACCTGTGGGTCTGAAATGTGCTCATTGATATATGCATTATATCTATCCGTTTCAATGACATGGCAGAATCGATCGAGTCCATTATCAAACTCGATTGTCATCGCTTTCATAAATGCTTCTCGGGGTGAAATCGTATCTTTCAGAATTTCCCCCACCAATTCCAATTGCACATTCATTTCTTTTTGCTCGTAATAGGGCTTGACCGCTAATGCAATTGCCCGTGCTGTATGAAACGCACTCCACATCGGACAATCATATATGACTGCATCAATACTGTCCGGATAACAGTGAGCATATATGAGGGCAAGCATCCCACCGAAAGAATGACCAAGAGGTATCCAGCTCTTAATATCAAGCGCTATCCTCATTTTTTCTATTAACTCCACATGGAAAAACACACCTGCAACTTCGTCCTCCAGAATCGCATCCGAACGAAACACACCATATTGATCAAAACTAATAACATGAAACATTTTTCCAAGTTCTTTTGCTTGATAAGAATATGTCAGGCAACTTTCTCCCGGCCCGCCATGCAAATACACAATCGTTGGCTTGCCCCTGTCTCCATATTCCTCATAATATATATTCTTTTTATCTACCTTGATAAATGCCATATTATTTCCCCCTATATTAGAAAATCCCACATAAACTATATAATCAAAACTTGACTTTTACTCTGGTCAATCATCGCCACTCACATAATACATATTATATTTTTCAGAAAGCATTTTTCCTACTGTT
>JAZUIN010000049.1:0-3140 GCA_045642225.1 Lachnospiraceae bacterium | reverse complement strand
CGTGAAGGTGGTAGAACAGTAGGTTCTGGTAGAGTTGCTACAATCGTCGAGTAATAACAAGTCGAGCATAGTTTAACTACAAATAATATAACCCCGAGGCAAGTATACTTGTCTTCGGGGTTTTTTATTTGTAGTTATCCGCCTATATTCGACGAATATAGACGGCTTGCAGTATGCGTAGCGTGCTGCAAGAGGATAGCTCGACTTAGGAAAAGTAGCGAGTTCGACTCATTGAGAGTGTTCAGAAATAGGGAGTTATTTTGGGAAATACATTGACATTAACCATTGGTTATGATATTTTTACATTAACCAATGGTTAATAGAGCGAGGGATGACTTCTATATTATAAATGGAATGACTGCTGATTCAATGTTTAAGGATTTAAAACTACGAGTGTAATTTTTTTATATACTCAACAACGAGGTCAAGATTGTCTTTACTTTCATTTTGAAGTGTCTCAACAATGAAATGTAATTCAGGAGAATCTGAAGTGACAAGATAGTCTACACATGATTTTTTACTCGTTTCACCACAGAGATATTCAACACTTGTACCGAATTTCTGTGCAATAAAAGAGATGGTTTGATATGAAGGCGTTCTATCACCATTCTCATATCGGCCGTATCCCATAGCAGACATGTTTAGCAGTCTGGCAGCTTCAGACTTGGTTATACCTAATTCAGTTCGTATTTTGATTAATCTATCTGGGCAGAAATTCATGTTGACCTCCACTATAGAGATATTGGATGTGTTTATCCGACGGTTATAGTATTACATAACTGAAATATAAGTGCAAGGTCAGCTTTAAAGTGAAAATTATGTGTAAACACAACAGGAGGATTTATATGATACCAACATTATATGAGCCTTTTAGACACTGGTCAGAAGGCGGTTCAGTATTTATTCTATCTGACTTACATTTTGATGATGAAGACAATAAATTGATGGATGCTGGTTGGATTACTACTGCTGAACAGGTTGCGATAATTAATTCAATAGTCTGTAAGAATGATACATTTATATGTCTAGGTGATGTGGGAAATCCAAGATATATTCCTATGATTAAAGCGAAAAAGAAAGTTCTAATTCTTGGGAACCACGATACTAGAGGAGCTTATAAGGATTTTTTTGACGAGATTTATACGGGACCATTATTTATTGCAGATAAGATATTGTTATCGCATGAGCCTATATATGGGCTTAGCTGGTGTCTTAATATACATGGGCATGATCATAGCAATATGGAGTATTATAGAGAAGATTGCAAGCATATTAATCTGGCGGCTAACATTTGCAAATATACACCGATCAACCTAGGGAAATTAATTAAGTCTGGAATACTTGCAGATATCGAAAGTATTCATAGAAAGACAATAGATCGACAGATTGAAAGAAAAGCAAGTTTGAATATGATTAATCAAGAGTAATTTTAAAGTCTTGAAAAATGAAAATATAGAGTATACAACAATATACAGGTCTCCATTAACCGTTGAATTGTCAAAAAGAGATGAACATTAAAGAATATGCGTATTTGAACTGTTAATAGAATTTTATTGACAGAAAGCAGATATTTTTCGTATAATTTTATCAGGGATAGTAATGTCCTTAGTGTGCAGCATTTTAAGTTGTAGACAATTGGAAGTCTTTAAAAGTCCAAGTCCGGTATTGCACATCTATAGGTTGTGCGTGGCTTGTAGCAGGCAGGATGCTATAGACAATCGGAAGTCTTAAAAATTCCGAGTCCGTAATTATACACCTATAGGGTGTATGCGGTTGACAACCAACATGAAACTGCAAAATCAGGAGGCGTAGAGATGCGTCTCCTATTTTATTTTAAGAAAGAGGAATCTTTGGGAAAAACATCAGAAATATTAAAAGATGGACATAAAGAGATAATCAGAAAGCAAATAATAGCAGGTGCAAGAAATTACAAGAAACTATTAATAAATAAGGTTTTTCTAATTGTTTGTGAGGATGGTGCTGAATATGAAGTCAGATTTTTTAAAGGGGATTATAAACATCTAACGGGGGTATATAGCAATCTCGATGATGATGATTTTTTTGAATACTGTGTAAATGGAAAAATAGACAAGGGCAATATTGATACAAATCAAAAATATGATTGGTCTACTTTAAAGAAAAAGGGAAAAATAATTCAGAATATTCATGAGTTATTATATAAAGATGATCAAAAAACATTGTTGCTCGAAGCATTAGATACAAATACATATATGTTTCCATTAGCTATAAAGGATATTGCAAATGATATTTGTGTTGGTTTTGTATCTGATATTCATAAAGCAAGAAGTCTCAGGCGTGCAAAGAATTCAACAAATGCTAAAGCGGAGAAAAGGATAATAGCAGTGTTGGCTAAAAATAATGGTGATAAAGCGTATGGTGAGTTAGTATATTTATCCAGTGTAAGAGGAGTTTATAAAAAAAATGAATCTCTTATAGATAAAATGGATGAGAAAATAATGATGAGATTTATGGAAATTCTTACAAGGTCTGAATAGAAAAAGAAGACCTACATTTAAAGAAGTGCTATTTTACATTACGGATATGAAGGTATTGGTGAAATTAAACTTGGAATGAGATTAGATGAGGTTAGAGGATATTCTATTTGAAATCTTATTACAGAATGAATACAAAGGAGCTTTGCCTAATGGTATTAAGATAGACATGGAAATAAATGAAGTAGAGCAGATAGAGCCGTCACTTAAATATGATGATGAATTCTGGAAGTATGAATGGCTAAAAAATACATTAAGGAATAATATACAAAGATATGCTAAAGAAGACGATACAATAATATTGAGTATAGATGCCTTTTTGATGATTGGCTCTAAAAATCAGTTGTAGTTATTGAAGATTTAGATATAATAAAAGTAATTGGTAGTCTGCTCTGTAGACAAAAGTTTACCGCTGACCAATATGCGATTAATAAATGGTTGGGTTGAAAGTTTATTACTCTCCATCGGAAGGTGGAGAGTATTTTATTGTAGATACAATATAGGAGGATGTTGTGGAACGTTACAAAAGATTTATAATCTTTTCAATTGTATTTTTAATTGGTGGAATATTGCATGTCGTTCTTCGAGAAGTAGATTTTACTGCTTGTTTTAGTCCTCTTTTTTATG
>JAZUIN010000048.1:0-3096 GCA_045642225.1 Lachnospiraceae bacterium | reverse complement strand
CTGAACAACTAATATATGATGGATATAAACCGTATATATATGGATTTTCTTATGATGGAAACTATTTTGTTTTTGCTGACGATGCAGGTATTACTGTGTTGAAGAGAAATACAAGCAATGAATAAAAGAATTTTGATAATACGGGCTAAATTCAAATTTACGGATAAACAATAATTGAATATTTTAACAGACCATAAAAGGTGGAATGCAAAATGGTAAAGCATATTGCAGCCACCTTTTTCATTTTCAGAAAGAGAGGTTATTATGAACGAAAAAACAGAAGATAAATAATCCTCAGAAACCACGTGTTCCTGGGGCACTGGGGCTTTTTTTGATACGGTTAGTTATCGGAAATTCTTAGGAATTAAATTGACTTCGTAAAAGAAAGGGGCTAAAATTGGGTAACGCAATTAGCCAAATAGCTAAAATGATTAACAAGGAGATAGTAATGTCCAGAAAGCAAGAGATAATTGATGTATGTGTTGAGATGATTGACAAAGATGGTTTATTTAATCTTTCAATTAAATCAATCGCTGACAGATTAGGTGTAAAACCACCATCGTTGTATAAACATTTTCCGGGAGGTTTGGATGAAATTAATGAGGCAATCGTTGTATATGGATGGAACAGCATCGATATGAAGATAGCCAGATCTGCGGTAGGGAAATCACAAGAAGCCGGATTAAAAGCAATGTGTTATGCATTGCGCAATTTTGCGCATGAGCATCCCGGAGTTTTTGAAGCAGTATGTTGGCATAATTCATATACATCTGAAATAAACCATGAAATAACAAAAGGGGTTATATCATCTCTGTATGCAATTTTGGATTCTCTTGACTTTGATGATGTTAAGAAGATGCATGTGTTACGAAGTCTTCGAGGATTCGTGGAAGGCTTTGCGATGCTGGAATTGCATAGTAGTTTTGGAGATAAGATTTCTTTGGATGAGAGCTTTGCTTATGGAGTAGATGCATTGATTAACGGTATTATGAAAGGATAAAAGAAGATGTGGAAAGATGAAAAAAAGAAAGCGCCAATAGCTGATTACCTTGGCTGGCTACTGTTTTTAAGTTTATTTGTCAATATTATTATTCTCGCGCTTGAACCTGCGTCGATAGCATATGCTGAAACAGGGAAATTAACATTTTTATATGTGATATATGCAATTATTGGTATGTTTTTTACCACTCCGGGTCCGGTTATTACTCTGTTTATAGTGCTTAGGAAAGAGGAAAGTATTTCCGTAAAAGAATTTTTGAGACGTTTTTTATATATGCCCGGGAAAATGAAAATGATTTTGATAACCGGATTCTTTTGTGCATGTGCACTTATATTTGCATTAGTATGTGGTGAACCGAACGGTTCACCCTGGTATTTGATGCCGTTTGGATTTGTTATTATGCTTCCGTTCGTTGGATTTGCAGAGGAAACCGGATGGCGCGGATTTCTGCAACCTGCCTTGGAGAAGAGATTTCCTTTCCCGGTTGCGACTTCTATTGTTGCGGTGATTTGGTGCGTATGGCATTTCCCAATATGGCTGCAACCATCATCGAATCATTACGGTGACAGCATGGTAGGATTTGCCATGAATATTTTCGTGTGGGCATTCGTAGCGGCAGCAATCTATAAATCAACCAAAAGTGTTCTGGCATGCGCCATTTATCATTCTTTCATCAATTCAATAGGCGCAATTTATGATTGGAATAAATTATTTGATACATATCCGAAAACAAATGCGGCATACCTTTATTTTGGAGTTATCTTTGTCGCTGCTTTGATAATATGGTATGTGGAAGATACGCCTGTTTTGAAACGAAAACAAAAGGAAAAATCATGAAATGATTTTGATAATACGGTGTAAGAAAATTCCGGTTTTATGGGTTAAGGAGAAAGAAACAGTGAGTTTTTCTAATAAATTCAGGTTGAAAGGAAATGTTACGACTGCAATCCGTTCGGATGAAGATATGAAATGTATAGATAAATCTCAAGCTGAAATAGTATTTAAAACTCAGAAAAAGAGATTGGATGATTTTTTGCAAACATATGGCTTTGTCAAGTATAAAGGGCGAGCTTATGTAAGATGGAATAAAATTGATGTATTAGAGTATATAGATATGCAAAAAGAAAACTATGGCTCTAAAACATTTACAGTAAATTATTCACTAATTCCATTATATGTCCCTCATGATTTTTTATCATTTGATTTAGGAGATAGATTAGGAGTTTTAATAGCAGGAAAAGATGTATGGTGGGATTACTCTGAAGAAAAAATTGCTGATATAAGTTTTTCAAATGTTATAGATGCAATTTCTGATTATCTTTTGCCTTGGTTTGAGAAAAATTCGCATAGAGATGTGTTGCAGAAATCACTATTGAAAGAAAAAGAAAAAAGGGAATCTCATGGAGGAAGATTATCAGATACACAACAATTGTGGGTAAGCAAATTGATGGAGCCTGTCAATGAAAGCATAGTTCAAGAAAATATGCGAGTTTTTAAGCTCCCGGCTAAACTTAAAAGAGAAAATGGATGACAGCAAAATTGAAATTAGATTAACAATAAGGAGGGCGAGATTATGGATTTAAGAGACTGCTATGCTTTAGAAGATTTTTTTCTAAAAGTTTTGCTGATTATGAAGAACGAAGCTATGGTATCCTCTTTTATAATACAGATAATAAAGGTTCCTATGACTCAAATCACGCTGTTGTTTTTAAAGAAAAAATGCAAAATTTATCTGAAATTTTAAAAGATATTGTTTCGTTTTACAGCGAGAAAGGGATTAACCCTACTATTTATCAATCGACATATGATAGTGGCTATTTTGCTGAAATCGAAGCAGAATTTGCCAGGGAGGGTTTTGATAGTTGGATTGAAGAGCAACGGTTTATGAGATTAATGGCTGAAAATACGATTATTCCCAATGACCGTATAATTGTTAGGAAAACGGAAAAATGGGATGAGTCATTAAGGCAAATATTCATTGAAGCCGAGGAGCCATGGGAGATAGAGGTTCTAAGAAAGGCTATTGAAAATCCTCATACGATGCTGTGGGTAGCATATCTTGAAGAAAAACCAATAGGATTTTTATATTGCAGTAT
>JAZUIN010000047.1:0-2782 GCA_045642225.1 Lachnospiraceae bacterium | reverse complement strand
AGGAAATCTGATTTGGGGAATACTGCTTATGCTGCTTTATTCACTGGGGCACAGTACACTGGTTATTGTGGCTGGAACCTCCTTTGGATTTGTACAGAAGATAAATGAAAATAAACGGTATCAGACCACCGCAAAGGTCTTGAAAATAATGATGGGTACAGCGATCCTGCTCATCGGATTCTATATGTACTGGCTCGCATTTTAAAACACATCAATTATATTTAGGAGGATTTTGTAATGGCTTTATTTGGATTTGGAAAGAAAATGGAAGAGGAAGAAAAGAAGGGATGCTGCTGCGGTAGCGCTCCGGTAGAGGAAGTTAAAGCAGAACCAGCTTGTGCTTGCAACAAAGATGTGCCGACATATGAGGCAGAAGGTTCATGCTGCTGTGGTGGAGATAGTACCCAGACAGAGAGTTGCTGTGGTGGGAATACAGTGACAAGCATTAAGGTTTTAGGCGCAGGCTGTAAGAGCTGTCATGAGCAGTTTGAGTATGCAAAGAAAGCAGTAGAGGAGCTTGGTCTTTCTGTAGAAGTAGAATATATTACCGATATGGAAAAGGTAATGGCATATGGTGTAATGAGTATGCCAGCTATTGTGGTTAACGAAAAAGTAGTTGCTATGGGAAAAGTTCTAAAAACATCAGAAGTTCTTAAATTGTTTGAAAAGCTTAGTTAATAAACTTGAAGTTTAATATGTATATGTGAAACTGTCAGATCTTCGGGTCTGGCAGTATTTTTTTGCCCTTTTGCTGACAATCCCGGGTGGGAATGTCAGAACATCCCGACTATACGATGAGTTTGTCAACAGGCACATGTATCTTATTGTCCAGGCACAACAATACATCTCTTGATTCCCTTGTATCTATATTGGGAACTGAAAAAATAAAAAATTCGATTTTATAACGGAAGGGCAGCTAATATATTGATGTAGCATAAAAAAGTGCGCATAGTCAAAAACTCATCCATAAAAATGTGCAACAATCGCAAAAACTCACTCATAAAATAGTTGAAAGACAACCTCTGTTAGAATATAATGCTATATAGATTGGAGGTCTTTATATGTATTTAAGGCGAAAAGTAGATAAATATTTGCGCGAGTGGTATGACAATCCCGACCATAAACCGCTAATAGTTAAAGGGGCCAGACAAGTTGGTAAGACTGAAAGTATAATTAAATTCGCCGAAGCAAACTACGACAATGTTATTTACATCAATTTTGCTTTGGATAAGAAATATTGTGTAATTACGGAAGATGGATATACGGTGGAAGCAGTCAATAAAGCAATCAGCCGCATAGATCCTTCTAAGAGTTTTGTTCAAGAAAAGACTCTGATTTTTTTTGATGAAATACAAGATCACCCGGATATAGCAACCACGCTCAAGTCATACTGTATTGATGGGCGTTATGATGTTATCTGCAGTGGTTCTCTTCTTGGATTATATTACAAGAAAATTGAGAGCAATAGCGTTGGATATAAAACTGATTACACGATGAGGTCATTGGATTTTGAAGAGTTTTTATGGGCCAAAGGGTATGATGATGAACTAAAATCCGATCTTTTTAAAGCAATGCAGGATGGGGTACCGATGTCACCTTCATTGATGCAGGTTATGTCTGAAGCATTTTTGGATTATGTTATAGTCGGGGGAATGCCGGCGGTTGTTTTAGAATATGTTAGAACTGGTACGTTTTCAAATACATTACAGCTTCAGAAACAGCTTTTGTCCGATTATGAAGAGGATATTACCAAGTATGCGGATGGTATGGATCAAACCAGAATACTGAATGTTTTTAGACATATACCGGTTCAATTGGCTAAAGAAAACAAAAAATTCCAGATTAGTAAGGTTGCTTCGGGTGCTAGGTTTAAGGATTACAGAGGGTCGATAGAATGGCTGCTAAATGCTGGAATCATTAATGTATGTTATTGCTTGAGTTATCCGGAACTTCCACTTAAAGGAAATTATGATGAAACGAAATACAAAATTTATATGGCAGATACCGGTTTGTTGATTGCCATGCTTGACGATGAAACCCAAGAAGATTTAAGAAGTCGTAAAAATATCGGAACTTATAGAGGCGGATTATATGAGAACATAATTGGGGATATGCTTGTAAAGGCCGGTTATGATTTGTACTATTATTCAAAAGAGAACTCTACTTTGGAAGAAGATTTCTTTGTACGTAATACCGAAAACCTTATTCCGGTGGAGGTAAAGGCTAAGAATGGAAACAGTAAATCGCTGAGTACATTGATTAAGAGTGATTCATATCCGGATATTAGTTTCGGTATAAAACTGATTGATGGTAATATAGGAGTAGATGGTAATATTCGAACATTTCCCCATTATCTTACATTCCTTTTACGAGAATACTTAAAATATGTTAAAACCTCATAAAAAACATTATAATTTGGTTAGTAAAAGATAGTATTCATTTTATAAAATATGAGTCGTAACTTTATCGCTTTAATGTGTGATGGGTTATTTATGAAATTGTTATTAATATGTATAAGTGAAACTGTCAGATCTTCGGGTCTGGCAGTATTTTTTTGCCTTTTTGCTGACAATCCCGGGTGGGAATGTCAGTACATCCCGACTATACGATGTGTTTGTCAGCAGGCGCATGTATCTTATTGTCTCGACGATGAAATCGTTACAGTAATGTACTAAGACGCATTAAGACGCACTAAGACGTGACGCGTCGGACGTTGCTGTCACAGGACGGAACGAAGCAAATTGTCGTGAATTCTGAACGACCTCACGGACAAAAGCGGAGC
>JAZUIN010000046.1:0-115743 GCA_045642225.1 Lachnospiraceae bacterium | reverse complement strand
ACCTAAAACGATGCTCTTTTTGTCATGCAGTTTTCAAGGTTCGTAGAACTATAACTGAGTTCAAAATATATCTAAAATGCATTTCTGCACTTTATTCAAAAAATATCATTTTTCGACTTGACTTTTAATAGTTAGTCTATTTTTCGTTATATCTTATAAATTCATTATCGGTAATATTGAATTTGTCATTTCTCACATTTCCTATTATAATACTTAATCATAAATTAACAAAAACATTTTCATAAAAAAAAGAAGTTTTCCATATATTTACACAAAGGAGGCAAATCATGAAATTTATAGATATATCCAAAATAGTTATTTTTATTTCATTCGGAATACTTGTAATCATTTTCCGAGATTTTGTAGCAGACTACTTAGCATACGTAATTGGTATAATGGTAATTGTCCTCAATCTTGAAAATCTATACTACGATTTCAAGTACGACAAAAGCGAACATATGAACAACAAAATCGCTGAACATTTCGCATATATAATCATCGGTATTGTTATGTGTGTCCAATTCGTCAACAAACCTGGCTATGTCTGCATCGTCTGGGCAGGTATTATAATTATTGAAAATGCTAATCGTATAAGCAAGTTTATATATCTAAAAAGAAAAGGACACAACGTCACTTACCTATCAATAATTGAAGAAGTAATTTCATTTATCCTAGCTGTTATACTGCTTATCGACCCTATAGAACATGTAGACTCACACATCATAATACTTGGTATAGAAATGCTTCTAGATGGTTCACGACTAATTATTGATGCAAAAAATAATTATGAACCAAAAACCATTAGCAAAATTAATTCAAAATAAATATAATCTTTATGTTTTATCGAACAAAATTTTTGTTTTTATCGAATAAATTTTTTATAGAATAAATCTTTATTTTATGGAATAAAACTTTGACTATAATATAATATACATTTATAATTTATATAAAATATTTTTTTGGAGAATAGTTATGATTTTACAAGATTTACAATATGCAAAAAATATACGATTACAAATAGTTTGGGGAGATCAAGTTGTTGAAGTCCATACTGAAGTAATTGACACAGACAAGGATGGCATTTTCACAACTCCATATATTCACAATGGTGAACCACTTGTTCTAGATATCGACACACAACACGGTGTTATATGTAACATTTTCGCTGATAACCCTGTTGAAAGTGGTAGAATTTCTTGGAGAAATATAGAATTACACACAGTACAAAAAAATGGCGAAACTGCATATTATCTTAAAACTTCTGCCTTCAACGAGTTAGCCAACAACGAGGACAGACGTGATGAGGAACGTATTGTTATAATGAAAAAAGCTACATTACACAACGAAGATTTTCTTGAGCACACAGATATCATAATACATGATATTAGTAACAAGGGCTTAGGATTTTATGCGCCAAAAACCTTTGTCCCTAAGACTTCTTTTATGTCTATATCTTTTGTCGATAGACTTAATGACCACGAATTTGCAATTAATGTAAAATGCAAGATGGTAAGAACTAAAAATCAAGCAGGAAATGTTCTATATGGTTGCAAGCTACTTGAAGAAAACAAAGATTATTTGTTGTATGGTTGCATAAGTAGAATGATGAAAAATGCTAAGGTACGCGATTTATAATCGTATCAAAATAAACTTACTACGGAGACTTTATGAAAAAACAAGTATTCTCAACTAAGCAAGGCACATATGTCATTGGCATCTCTGCAATTGTTTCAATTGCAATTATAATAACAACAATCGTTTTGTTTACAAAATTTCAGTACAGCAATATCGTCGAGCAAATGGGATCTCTAATTGCTACTAAGACATCAGATGTTGCAGAAACAATAGACATGACCGCTGGCTACTCGACCAACAGCATCCAAGTTACTTCTAAAGCAATAGCTTCGAACATGACTGGTAATACTTTAAATAATCCGTCAGCCACAATCAAAGACCATATTAATGGCACACCATTTTCAGCTATAGAGTATATAAATGCCGATGGAATGAATTACACCGATGCTGGTAATCCTTTCGATGCTAGTTCTAGAGAGTATTATACACATGGTATACAAGGCGAAACCGGAATATGGGTTAACTACCACCCTAAGTACTCAAAAGAGCCTTTATTAAACTTCTATACACCAATCAAGCAAAACGAAAAAATCGTCGGAGTCCTTACTGGCACTCTAGGTGGCAACACTGAAATAAAGCCATTGCTTCTAGACAATTACGTAGGAATTTCAGTTGTCGGACTTGTAATAGATGAAAACAATAACATTATTGCAAGCACTACAAGCTTTGAACCTGGAACTGTTTTGAATGAAGCTACAGCAAACATTGACGATAAATCAAAAGAACAATTTTTCAATGCTGTCAACCGTGCTGATAACTCTATTGTATATCTTGGCGAAAACTATGACTATACAATTTGTTCTGTTGCTTCGGTTCCTTCTACGGGTTGGAAGGTAATACAAGTTCTCCCTTCCGACAGTATAAAGGAAGCTATCCACTCTTTGAGTTTTCTAGCTAATATTGCTGTAGGAGTTATACTAACTGTCACATTAGTATTTTTCCTCATATTACTTATATATAATAGAAAAATATCAAGAAATTATGTTAATGAAGCAGAGACAGAAAGAGACGAACAATTATCCGTACTACAATCTGTATCGGATGTATATTATAGCATGACTCTTGTTGATTTAACTACAGATTCCTTCGTAGAATATTCAGCTCAAGGTGCTGTCAAAATGATTCTCAACAACGGTGGTTCTGCTGCTGAAGCAATGCACAAAGTCATGGATGCTACAATGCTTAAAGAATATAAAGATTACGCCTTTGAATTTACTGATTTATCTACATTACCAGAACGACTTAAAGGCAAAAAATATATGTACACCGAACTACGCGGACATAACGTTGGTTGGATAAGACTTGCATTTATCGTAATTGATGTTGGAGATGATGCTCTTCCTACTAAGGTTATGGTTACCACTCAAGTAATTGAAGAAGAAAAGAATCGTGAAGAAGCCTTACGTTACAAGTCAAATACAGACGAAATGACTGGATTGCTTAACAGACGTTCTCTCGAAGAAAGACTTCGCGCAATCCAAGATTACCCAGATGAAGATGATTTCGTCTTTATCTCCCTTGATGTAAATGGTCTCAAAATTGTCAATGACACTCTAGGGCATGTTGCTGGAGACGAGCTTCTCAAGGGTGCTGCAAGCTGCATGAAACGCTGCTTTAATTCTTACGGAAATGTATATCGTATAGGCGGTGATGAATTCTGTGCAATAATAAATGCAAATTCTGATATGCTAGAAAAGATCAAATTAGATTTTGAAGAAACAATTGCTGGATGGCAAGGAAATATTGTTAAATCTCTTGCCGTTTCTGCTGGCTACGTTACCAAAGCAGAAAACCCTTCTCTTACTATAACAGAAATACAAAAGCTTGCTGACGAGCGCATGTACCAAAATAAAGAAGCATTTTATAATAAAAAAGGTGTGGACCGCCGAGGTCGCGCTGCTGCTCACACTGCTTTATGTAATTTATACACTAAGATTCTTAAGGTTAATCTTAACGAAGATAGTTATAGTATTGTTAACATTGATGAAATCGAACAAGAAGAAAGCAAAGGATATGCACCAACTATTTCTGCTTGGTTAGAGAATTTCGGGAAATCAGGTCAAGTTCATCCTGATGATTTGGATAATTATCTCGAACAAACTACTCTTTCATTCTTGAAAGAACACTTTAAAAATAATAATACATCATTAATTATTTCATACAGAAGAAAGACAAATGAGACCTTCAAACCTTCTATGATGGAAATAATAAAAGCAGATGATTATACTGATAATAATCAAACGTTATTCTTATATGTAAGAAATATTGAACTATAATAGACATTATATTAAAAACTATTACATTTAAGAGTTATTAATTTTATGATTTATTAAAACTTAAGAATTATTGAGTATAAAAAATTTCTAAGCAACTATAAAACGGGTGATAAAATCACCCGTTTTATTATTGTCGTATTTTTACTTGTAACAAATTATTTATCACAACACTTTAATTCATACAAACTATTTGAGAATCTTGCCGACCTCAGTCTTAATATATGTTGTATTATATGGTCTAAGCAAATATCCTCTCGCCTTAAATTCAGAACATGCGAAAATTGTTCTTTGGTCATTTTCATCTGAAACAAACATAATCGGTATCTCGAAATTACTCATTTCATTTATCTCATCAGCTGTCTCTTCACCTGTCATAATTGGCATATCTAAATCACACAAAATAAGATCTGGCTTATTCTTCTCTAGGATATAATTAATTGCATCACGACCATTTCTAAATGCAACAATTGTATATTTATCCTCTAAAATAAGTCCTAACATATTAAGATGACTCATCTCATCATCAATAAGCATTATCAGCTTCTTATTAGCATTTTCAACCATTGCCTTACGCTTCTGCTCATCCTTCTCAAGCGCAGCTCCAGACATCTCATGAGAATTAATAATTGTAAGTGACATATTTTGTTTCATGGTCAAATCTAATGTCTTACCATCTAACAAACGAATTATAGGTCTCAAATTATTAAATCCAGAATTCTCTACGATAATGCCTGCTCTGCCATCCGACAAAGTAACACCTGTTCCCTTTGGATATAGAGACACAAAATCAAGCAACGCTTCTACCATTCTTTGATTAAATAAAATTCCGCAGCCACCCATCATATATTCCGCAGCTTCATATGGAGAATATGGCTTCTTGTATGGTCTTTCTGACACAAGAGCGTCATAAACATCTGCTACATGCAAGATTTTGGTAAAATCACTTTGCTCCTCACCTCTTGTACCATTAGGATAACCTGTACCATCTTCATTTTCATGATGAGACAAAATAGCTTCCTTAACCTCTTGTGGAATCTTAGGATCATCTTGAATAAGCTCATAAGACAATACTGGATGCTTTCTCATCAAATTGTATTCTTCTTTGGTCAATCTTCCTGGCTTATTAATAATATCCTCTGGAATTGACAACTTACCCAAATCATGAAGCAAAGCTGCCGTAACAAGCATCTTTAGTTGGCTCTCATCATAATGTAAGCCTATACCGATTACACATGAATATACAGCAACATTTACGGAATGAGAATATGTGAAATTATCATAAGTACGAAGATCCGTCATATCAAGACTCACTTCACCTTTGGATACAATTTGTTCAACTATCCTCTGAGCAACCTTCTTACAACCATCGATATCACGAGAACGTACGCAAGATAAACCTTCTGCACGAAGACTAGGTGCAATTACATCTTCCACCTCAATATCAGATGACAAATCATCGTTGATATAAATACCTTGATAACCGTATTCGTTAATCTTGTCTATATCTTCTTTTGTAAGCTTAGTTCTGCTATTTATAATAATCTCGCCATAATAGTCATACAAACTTCCTGTTGTAACCATTCCTGGCTCTATTTCATTTATCAAAACATATCTCATAAATTCTTCCTCAAGAAACAATATTCTAGTATTCTAGATAATTATTTTGTATTTTTGTCTTCAATTGCTTTAGCCGCACTACGCATTGTAATACATGGACCACCCTTACCATTAATATACTCTTCTGTAATCTCTACAGCGCCTATATTATCATCCTTAGGTATCTCATACATAATATCAAGCATAAACTCTTCTATGATAGCTCTAAGCGCTCTTGCACCGAGCTCTCTCTCCATAGCCTTAACAGCAATCGCATGAAGTGCACCTTCTGAAAATGTCAACTTAACCTCATCAAGATCTAACAACTTCTGATATTGCTTAAGAATAGCATTTCTAGGCTCCTTAAGAATTCTTACAAGCATATCCTCATCAAGCGCTTCTGTCGAAAATAGAATTGGCAAACGTCCAATAAATTCCGGAATCATACCAAATTTCTTAAGATCCTCTGTTGTAGTACTCATAAGAATATTCTTGTCTTTATCATATTTGTCCTTGAGCTCTCCTGTAAATCCCATCGAACTCGATTTATTAAGACGCTCTTTGACAATTGTATCAAGATCAGGAAATGCTCCACCACAAATGAACAAAATATTCTTAGTATCAATTGTTGTCATTGGAACCATAGCATTTTTGCTGGATGCTCCTACAGGCACTTCAACCTCAGCACCTTCAAGAAGCTTTAACATTCCTTGCTGAACTGATTCACCGCTAACATCACGTTGATTTGCGTTCTTCTTCTTAGCTAACTTATCAATTTCATCAATAAATATGATACCACACTCAGCTTTCTCAACATCATTATCGGCTGCTGCAAGAAGCTTTGAAACAACTGATTCTATATCATCACCAATATAACCTGCTTCTGTAAGACTAGTTGCATCAGTAATAGCAAGAGGCACATCAAGAAGTCTTGCCAATGTCTTAACTAGATATGTCTTACCAGAACCAGTAGGTCCAATCATAAGCATATTAGACTTCTCGATTTCTATCTCATCCTCAGTATCCTTTGCAACACGCTTATAGTGGTTATATACAGCAACAGACATAACCTTCTTCGCATGGTCTTGCCCAACTACATATTCATCAAGCTTTGCCTTAATTTCATGAGGTGGAATGATATTTTTGATATCTATAATTGGCTTATCCTCTTCGCCCTCTTTAGCCTCATTTTCAGTTTTTGTTTTTGGCTTTTTCTTCTTAATCTTCTGAGAATTAGGCATCATCCCAGCTAAATCATTAAGATTTATCATACTAATATTAGGCATCTTGCTAAAATCAAATGCACCACCTGTATTCTCTGGACCGCCCATATTCATATTATTCATTGAGTCAAATGTGCGTTGCATACAATCATTACAGATATTAACTCCATTGCCTATCTTAATCATTTTACCTGCAACAGATTCTGATCTATGACAAATAAAGCACACATCCTCATATTCCGAATCTTTATTATCTGATTTATCTTCCTTATCTACTTCTTTGGATGAATCAACGCTACTTTCTTCTACTATTGTAGAATCAATAACATCTTCTCCATTCTCATCAACTTCTCTAAAATCATTATTTGACATTTATCTCTTACCCTTCTAACTAGTTTATTAGAGTCATTATAGCCTTTATCGCTTCAAAATGCATTACATCGATTCTAATCTTTTGTGAATTTTTTGTGTTTTATTACCAAAAAGATTATTCTTTGCTATCATTTTCAGTATCAGCATTCAATACTTCATCAAGATATGAGAACACAACTTCGAAATAGTCGTCTCTAATTTCATCTAATGCATTGAAAATTTCATGCTTACTATCTGGGAATAATTTATAGGTTGTATTCGCAGATTCTGAAACAAAAACCTTATGCCCTTCATTATCAACCATTGTGTCTAAGCCTGCTTCACATAGTAATACAGGAATTTCTACTAGACATGCGTTTCTCAAACATCTCTTAGTTCCTTTGAGACTAGCTCTAACCCAAGCATAGGTTCCAGCATAAGTCTGATACTCTGGTGTTTCTAATCTCTTATTAAACTGAAAATCATATCTTGCTTTGGACATTGAGGAACTTCTTTCCCATACATTTATTCCATCAAAATCTCTCTGTCCTGGCGCCTTCTTATTCTTCCAGCCTAAAAGCTTTGTTACTGTAGCAAGAAGAGATGCTTGTCCTAGAGAGAATTTACCAAATGTCATTCTATGCATAGGCGAAGACATTACTGCAGTTTTGAAATACTTTGGATAGTCCTCCAAGAATAATGTTCCAACGCAGCCTCCCATTGAGTGACAAAACATCACATAATTATCCGTCTTAGATTCAGGTACAACAATTTCGTCCATGAATACCTTCAAATCTGATACATATTCATCATAAGATTCTACATAAACATGTGACATTTCTGGCACTTTTCTATCGGAAAATCCGTATCCTCTTTGCTCCATAAAAAACACCGAATATCCCATATTGTAGAAATAATATGCTATTTCGTAGAATTTAGGCCAGAATTCACAGAATCCATGCACTATAACAACTGCACCCTTCTCATCAGGATTAACATTATAATAATATTGTAATTTCGTTTGATCAAAACTTTCTAACTTTCCTTCAGTAAATTCACTCTTAGCCCATGGTTCGATTTGCTCTTCCATTGTCTTAGTAAATTCCGCTTCAGGAATCATTAATTCTTTAACCTTATCCATTATAATCCCCCCAATACTGTTTATTTTAACAAGTTCTATTCTTATTTCTATATTTAATCCAACACAAAATACTTTCTATGCGAAATGTGTATATCTTGTTTTTTGTACTAACTTAAAGCTTTAACTACTGCCAACGCTCTATCTGGATAATTTGTTATCATTGCATCTATCCCAGCTTTACAACACATCCCCATATGTTCTTCATCGTTGACTGTCCAAACATTAAGTCCAATTCCCTTCATCTTACATTCTTTAATAAATTCAAAATCTTGACAGAGCCAAAGGGCTGGATGTAGATTCTCTACTCCATATTTCTTAGCATAGTCTGGCATCTCTAATGTACCGTCCATATACAAGAAGCCAACCTTTGCATCTGGCTTTAACTCTTTGATTTTAACCACTGTAGAATGGTTGAAAGATGAATAAACCACCCTATCTTCCATTCCCATCTCTTTTGTTAATGCTAAGAGCTTCTCTTCTATTGGATAAAATACAACTCCAGTCTTAACTTCAATATTTATAACAAGGTCTGTAGGCTTAATTAACTCAAACACCTCTCTCATTGTAGGAATTTCAACCTTCCCAAGCTCAGGATATATAGGTTCTCCCAAAACTTGTTCTCCTGCTGCCCAAGGATTCGTATGATTTTGATAATTAAAATCCATCTCCTTAAGCTCTGCTAGTGTATAGTCCTTAACCCAACCTGTTTTGTTACTAGTTCGATCAACCGTCTCATCATGAATGACTACGATTTCTCCATCCTTTGTCAATTGAACATCAAGCTCAATACCCTGTGCTCCCATGTCAATTGCCTTCTGAAAGGAAATCAATGTATTCTCTGGTGCGTAACCACTAGCACCTCTATGCCCCCATACTTGTGTTGCCATATCTAATACCTCTCTTCAAAATATCAAAATAGGACTAGGTCAGAACCTAGCCCTAATGGATTAATCCATATCTTCAAATGCATCTAAGCCCTTCTTCACTTCTATATCCTTACTATCACCATGCTTTACAAATAGCATTGTTATAAATGCAAGTACCATAAAGATTACAGCATAAGGGAAGAATACATCATAACTTATATATCTTAGTAACGCACCACAAAGAATAGGTGTTACGATTTGTGCTGCCATACTAAATGTATAATAATATCCTGTAAACTTACCAACATCAGAGCCCTTACACATCTCAATTACCATTGGTAATGAATTAACATTTATAAAGCCCCATCCTGCACCAACAATTGCAAGCAATACATAGAAGAATATCTTAGAACCCATTTCAAACTCTCCCGAGAATGAAAGTGAGAAAATAAACGCTGCAACAAATGACGCTGCCATCATCGCTACACCTATTAAAATTGTCTTCTTACGTCCAATCTTACCAGCAATTATACCAGATGGAATATAACAAATAATTGCTCCAACTGTTGCTATAGTTAGGAAAATATTAGCATCTCCAAGTGCCAATCCCCATTTAACATTTGCAAATGTTGTAAACCAAGTCTCTAATGCATTGTATGCGATAAACCACAAAGCAACAGAAATAAGTACGAATATAAGGCTCTTCTTAACTGGCTTTGGAAGTACTGCATTACCCGAACCGTCATCCTCTGTCAAATCCCACTCAGGATGTTCCTTTTCAATTTCCTTAACTTCTTTTGTTAGCTTAACTTCATCTACAGTTATCATTACAAAAATCATTGCAACAAGCATAATTCCTGCAACAATCGCAAATAACAAGAAGTAATCTACGTGTGCTAGTCCAGCAACCTTCTTTGATGAATAAAGAAGAGCTGAAATTCCAAGATAAAGGACACCACCGATAGCACCCATTAAATTAATAATTGCGTTACCCTTACTTCTTAAAGGCTTTGGAGTTACGTCTGGCATCAATGCTACTGCTGGTGAACGATATGTTCCCATCGCAACAAGCAATGCTCCTAAAACTCCTACGAATGCAATTTCCTTACCCAAAGAAGGATTTGCAAAATAACTATTATCGATAAGTGGTAATAATAGCATAAGAACAACCGCTGCTATTGTACCAAATAAAATAAATGGTTTTCTACGTCCCATTTTTGATTTACATTTGTCAGAGATACCTCCAAACAAAGGTAACAAGAATAACGCCAATACATTGTCAGCCGCCATAATTGCACCTGTTATTGTCTCATTCATATTGAACGTACTCTTAAGAATCAACGGTACAATTCCGTTATACATTTGCCAAAATGCACAAATTGATAGAAATGCAAAACCAACCCTTACTGTCTGCCATGTTTTTAACTTCATAAAACCTTCTCCATTTTCACAATTTTATCCCGCCTACAAAAGTAAGCCCATATATTGATAATTCTAACATTTATAATACCTTTTTTCAACGGAGTATGCCTCGTTAAAAGCCATTTTTACCTTATTCAAAATACACAAAATTATCATTTCAAATTTGTAGCTTTTTTTCTTATAAGCTTATGCAATAACACGTGATTATTCTATATAATTGTTATTAAATGTATTTCAAGACTAGGAGGACAAAATGTATATACAATTAGACGGACAAGTTCTTTACTATGAAAAAACAGGCGAAGGACCTAATATTATAATGTTACACGGCAACGGAGAAAGTCATGAAATATTTAACGAAGCTGTCGAAAACTTATCTAGACATTTCACAATATATACAATAGACTCGCGTGGCCAAGGCAACTCAGCAACGCCCAAAGAATATCACTATATAGATATGGCAAATGATGTTATAAATTTCATAGAATCTTTGCAGATTAATAAGCCTATACTATACGGATTTAGTGATGGTGGTATAATAGCTCTTCACGTAGCAAGGCTCAGAAGCGATTTAATTTCCAAATTAATAGTTAGTGGCGCAAATATGTCTCCAAAAGGCTTAAAAGGAAGCGCTTTAAGAGCAATCAAAAAAGACTACAAAAAGAGCAACAATGATCCATTAATAGGATTAATGCTAAAAGAACCTAACATTCTTGACTTTGAATTAGAAAAAATCGATGTACCTACTCTAATTACAGCAGGCGAAAAAGATATGGTTAAGAAAAAAGAAACTATGCGTCTCTCAAAATATATCAAAAATTCTACAGTAAGGATTTTGCCTAAGGAAACACACGGAAGCTACATCATAAATTCCGATAAAATTGCTAATATCATTCGCGAATTTGTGTAGAGAGGAATTTATATTCAAACACAAAAACCGACCTCAAATGAAGTCGGCATAGTTCTTATATCTATTCAAAATAACTTACATGTGGTAAAATAAATGTCAGCAGGATACATCTTTCGATGTTTCCGCCTTAATTTGATAAGAAGTAGTTATCCTATCGTGTCAAGGAGAGGATAACTACTTTCTTTTTTTATCTCTTGTATCAATTACCTTGATGACAAAAGTGATGATTGAAATCAGGAATGTACCACCAGCAAACAATACTAGCAGCAACGTGAAAATTTCCATAACTGTCATAAGGCTCACTACCTTTCTGAGCTATTTGCTCATGTTTCAAAGGTTGTTCACCTCCCTCCTATGCATGATAGGCGGTATCATCAAAAGAAAATCCTCTGTCCTACTGACTATTTAATTATACCATATATAAGCTTATTTGTCGAACATTTGTTCTGCTTCGTATCTACCAACTTTACGCTTTTGAACCTAAATCAAATGTAATTTTATGAATTTTTCTTTGTTTCAGATTCACAATATACTTGCCTAGTTGAGTGAACAATCTACAATTGATCTTCAATTGTTCTTTTCTATTGTTTTTTTCTCTTAAGTTCTTTAACTTTTTCTACATCTACATTATTCTTTGTTTCCTCAGCATAAGCCAACATAGTTAAATCACCATTTCTATAGTCCCAAAATTTAATAAAAATCCTCATTTGAAAAAAGACTGCAATAATACAGGATACAATCCAAGGTAATTTATTATCGCTATTTATCAACCTAACTACTCCAATTAAAATATTTATTGCACCCATATAAAATGCAGGAATATTTCTCATCCTTGACAAAAACGTTTGTTTTTTTGACCCGTTAATTGACTCGGATAACGAAATAAGACTTGATTCATAAATAGTTTCATAAACCACCCAAATTTGAGCATTTATCTTTATATGCAGGTTCGTAAGTGACATCAGTCTTTTTTGTATTATATAAATAAACAAGTGTGGAAGTAGCAATAAAAATGCTACATAATCATCAGTGGCTGGTATGATATATCCCCAAAACACTATTGTGGCTGTGAATAGTGCAATTATATATGAATTCTTTATTGTTGATATATTATTTAGTTCATTCTTCATTGCGCTATATTCTGCGTCTGGTTCAATCTTCGGAATATCATTAATTTGTGTTGCCTTTTCCAACTTTTCTGAATCCGATAAGTATTTGTATTTAACCATGGTTATTCCCCCTAAACACGTTCAATTCATTTAACTATTAGGACAATCTGGATTGCTGCAAATTAATCCGCCATCATTAACAGTAGCATCTGGACCACAATCAGAGCAATCTGCCCCAGTACCTTCATCTTTCAAGTAAAAATAGTTTCTACTCATAATGCTTTTACCTCCTCTCTTATTTGTTAATAGTTAAATTTTTACCTCGTTTCTTTTTTCTACATTCACATCTGTCTGAATATCAATCAATTTATTCTTTAATCCACATAATTCCTATCACATCATCCTTTATAGCTTCCATATCTCTTTTTCCGTTGCTCTTCATAGGAAAAGTCTTTACAAATTTATATCCCATTGGGACCATATACTCTGGCAAATTTTCCTTGCACAACTCATCAAGTTGCTTTATCAATTCTGTCTTATCGGTTCCAGCCTTCTCTATAATTACATGAGCTATAGGAACATTAATTCCATTCTTCTCAATTCCTACAACCTCACTATCTTTAACCATATCATTTCGACGAATGATTGCCTCGATGTCAAAGTTATAAACTCTATTTCCTGATGATGCTACAAAGGAATCTGTCGTTCGACCAAGAATGTATACATCTCCATCCTCGTCAACATAACCAATATCACCCGTTCTTCCCCATATCAGTCCGTTTGCATCTTTATAGAAAAATTCGTCTGTACTTTTTTCATTTTTAAAATATTCTTTCATATGTGCTGGAGAAACAACACGAATTTCACCTCGCTCATTATATTTCATCTCTTCATGTTTCTCATTAAAGGCACTAACAATCACATGACTAATTGGATAACCAATGCTAGATTGCTTTGAATGTGTCGGAGATGAAGTTGATACAGTACTTCCTAACTCACACATTCCGTAACCTTTAATTAGTGGCGTATTACACCCATGTTCTTTCAGAAAATTATTTATTGCCACTTCTGTTTCTGGAAGAACTTGTTCACCACCAGTAATCGGGTATGTAAATCTCGACAGATCCACATCTTTCATTTTAGGATCCGAAAGGACATGCAACCAAAGACTTGTTGCTCCTAAGGTCATATTTGGCTTATATTTCTTTATATCTTTTGAAAATGATTCTCCACTAAAAACGGGCTCGAGAATAACTGTAATCCCCAAACAAATAGGCATCATTACTGACAAAACAATTCCAGTAGAAAACCATGTAGGTATCATCTGCAAGAATGAATCCCCTCTCTTAAATGGGAAATTAGTATCTGCATAATGAGAAATTGTGGCATTCATCCCATCATTTGTTAAAACTATTCCTTTTGATGCTCCTGTGGAACCAGATGAATAAACCATAATCAACGGATAATCTGCTTGGTACAAAAAATCTTCCTTTTTTTCAGTTTTTGCTTTAAGAAAATCATTCCATCTTACAATGTTATCTGTATATATAATCTTCTTGTCCATTTTCTTTGATGCAACAATTTTGTTAATGCCTGACATACCATTTGCAACGTCAACAATTATGTATTTTTTTATACATAATTTATCCATTGTTCCAGATACTTTATCAAACAACTGATCTAGACAAATCATCAAATCAGCTTCTGTTTCATTTGTTCTATCAACAATTTGTTCTTCAGTAAAAAGTGGACTAATCAAATTTGCAATCGCACCAATTCTACAAAGAGCAAAAATCGTATAAACAAGTTCAGGTGTTGACGACATCAAAAGCGCTACTCTGTCACCAGGCTTAACTCCATTAGCTTCTAAAGCACTTTTACATAACTCTATATTTTTAAATAATTCATCATAATTTATCTTATGACCAAAATAAATTAACGCTATATCCTTACCAAAGGTATGATTATTCTTATATAATCGCTCAAATACTGTAGTTCGAACTGGTTCCGTTGATAGCTCTTCCTCTGTATAAAACTGTAACCAAGGCTTATCAATGGATGGATAGCCTGTTAGTTTCTTTTCTTTTGTCATCTTTTGTCTCCTCTATATCTTTACCTAACAACTATTTTCGATATTTCAATAGAATTCTCTTCCATTTCAATTTTAATTTCTTTTCCACATAAGCCTTCCTCTGTCAGTCTCTTATAGTCGACCTTTCCATTTGGTGTATATGGCATTTCTTCTTTGAAAGCGATTCTAGATGGAATTTGTCTTGACGACACATCTTTATTTTTAATAAAGCATTCATCAATCAATTGTTGTACAAAATGCACTTGCTCTTTTCTTTCTGAAATATAGTTGTCTTTCAAAGTAATAATTGCAAGTGGCATGATTCCATCTTTATCCTTATCCTGGTACGGAACGATAATACACTGTTTGATACTTGCAAATTGTTTAATCACATTCTCTATTTCATATGGTTTAATTTTAAAGCCGTCATATCTCGTAAATGAACGATCACTTCGAGCTAAAAATGTCATTTTTCCATCTCGATCCATTCTTGCAATATCCCTTGTAAGAATGTAGTCTTCTCCATCATATTTTATATGTGGAACAATCACCTCATCATCTAATATACCTTTCGTAACCATAGGCGATGAAATCACTAATTCTCCTTCGATATATTCCTGAGCATCCTCAAACTTTAACATTTCTTTTGTCTCTGGATGTACAAGTGCATATGTCGTATATGGCATTGGAATTCCCACACTACCAAGCTCATTATATGTCCCCGTCGCATAAGAAGAGCATCCACAAGTTTCAGACATTCCATGCCCTTTTGTTAATACTGTTTTACACTTGTGTTTTTTCAAGAAATCATTTATTTGTTCTTCCACATGATGTTCCATAGAATCACCGCCATATGTCACCATTGTCAAGCAAGATAAATCTGCATTTCTCAACTTTTTATCCTTTATCATAGCTGCAAACCACGAAGGTGCACCTATAATGGTTTGTGGTCGATAATAAGCAATATACTTCCCAAAATCCTTTGGACTAAACTCTGGAATTTGAATCATATTATTTATATGACAAAATCCAGCATGTACTACATCAACCAAACCATACGCTGCAAAATATGGCAACATTTGTAATGTTCTATCTTTCTCATGCATTGGCATATTTGCAACTTTTGTTTGATGAACATATGCATTTAAATTATCATGTGTCAAAGGAATCGGCTTAGGTCTAGCACTGCTTGTTCCTGATGTATGTACTATTGCAACCAATAAATCCTCTTCATAATATGCTGATTTTTTGCACTCAGCTCCTCTATATTTTTCTTTCCAAAAACCATATTGGTTAATTTTCAACAAGGAATTCTCAATGCGCTCTTCAATTAATTTTCCTTGCATTTTTTGCTTTGCAAGATTCTTTTTCACACCTTGAATTCCACTTATATACAAATTCTCTTTTAAATATTCAGACTTTGCTTTTTTATTCATTGAATCTTGTGCTGATACAATCAACAAATCCTTAATCCCATATTCCCAAAGTTGTTTTTCAATAGGATTAATCATAGCAATATAACACAAATCCAAAGAAACAATATGGTTTATTCTTTCAGACTCTATCAAAGACATAACCTTTGTTGCACTAATGCTAGGATCTATACTGTCAGGTCTAGGATCAATAAAATCCGCTACTGCCCCTAACTTTGCAACCGCATAAAACAAATATGCTGTTTCTGGAATATTGGGCATCAAAAACAAAACTCTATCTTTTGCTTTTACCCCCATTTCACATAACATATCAAAAGCTTCTTCAATATGGTCTTTCATTTCAGAATATGAAATTTCTCGTCCAAAATATGTTATTGCTATATAATTCTCTTTCCCTTCAATCGAATTACACAAATAGTCATATATATTCATTTTAGGAAAATTAAAATCGAGTTGTTCTTCGTTATAGAATTTCATCCAAGGCTTATCAATAAAAGGATAGCCTGTTAGTTTATTCATCACATTCATCTCTTAATAAATACTCCCAAACACTCTTAATTCCATCTGAAATTAGCATTACAATCTTTAACGAGTTTCTCCAGTTTGTTAATATCGCTTTCTCTCCATGGTTCATAGTATCTTAAGTACTCCAAGCAATCAAAAAAGCAATCATATGCCAATCTCCACTTTCCCCTATCTACTGCTGTTTGTCCCGCATCATATCTTTGAATATATTCTTTATCATTGTTTATCATATTCTTGTCCTCTCTCAAATAATTTTAGTCAATGATTTTTATTTCAAATTTTCACACCATCATATTTTAAAATTAAACTTCATTCTTTTTATACTCACTTAATTTCTTAAATATCTCAGAAACTTGTTTATAAAGTTCGACACACTCTTCATCATTCAACAGTTCATCATACCTACACTCGAAAAGAAGCTTTACAAGCTGATTACTAGCATTAACCATAGTTTCCCATGCTTTGTTTTTCTTTCCCCCAGACATCGCATTTGCATTTTCCACTAATAATCCGCATTCCGTCACGCAAATTTTAAAATACCAACTATATTCATAAGGCGTTAAACTATTCAAATCTGAATTACTGATGTAAAAAATATTTTTTGCTTCCGTAATAACCTTCAACGACTTTGAATACTCTTTATATTTATAATACAAATTTGACAGATGTAATGCATATGTGTATTGTTCATCAATACCATACTTTAATGCAATGTTATAAGCTTTTTTTGCGCAATGCTCTGCTTCAATTTCATCGCTGCAATAATCATATACTATAGAACAATTGTGATATCCAATTGCTCTTGTAGAGGCAGCAAGACTCCCCTTTCCAATATTATCTTTTAAAAACTCAACTGCCTGTCGAGTAGTATCATCATAACAATCACCCTTAATTTGAATATATAATTTCAAATTGTATAGTTTACATTTTAGTGATAAATTTTTTCTTAAATCTTGGCTCATTAAGATAGCCAAATTTATTTTTTTTAATGCTGAAATGAAATCACCATGTGTTGATAGGCTATCCGCATCTCTATATAATTCATCCACTTCTTTAGATATCAAAGAACATTTTTTCTTATCTGTTTGCAATACATTGTCACAACACATGGCAATATCTGTATTTTCCACAATATCCAGACTAATTTTGGATTCAAATATAGGTACAATACTATTTCGATTTTTGTCAATCGTAATTGCTAAATATTTAGAAGCAGTAGCCTCACTATAGTCGGAATAGATATATTTATATTCTTTACCTACCCCAACAACTTCATTATTCGCACGTTCAAAATAGTACTTATCACAAACAACTAACACTTTTTTACAATTATTATGCAAAATTAATTTTTGAAATTCTTCAAGTTCCTCTCCTCCCATAAGACCGCCTTTATCATAAACAACATTTATACCTCTTAACTCCAAAAAAACTGCCATTTTTTTCACTAACTCAATAACCTTTTCATTAGTTTGACAATATGAAACAAAAACAAAATCTTCTTTTATTTTTTCATTTATCTCTGTTGAAATGAATTGTATTTTCTCTGCCATAATCCTATACCTCCAACTTTCTACATCCTATCTTACATTCTCGTTTTGTATTATGAAAATTCATCAACTGGTCTAAAAGTAGCAATTCCCCCTTTTATCTATTATTAGAGATACTTTTACTAACTCCAATATTTACATATAATGGAAAAAGGGCAAATCAAACACCTGCTTCAACATCTACAATTGTTGATTTATCCATATTAACTATTTGTCGAACTAAATTCTTTGAATAATTAACATATTCTCTGAATTGCTTTCTATTTCCACTTTTTATTTCCGTTTCAAGAGTTGATTTTCATCTTTCATCTATTTTCCCCTGTATCGAACTCTAATTGTTCACAATTTGCTCCAATTTCCCATAATCAATCTTATCCGCCATTGTATATGGGAATGTATCTACAAATGTTATATCCGCTGGTATTTCATACGGCTTTAAAATAACTTTTTCTCCGCTCTGTATTAAAACCTCATGCTTACACTTTTCAAGAATATATTCTTTCGTCTCTTCATTTGCTTTTACGCCATCTTTCAAAATCACAAATGCATGCCCTACATAAAGATTATCTTTATCATCTTTCTTTACAACCGCAGACATCTTTACACATTCAATAGCATTAAGCACTTGCTGAACATGATCGCAATAAACCTTATTCAAAGATGAAATAATATAAAATCTAGATGCTCTTCCTGTAAGTTCGAATGAACCATCTAATAATAAGCGTCCATTTGTTCCTGTTCTAATGTATTCTTTCCCTTTATATGTAAACTTAGCTTCATTCGTAAGTTCTGGATTTTTGTAATAGCCCATAAATACATTTTTACCAGACAAGCAAAGCATTCCTTCTTCCCCATAAGGAAGTTCATTATCATTTTCATCTACTACAATTGCACTCACACCAATGTATGGATAGCCAACACTAAGCATTGGTAAATCATGTCCATACGCATTCGTATTTCCGCCACATGTTTCTGCATTTCCAGAACCATTAACAATTTTGCAATTGCAGTTATGCTTTTTAAAAAACTCTAGACCTTCATTCGCAACCTTTCCATTCAAAAAATCTCCACCTGAAATAAAAGTATCTATAGATGAAAGGTCTTGATCTTCTGGAACATTACGCATAGTCAACTGTAATAATGCAGGACTTCCAAATATAATATTGGGTGATTTTGTCATATAGTAAGAAATATTATCTTTCGAAATATCAGGCCCAAGAATTACTGTGCGTCCACATAATAAAGACATTAGTACCGATGTGACAAATCCATAAGGATAGCAAAACGGAACACATACCAAACTCTTTTCCCCTCTACGGTCTGTCACACGCGATGAATTTTTAAGATAAATTGCAGTCGCTATAACATTCACATTTGAAAGTACTACTGCTTTAGGTTTTCCAGTAGTTCCACTTGTATACAGAATAACTGCAGGTACATTTCCAGCAATTGCGTTCTTCGCCTTCGCACAACTATCTAATCCAATGCTATATGCTTGATTAAATGACATACATTGTACTGTCTTATCATATTCACATTTATGTAATTCTTTATTTACTTCTGCTTTATTCAGCGTAATTATGTTCTTTACTTTTGTTGCTTTTAGAATCTTTCTATTATCTTCTTCTGGCGCATCATAATTAATAAAAAGAGGCGCATTATATTTGATAAGATATTCTTCTATTTCCTCAATCGTAGATCTTGAATTTAGAAATGTTACCACAGCACCAATCTTATTTGCCGCCATAAACGCTACAATCGACTGATAATAATTAGGTGTTGCAATTACAACAATATCTTTCTTACCAATACCTATTTCTACTAAAGTCTTTGAAAAAGTATCAGACGCCGAGAATAGTTCTCTAAAATTCATTGATACATCCAAACAATCCACAGCTTGTTCATCCCAAAATTTCTTGCACATCATATTTAACAATGTATATATGTTCACTGGTGGAATCACAGGATGTTTTTCCGAAAATTTCGCTCCTTTTTCATGCAACCTTGCAACTGATGGCAATTTATCTGTCTGTTCTGTAAAAATCATCTTTTGTCTCCTCTATCCCTGGTTCGTAAGCATATCTTCTATCCTCTTGTAGTCCACTTTTCCTGCCACTGTCATCGGCAATGAATCTACCACACGATACTTAAATGGTTGTGAACTAGAATCCAAAGACTCTTTGCAAAGTGCTTTCACTTCTGCAATCGTTTGTTCCATTTGTTCGTCAGAATGAAGCACCAACATTGCAAATGTTAAATAGCCTTTATCATCATTCTTGATACCAACAACAGCAGAACGCTCTACATTTTCATGGGTATCAATTATCTGTTCTATCTTCATTGGATATACTCTGTATACACCGCCATCTTCAGCAATTGTCCAATAAATTCTCTTAAGTCTTCCACTAATTACAAGTCCACCATCTTCCGTGACATATCCCAAATCGCCTGTTTTTAACCATCGCACACCATCAATAATTCGAATTGCTTCATCTGTCATTTCTTCATTGACATAATAACCATTCATTAAAGTTGGACCTGTTATGTAAATTTCACCTTCTTGGTTACACTTTAAATCTTCTTCCGTATCTACATTTCGAACACGAATGATATTCTTTGGAAATGGAATCATCTTATTTAGATTTTGCATTTCTGTACAAAAAGTACCTGCCACCTCGGTCATGCCATACCCTGCAATCACCTCATGCGGTGCGCCATGCTCCTTTAGAAATGTATTTACATTTCTTGTCCACTCCTCATTTACACCATCACCGCCATATGCAACTGTCTGTAAAAATGACAAATCCATTCTTTTCACAGTCTCATCTTCTATGATGGCATTGATATGTGCTGGGCTACCTGTAAAATGGTTCGGTTTATATTTCTTAAAACTCTTTGCCACTTCCTCTGGATCAGGACTTGTGCAAAGATACACTTCTACACCCAAACATATTGGCATATGCGCTCCAACAAAGATTCCATACGCATAAAACGGTGGAAGAATATTAAGAAATTTATCTCCAGGTTGAAACACCATTAAATCCCCAACATTTGCATAATTATATGCAATCATATTTGCTGTTTGATTTGGATGTAATGCACCTTTGGATTCACCTGTTGTTCCGTTAGTGTACTCAATAATTGCTGGCGCATTTACATCGCCTTTCTTTATCTCAAAGGTTGTCCCTCTTCCATTCTGTAAAAACTTATTCCATGACATTACGTCAGAAGTCTCTTGTTTCTTATCCTTGGCTTTTAATAACATTGATAACGAAACTGGCATTGAATTGTATATCGGAATTGAAACTACTTTTATATCCTTCTGATCACCAATTGCCTTAACCACATTTTCTTGCACTATGCCTACGGTAAACACAAATCTACTTTCTGTGGTCAATACTCTTTTTCGAATTTCATCAACAGAATTATTTACGCCAACATAATTACAAATCGCACCTAACATATTTACTGCATAAAGTAAGTAGTAACTCTCAGGCATTGTCAGAACGCAAATGCTTACCACATCCCCTTGTTGTACACCTAGCTTTGTCAGTGCCGCTGCTGTTTCATAAATTTTCTTGTAAAACTCTTTATATGAAATTCTTTTGCCAAAATAATTCAAACAATACTTATTTTTCAAAGTGCATGTCTGTTGATACATATATTCATATAAATTACCCTGTGGTAACTCAGCTTCAATTACTTCTTTTGAATAATACTTCTGCCACGGCTTATCAATAGATGGATAGCCAGTTAGTTCTTTTTCCTTTGTCATCATTAGTCTCCCACTTCTAGCAATCTATATGTGTCACAAAGCAGACTTTGTGACACATATGGTTTATACTCAATATATGTGGGTTTTTTTATGATATTTGTATGTAAAACTAGATTTTTATAAAGGTGTCACAAAGTCTACATTTTGGAATACTTTTCTTCTCTACATCGTCTATAAAATGTTGATCTACTAATATTCAATCGTTTCGCTGCTTCATTTGCTGTTATTTCTCCATTTTCCCATAGGTTAAATATCTTTTTTGCTTCGTCCCCTAGTTCAATCTTCTGGCAACCAAAATGAACTCCATTTGCCTTTGCAAGTGCAATTCCTTCCGCTTGCCGTTGCTTAATAAAGGTTCGTTCTGTCTCTGCCACATAAGCTAATATTTGCAAGACCAAATCCGCAATAAAAACTCCTGTTAATCCATCCACATCCGTCCTTGTATTTAAGAGTGGCATATCTAACACCTGAATATCTACATTTTTCTCCTTAGTTAGAATCCGCCATTGCTCTAATATTTCCTCATAATTCCTTCCGAGTCTATCAATACTCTTTATTACAAGTAAATCATGTGGCTTCAGCTTTTTTAGCATCTTTTTATATTGTGGTCTATCAAAATTCTTTCCTGACATATGATCCACAAATATATTCTTTTTAATTATTCCGTTATCCATAACAGCCTTTATCTGTCTCTCTGGATTTTGATCTTTTGATGACACACGAATATAACCATATTCTCCCATCATACCGCCTCCTTTATAAAAAACTTTTACTCTATAAAGGTAGACTTTAAACACCTCAAAAATTATTTATGTACTTAAAATAAGTCCATTTATGACATAATAACACTTCGTCGACTTAAAATGAACTTATATTAAGATTCAAGGAGAACAATATGGATAAAGATAAACACTTAGGTCTAAGAATTGATTCAGGAACTCATAACAAGTTAAAGAGCCTTGCCGAATACGAAGGTCGCTCCATCAATGGTCAAGTGATTTATTTGATACGGCAAGCAATTATGAAACACGAGAAAGAAAATGGAAAACTGAAATAGAATATTCTAGACAACAAAAAAAGGCGGGAAAATCCCGCCTTTTTCAAAATAACTTTCTTCTATTTCAAAATTCTTATCACTACTTCGACGCTATAACATCTCTCATATCATAATGTCCAGCTGGTTTACCTGCTAAGAACTTAGCTGCTTCAACAGCGCCTTTAGCAAATACTGACTTAGAATATGCTGTATGGCTAAGTGTAATCACTTCGTCAGTTCCTGCGAAAATAACATCATGATCACCTACAATTGTTCCACCTCTAACTGCAGAAATACCTATTTCTTTTTCAGGACGCTTAGTATTTCTAGCGCTTCTGTCATAGCAATATTCATATTCATTATTAAGCTCTTCATTGATAGAATCTGCTAATGCAAGAGCTGTTCCTGATGGTGCATCTAATTTTTGATTATGATGCTTCTCAACTATCTCAACATCGAATCCAGCCTCTACAAATACATTTGTCGCCTTCTTAACCAAATCAAGCAATGTATTAATACCTAAAGACATATTAGCAGACTTAAGAATTGCTGTCTTCTTAGCAGTCTCTTCAACTGCTTGTAATTGCTCAGGTGTCAAACCAGTTGTACAAAGAACTGCTCCAATACCTTTATCTTCACAATACTTTAGCAAATTATCTGTACTTGCTGGATTAGAAAAATCAATTACAACATCAGCCTCTACATCACATTTATCAATTGATTCGAATACAGGATAATCATTGTCTACACCAGTATATGGATCAACACCAGCAACAATTTCTACTCCCTCATCCTTCTTACAAATATCTGTTATAACACGTCCCATATGACCGTTACAACCATGCATAATAACCTTTGTCATTTTATTTCCTCAACTTTCTATATAAGTCCATATTCTTTCATAGCATTTTCCAAATTCTTAGCTGCTGCATCTGACATCTCACATAGAGGTGGGCGAAGTGAGCCAACTTCCATTCCCATAAGATTGAGAGCCTTCTTGACAGGGATAGGATTTACCTCTGAGAATAACGCATCAACAACTGGAATTGCCTTGAACTGAAGGTCTCTAGCCTTCTTCAAGTCTCCGTCGAAAAATGCTTGGCACATATCGTGAGTCTGTTGTGGTGCAATATTTGCCATAACAGAAATTACACCTACGGCTCCGATTGACATCAACGGCACCACCAATCCGTCTTCACCAGAATACATATCAATCTTACCATCACAAAGTCTCATTGTCTCTGAAGCTTGAGCCATATTGCCTGTTGCCTCTTTAAGACCAACAATATTCTCCTTGCTATTATATAATGTAGCAACTGTCTCCGGTAAAATGTTAGTTCCTGTTCTACCTGGAACATTGTAAAGAATGATAGGCAACTTAGTTTCGTCAGCTATCATGCTGTAGTGATTGATCAAGCCTTGTTGAGTCGCCTTATTGTAATATGGTGTAACAATAAGTGCAGCATCAGCTCCGTCTTCTTCAGCTTCTTTTGTAAGCTGAATTGCACATTTGGTATTGTTAGAACCAGTTCCTGCTACAATTGGAATTCTTCCCTTTGCAAATTCTACACATCTTTTGATTGTAGTTCTATGCTCCTCCATAGAAAGAGTAGCACCTTCTCCTGTTGTACCAACTATAATAATCGAATCAGTTCCATTATCAATATGGAAATTAACAAGTTCTTCTAGCTTATCATAGTTAACTTCAAGATTTTCTTTCATTGGTGTAACAATAGCAACACCTGAGCCTGTAAATATTGACATATCATACTCCTTTTCATAAAAAATAAAAAACCAACAACACTGGGTTGCTGGTCTAACACTCTAGATCCGATAGCTCCCCATCTCGTAAGATGACAGTCATAAGCTTATTCAACTTATGCCCAAGAAAATGTAATGCAGTTACATCTCTTTCGGCGAGTTTTCCTCTCAATCATCTTCTTCTGTCCTGCAACATCCAATGATTTACTAATAAAACACGCAACCTCTATCTCATATTCTATCAACAATTATAACACTGTTAGCGTATATGTCAACAAAACATAGCCTACTTATATTTATATAATCTACAATAATATTACGTTTTTACCGCTTTTTTCCTACATTTTATACATTGAATTTACTTATAGCACTAAACTATAATTTTACATGGTGCTTTATACCGATTAAATGTAAATGAAAATGTTAAACATTTTATATAACTAATACATTTCCAGAAAGGACTAGACATGATACAGGAAAGAAACGACATAAGAAACATTGCAATTATAGCCCATGTTGACCATGGTAAGACTACACTTGTTGACGAATTACTTAAGCAAAGTGGTGTTTTCCGTGAGAATCAAGAGGTCGCTGAAAGAATAATGGATTCTAACGATATCGAAAAAGAACGTGGAATCACTATCCTTTCAAAGAACACTGCTGTTCAATACAAGGATACAAAGATTAACATTATCGATACCCCAGGCCATGCGGACTTCGGTGGCGAGGTTGAACGTGTACTCAAAATGGTAAACGGAGTTGTTCTTGTAGTTGACGCTTTTGAAGGTGCGATGCCACAGACAAAGTTCGTTCTTATGAAGGCTTTAGAGCTTGACCTTCCAATTATTTGTTGTATCAACAAAATCGACAGACCAGAAGCTAGACCAGACGAAGTAATTGACGAAGTATTAGAGCTACTTATGGACCTTGACGCGTCTGACGAGCAGCTTGACTGTCCTTTCATTTATGCCTCTGCCAAACAAGGTTTTGCAGTTCGTGATTTGGCAGACGAAAAAAAGGATATGATTCCATTATTTGAAACTATTATCGATCATATTCCTGCACCTACTGGTGATCCTGATGCCAACACACAAGTACTTATCAGTACTATCGACTACAACGAATATGTAGGTCGTATCGGTATCGGAAAGGTTGATAACGGCTCTCTTAAAATCAATCAAGAAGCTGTTGTTGTAAACGCACATGATCCTGAGAAATGTAACAAAGTACGTATCAATAAGCTATATGAATTTGAGGGTCTAGACAAAACAGATGTTGATGAAGCAAAAATCGGTTCAATCGTTGCAATATCAGGTATTGCTGACATTCACATTGGAGATACAATTTGTGCCGTAGATGCTCCAGAAGCAATCGAATTCCAGAAAATTTCGGAGCCTACTATTTCAATGAACTTCATCGTAAATGATTCTCCATTTGCTGGACAAGAAGGTAAATTTGTTACTAGTAGACACATTCGTGATAGATTATTCAAAGAGTTAAATACTGATGTATCTCTTCGCGTAGAAGAAACTGACTCTGCTGATAGCTACAAGGTTTCTGGAAGAGGTGAGTTACATTTATCAGTTCTTATCGAAAATATGCGTCGTGAAGGCTATGAATTTGCTGTATCTAAAGCTGAAGTTTTATACAAGGAAGATGAAAACGGTAAAAGATTAGAGCCTATGGAAATAGCGTATGTTGACGTACCAGACGAGTTTACAGGTGCCGTTATTGAAAAGCTTAGCCTAAGAAAAGGCGAGCTTCAAAACATGACTCCTATTGCTGGTGGATATACTAGAATCGAGTTCAAAATCCCATCACGTGGTTTAATTGGTTATCGTGGCGATTTCCTTACTGACACAAAGGGAAATGGTATTTTAAATACAATCTTTGATGGATATGAACCTTACAAGGGCGATATAGAATATAGACAGTTAGGTTCTCTTATAGCATTTGAAACAGGAGAATCCGTTGCTTATGGACTTTTCTCTGCACAAGACAGAGGACAATTATTTATAGGACCTGGTGAAAAGGTTTATTCTGGAATGGTTATTGGTTCTTGTTCTAGAGCAGAAGATATTGAATTAAATGTTTGCAAGAAAAAACATTTAACTAATACTCGTTCATCATCTGCTGACGAAGCGTTAACCCTTACACCACCTAAAATTTTATCTCTAGAGCAAGCCATTGATTTCATTGATACAGATGAGCTTCTAGAAGTAACACCAGAGTCACTTAGAATTAGAAAGCGTTTACTTGATCCAACTGAAAGAAAACGTGCAGCTATCAAAAAACAAAATGCAAGAAAATAAACAAAACCCGTTTACTTCACGTAAACGGGTATTTTAAAGCAAAAATATGGAGGACCTTTTTATGCAAAACATTAACGAATTAATAGCAAATCTAGGAATATCTAACATTTTCGAAACCCTTATGCTTATTTGCTTTGGCTTCTCATGGCCTTTCAATCTTATTAGAAATATCAGAGCGAAATCTGCAAAAGGCATGAGTATTTATTTCATCCTATTAATTACTGCCGGTTATATCTTTGGAATAATTGCCAAAATAGTTACCGGTCAAATTAATTATGTTCTAGTAGTTTATATTATTAACATAGTTATGGTTTCAGCTAACATAATTATATATATAATAAACTATAACCTAGACAAGAAGAACATCAATAAATAATAATTATTTCTTATCCACAGCAGCCACCACATCCACCTGAAGAGCCACAACATGAACCTCCGTCGTGTGTTCCACAAGTAGCACAACCACCTGTTACTTGTGCCATAAGGCTACCATCAAGAAAATCTTTTACAGCATCATCACAAGTTCCTTCAACACTAGGAATTACTGAGACACTTAATTCTTGCAATCCATCTACTGCGCTTTGTCCTATATTATCGCAAATTAGAACTGAAACATTATAATCCTCCATAAGCATACAAGCTGCTTCATGACCACCTTCACCATAGTTACTAACTACAGCTTGGTCTTGAATCTTCATATCTTCTATCTCGTATAATTTAAACTCCTTGGCATGACCAAAATGTTGTCCAACATTTCCATTATCATGTGTAACTGCTATTACCATAATTATCCTCCTAAAAATAGAAGTGATACAAAAAGTACCACTTCATAATCATTCTCTATACTACTGTCTTACATAAACCAAATCAGTTCTTTGGAATAATCTTTTCAACTCCTCCCATATAAGGACGAAGTGCTACAGGAATATTAACAGAACCATCTTCGTTTAAGTTGTTCTCTAGAAATGCAATAAGCATTCTTGGTGGAGCAACAACAGTGTTATTCAATGTATGTGCAAAATATTTCTTTCCATCTTCACCTTTAACACGGATTTTGAGACGTCTTGCTTGAGCATCTCCCAAGTTGGAACATGAACCAACTTCAAAATATTTCTGTTGACGTGGCGACCAAGCCTCTACATCGCAAGATTTAACCTTAAGATCTGCCAAATCACCCGAGCAACACTCTAATGTTCTTACAGGTATATCAAGACTTCTAAATAAATCTACTGTGTTCTTCCACAATACATCATAGTACTTCATTGAATCTTCTGGCTTACACACAACAATCATCTCTTGCTTCTCAAACTGATGTATTCTATATACACCACGTTCTTCGATACCGTGCGCACCTTTCTCTTTTCTGAAGCATGGACTATAAGATGTGAGCTTCTGTGGTAAAGTTGCTTCATCATTCATTGTGTCGATGAATTTACCAATCATAGAGTGTTCCGAAGTACCTATCAAATATAAGTCTTCTCCTTCAATCTTATACATCATTGCATCCATCTCTTCAAAACTCATAACGCCAGTTACGACATTACTTCTAATCATAAATGGTGGAATACAATATGTAAAATCTCTATCAATCATGAAATCTCTTGCATAACTAGTCATTGCTGAATGAAGTCTTGCAATATCTCCCATTAGATAATAGAAGCCATTACCAGCAACCTTGCCCGCTGAATCTAGATCAATTCCATCGAATCTTGCCATAATATCAGTATGATATGGAATCTCAAAATCAGGTGTTACAGGCTCTCCGAACTTCTCAATCTCTTCGTTAGCTGAATCGTCAGGACCAATTGGAACAGATGGATCAATGATATTAGGAATCTTCATCATAATATCCATAACTTTATCATTAAGTTCCTTCTCAACTGGCTCTAAATCTTTGATCTTCTGCTTAATGCTAGCAACTTCAGCCTTAACCTTTTCCGCTTCTTCCTTCTTGCCTTGTCCCATAAGCATACCAATCTGCTTAGATGTCTGATTCATCTTTGCACGAAGGTCGTCAGCCTCTTGTTGAGTTGCTCTTCTCTTATCATCAAGACCAATAACTTGATCTACTAGTTCTAGTTTATGCTCTTGATACTTCTTCTTAATATTCTCTTTGACCGCATCTGGATTCTCGCGTAAGAATTTTATATCTATCATTTCGCCTCTCCTTAACTACATATAGTAAGAATATACACTCTATAGTGCACCATTAAGTGGATACTTAGCTGTTAACTCATCAACAATTGCTCTTGCCTTAGGAACGCCTGCTTCACCTTCCTTAATAACAGTTGCAATAGCTTCTGCCACTTGATCAAAATCTGCTTCGTTAAGTCCACGACTTGTTGCTGCTGGTGTTCCAAGACGAATACCAGATGTAACAAATGGAGATTTTGGATCATTAGGAATAGTATTCTTATTAGCTGTAATGTGAGCCTCGTCTAACAACTTCTCAATAGCCTTACCTGTTAATTCAAATGGTGTTAAATCTACAAGCATTAAGTGATTATCTGTACCACCAGAAACAATCTTAACACCTCTATCCATAAGACCTTTAGCAAGCGCTTGTGCATTATTAGCTACATTTGTCATATATTCCTTGAAAGAAGGGTCTAAAGCTTCCTTAAAGCATACTGCCTTAGCAGCGATAACATGCATTAAAGGACCACCTTGAATACCTGGGAATACAGCTTTGTTGAAGTTGAACTTCTCATTTGCCTCTGCTGTAGCCATAATCATTCCACCTCTTGGTCCACGAAGTGTCTTATGAGTTGTTGTTGTAACAATATCAGCATATGGTACTGGTGACTCATGTAAGCCTGCAGCAACAAGTCCTGCAATATGAGCCATATCTACCATAAGAACTGCGTCTACTTTATCAGCAATTTCTCTAAATCTCTTGAAATCGATTGCACGAGCATAAGCTGAAGCACCAGCGATAATCATCTTTGGCTTGCAATCTAATGCAATTCTTTCTACTTCATCATAATCAATAAATCCTTCATCGTTAACACCGTAAGGTACGATATTAAAATACAAACCTGAGAAGTTAACTGGTGAACCATGTGTTAAATGTCCGCCGTGATCTAGGTTCATACCCATAACAGTATCACCTGGCTCAAGAACTGCTAATTGAACTGCCATGTTAGCTTGCGCTCCTGAGTGTGGTTGAACATTTACATAATCACAACCAAATAATTCCTTTGCTCTATCTCTTGCTAAATCCTCTACAACGTCTACGCATTCACATCCGCCATAATATCTCTTACCTGGATATCCTTCGGCATACTTATTTGTAAATATTGAACCCATAGCAGACATCACTGCTGGGCTAACCCAGTTCTCTGATGCAATAAGCTCGATGTGACTTGATTGTCTATCTGACTCTGCTTGTAGTGCCTTAGCAACCTGTGGATCTGTGTTTTTAATGTCTTCAAATGTGTACATGTTTTCTCCTCCTTAAACCATAATACCATCATTCATTTTCTTTTGTTCTTTTATATCTTTTTTACTTGGTTTATTGTTTTTATTTTTCTTAGAATTTTTGTTTCCTTTGTTGCTACCATTCTTAGCATTTTTATTACCAATATGAACCTTCATAATATACCAAAGCTCTGTAGCAAGACAAATTGATGAATATGTACCAACTACAACACCAAGCAACAATGGAATAGCAAATTCTTTAATAGATGTTACACCAAATATCAAAAGCATAACAACCATTACAGCCGTTGTTAATGATGTAGAAACCGAACGTGATAATGTCTGAGTTATACTCTCATTACATAGCTTCTTGTAATCTTCTGCCTCACGCTTTATCATCTTCTTCTCATTTTCACGAATTCTATCGAAAATAACAATTGTATCATTAACGGAATAACCTATTACCGTTAGCATACACGCTATAAATGTTAGACCTACAGTAAGTCTACATGTTGCATAAAGAGTAAGTACTACCAAAACGTCGTGAATCAATGCAATAATAGCAGATGACGCATATCTTACATCCTTAAATCTAAACCAAATGTAAATTAACATTGCGATAGCTGCAACAATAATAGCAATAATTGATTCCTGACGCATTTCACTAGAAATCATTGAGCTAATGTTTTCTGAAGAAATGTCAGATTCTTGTATTCCCTTATTTTCTAATAAAATCTTATCTAAGGCTTCTCTTTCTTCTAAGTTAAGGGTTCTAGTCTTAACAACTACTTGCTTGTTACCGTCTACAACTTGAACTTGAATATCATTGTCTCCTGTAACCTTGCTAACTAAAGGAACAATTTCTTCATCTACATCTTGTAGTGAGTATTCTTTGTCCAAATTAATAGTTGTTGAAGTACCACCAGAGAATTCCAAACTATAATTCAATGCCTTATTTCCAAGTCCAGCATTTACCGCCATTGCAACTAAACCAGCGACAATTACTATAGATGAAATAGTAAAGAATACCGCCTTCTTACCTACAAAGTCGACAGGCTTTCTCTTCTTAGCTTTACCAAACAACTTAACATTTGTAACCCCAAGTGCAACAAATGAGTTCAGTAAAATTCTTGTTACAACAAGAGCTGTAAACATTGAAAGTACTACACCAAGTGCAAGTGTAATTGCAAAGCCTTTAACTGTACCAGAACCAATGAAATAAAGTACTGCAGCCGCAATCAAGGTTGTAACATTTCCATCTAAGATAGCTGATAATGCCTTATGGAAACCAGCTTCTACTGACGTCTTAGTGTCGTGCCCTGCTGCTAGCTCTTCTTTAATTCTCGCAAAGATAATTACGTTGGCATCTACTGCCATACCAACCGACAGAACAATACCTGCTATACCTGGCAAAGTTAATGTAATCTCAAATGCCCAAATCATAAATATCACAAGCGCTGTATAGAATACCAATGCCAAGCTTGCCATTAAACCTGGGAATCTATAAATCACAATCATAATTATGATTACAGCTATAAGACCAATCAGACCTGCTAACAAACTAGAAGATACTGCATCAGAACCAAGCTGTGCTCCAACAATTTGAGATTGAATCTCGTTAAGCTTGATGTCAAGGCCACCAATACGAATATAAGAAGCAAGGCTTTCTGCTTCTTCGAAATTAGCCATACCTTCTACTATACATTTGCCATCTGTAATTGCTGCATTAACCTTAGGAACACTTACGAATTTTCCATCATAGTAGATACCAATAGATTGACCACTTTGATAAGCCTTAGTTGTAGCTTCACCAAAAGCTTGTGTACCCTTATCATTTAATGTAATTGAAACAACAGGTGTCTGAGCGTTAGTTGCTTGATCCTTCTGATATGTTGCAACTGCTTCACTAACCTCTGAACCTGTAAGCACAATAGAACCATCTGCCTTTAATGTGTTCAAATCCTTATTTAGCTTGTAGCCACCTGTCATATAATCATAAGAATAATTTTCAGCACCAGTCGAATCTGTTTGAGCTATAAAATATAAATCACCAGGTGTACCTAATTCTTCAAGAACTGAGTTAGCATCCTTTATACCAGGAATTTCTACAGCGATTCGTCTATCACCAACCTTGTATACACTAGCCTCAGTTGTCTGAGAGCTTGAACCAAGGTCATTCTCAATACGTTGTTGAAGCTTATAAATCGTATCATTCATTTGCGCTTCGGTTGGTGTATCACCTTCTGCTTCGTATGTAATACTTGCACCACCTGCAAGGTCTAGACCAAGCTTAATATTCTGGTCTGCTCCTAAGCCTCCTGTAAGAAGTATTACTACCGCTTCATATACTAGCCCTGCTGTTAATAGCACAAATAAAATAATCCATACAACAGCAGTTCCCTTCTTCATATTTTTCATTATTTCACATCTCCTTCTGCAGCCTTCATCATAATTGCACATTCAACACGCTTCTTCTGAAGTGCACAGCCCACATCATAAGCATCTAAAATGCTTCCATGGAAATTATATGAATTTGCTGCACATCCTCCGCTACAATAAAATTTAGCAAAGCACTTTCTACATTTGTCTTTGGCATATACATTGCAGCACTTAAACTCATCTCTTAGCTCAGTGTTGACAACTCCATCATCAACATTTCCCATTAAGAAATCTGTATTTCCAACAAATTGATGACATGGATACAAGTCACCAGTAGGAGTCACTGCCAAGTACTCTGTTCCAGAACCACATCCACTAAGTCTCTTAGCAACGCATGGCCCACCTTCTAAGTCAATCATAAAATGGAAGAAATTGAAATCCTTGTCCGTATTTCTTCTTCTAACCATTTCTGCTGCTAATTTATCATATTCTTCAAATAGCTTAGGCAAATCTTCTTCGCGCAAGGCATAATCATCAGTTTCTTGTGCCACAACTGGCTCAACAGATATTTGCTTGAAGCCTAGATTCGCCAAGTGGATTACATCTTCAGAGAAATCTAGATTATTTCTTGTAAATGTTCCTCTCACATAATACTTCTCTTGGTTTCTACTATCTGCAAACTTTTGGAATTTAGGAACAATCAAATCATAGCTATCTGCTCCCTTAGGGAATGGACGCATCAAATTATGGATCTCTGGTCTACCGTCAATAGAAAGTACCACATTGTCCATTTCTTTATTTGCAAAAGCCATTATATCATCGTCAAGAAGAACTCCATTAGTTGTTAATGTAAATCTAAAATGCTTATCATGCTTCTCTTCTAGACTACGTCCATACGCAACTAAATCCTTAACCACTTGAAAATTCATAAGTGGTTCTCCGCCAAAGAAATCTACTTCAAGATTACGTCTACTACCAGAATTAGCCACCAAGAAATCAAGCGCTTTCTTTCCAACTTCAAAGCTCATCAATTCTCGCTTGCCATGATATTCACCTTCTTCAGCAAAACAATATTTGCAAGCCAAATTACAATCATGTGCGATATGTAAGCACAAAGCCTTAACTACTGTTGGTCTTTTCTTGTAATCTATAATATAGTTCTCGTAAACATCTTCAGTAAATAATTCTTCTGCTTCAACTAATGAATCTATTTCTCCAAGAGCTTCTTTAATCTCTTCTTCATCGACATCGTGGTTTGACATAAACTCTTTTACGAGCTTATCCTTATCAACTTCAAACCATTTGCTAACTGCTTTATCCTCAGAACTCTCCTTGTCGCAAATTGCTTCTACAGACTCAGAACACAAGCTAATCAAATCATACATTAGCTCATCTACTATATGAATCGCTCCTGAATAAACGTCAATGACTATGTTAAAGCCATTGTTTTTATATTGATGTATCATTTTTATCTCTTTTCTATTCTATTTCTTACATAAAAACCGACCGAACGCTTTCGCGTCGGTCCGTTTCTTAAAGCATATTCAAAAATTATTGATTATCTTTGTTCTCACAGCTTTGATTACCAACTGTACAGCTTGTCTTACATGCTGATTGGCAAGATGTTTGGCATTCACCACATCCACCCTTCTTTACAGTCTTAGATAACTTCTTTGTATTTAATGTCTTTACATGCTTCATAATAATTTACTCCTTCTACTAGAATATTAATCGAGGTTAATTATATCATAGATACAATAGAATATAAAGGTTTTGTGTAGAATTTAATTTCCATATTAATTCTCTGTCTAATTTTTAACATTCTGCACATTTCTAATTAACATTTACTTGTGATATAATCAATACTTAGTAGTAGTTACACAAATTACAATAGCTAAAAGAATATTACGAGGTAGAAAATGTTTTCACAAAAACAACTTGATTATTTCAAAACAAAGAAAGTATTTATTCATACGCATGATTTTCCCGATCCTGACGCAATTGCATGTGCCGCGGGTGTGCAGGAGCTTCTCTCTCACTATGACATAGAAAGCACTATCTGCTACTATGGTGAAATCGAAAGAAGCAACCAGAAAAATATGCTTTCAAATTTCGAAATAACTGTATTTTCAAGAAAAGAATTTAAAAACGAATTAAATGATGCTATAAACATACTGGTTGATTCCCAACTTAACAATTCAAACATGTCGCTAGATGCATGTAACGACATATATTGTATTGATCACCATCCTATATTTGTAGAGAACACCTACAACTGGATGGATATAAGACCTGTTGGTGCTTGCGCAAGTATTATTGCCTCTTATTTCAGAGAAGCAAATATTACACCGTCAAAAAACACAGCATCAGCATTATGTTATGCTATCAAAATGGATACTAATGATTTCAATAGAGGTGCTACAAAAGAAGATTTAGAAATGTTTAATTATCTCTTTGATTATTGCGATTTCGATGCGGTGACAGAAATGTGTAGAAATCACTTAGTTTTATCAGACTTTGATGCATTTTTGGCTGCTCTAAAAAGCATACACATCAAGGGTCGACTTGGTTTTGCTTATATACCATTTCAATGTCCAAATTCATTAGTTGCAATCATTTCAGACTTTATATTATCCACCGAAGAAGTTAGACTTTCTGTAGTTTATTCCAAATTCGATGATAAAATTAAGCTTTCAATTAGGAGTGAGGATAATGACAAAGATGCGGGTCAGATTATCAACCAAGCCCTCAAAGATATCGGAAATGGTGGTGGCCACCCAACTATGGCAGGCGGTGTAATTTTCGGCGAATGTATTCCAGAATTACAACCAAACCTTAGAGAAAACATAGAAAAACTATTTATAGATGTTATACAAGGATAAAAAACCACGCTACAAAGCGTGGTTTTTTCTTAAACGCAGAAAATCTACGCATAATAATCCTTATTTCAAATTCGAAACGATCTCAATACCTTTATCAAGGAAATCAATCTCATTTTCAAAAATCTTACCAGCATCTGCTTTAGATGCAAATTCAGGATTAAGTGGCATCTTACCAAGTACATTTATACCCAACTCTGATGCAACCTCATCAATATGACTTTCACCGAAAATGCTCATCTTCTTGCCACAATCTGGACATTCAAGGTAACTATAATTCTCAACTACTCCAAGTACTGGAATATCCATCATAGCAGCCATATTGTATGCCTTCTTAACAATCATTTGAACTAATTCTTGTGGTGAAGTTACAATCACAATTCCATCTACTGGAAGTGATTGAAATACAGTCAAAGGAACATCTCCTGTTCCTGGAGGCATATCTACTAACAAATAGTCTAATTCACCCCAAATAATATCTGTCCAAAATTGCTTTACAACACCTGCAATTACTGGGCCTCTCCAAATAACTGGATCGTCTTCGTTCTCAAGAAGAAGATTAATAGACATAATCTTAGTTCCATCCTCAGCAACAATTGGACGTGTTCCTTCTTCCTCTGCTACTGCAGGACCCTTTACACCAAACATCTTCGGTATAGATGGACCAGTAATATCTGCATCCAAAATACCAACCTTATAGCCCTTTGCTGTTAGCTTAGCTGCTAATGTTGATGTTACGAAGCTTTTTCCTACTCCACCCTTTCCTGATACAACACCTATAACATGCTTAATATTTGAAAGAACATTTGCATCCTCTAAAAAGCTTGTTTTATCCTTAGATGGACATCCTTCACAGCTTTCTTTGCTACAGCTTGAAGCACTGCTGCATTGATCTTTTTCACTCATTTTCCTTTCCTCCTAATATAATATTGTAATAATAGCATCTTATTATTTCGACTCTTTTAATCTTACCAACTCATGTTCGAAATCAGACGACACTACCCCATTTTCAGTAATAATTCCAGTAATCAACTCGTGATCTGTCACATCAAACGCTGGATTATATACGTCCACATCTCTATGAGACATAGGCATATTATACCACATTTCAGTAACTTCAGAAGAATTTCTTTGCTCTATTATAATATCATTTCCAGTTTTGCAATTAATATCTATCGTCGAACATGGTGCACACACGTAAAAGGGCACATTGTAATGCTTTGCTATAATTGCAACCCCGCTAGTTCCGATTTTGTTTGCTACATCTCCATTTGCTGCAACTCTGTCACACCCTACAAATACAGCATTTATCTTGCCTTCCCTCATCAGAGCTGACACCATATTGTCACACTGTAAAGTCGTATTAATCCCTGCCTCTTGTAATTCAAAAGCAGTAAGTCTTGCTCCTTGCAAAAGTGGTCTTGTTTCATCGCAATACACATGAATATCCATTCCATTTTCATGAGCCAAATACATAGGCGCCGTTGCTGTACCAAAGCGTACTGTTGCAAGCCGTCCTGCGTTACAATGAGTGAGAATTCCATCTCCATTTTTAATGAACTGCATTCCATTCTCACCTATTCGCTTACAGACATCTATGTCTTCTTCCCAAATCGCAACTGCTCTAGACTCTAACGCAGACAACACCTCTAGTTTTTCTTCTGCCGAAAATGTCAAACTACTATGACACGCCATCTTTATATCAAGCCCCATCAAATCTTTTAATTGCTTTTCAAGTTCAATCTCCATGCAGTTTAACGCCCAAGACAAATTCACTGCTGTAGGTCTCGAACTATTAAGATAATCCAAATCTGCTTTGAATTTCTCAACAAATTCGCTTACCTTCTCAGAATCAATTTTTCTTGCTAGCACGCTCATCGATAGAGCTGCGAAAACACCTATAGCCGGCGCTCCTCTAACCTCAAGCTTCTTGATTGCGTCATACATTTCCTGCAAAGCATCAGTTTCTTTAATTATAATTTCATTAGGTAGCTTTGTTTGGTCAATAAATTTTACAACCTTGTCTATGCTATCAAGCCATACCGTATCATAATTCAAACTATTATTCATAATTCCAAGTCCTTTTGTATATTTATCGCAAAAAGACAACACTGAATTTCAGTGTTGTCTTATGTTTATATTAATATTTATCCTATATAATTTCAAGTTAAAACCTTAAGTAATCACGACCTAGAAGAAATAATGATTACCAATTGTAATTCCACCAGACAAGCCTCTTTGATTAGCAAGCCATGTTGCCCAGAAGAATAATTTATCTACAGTTCTTGTTCCATTAAGAGCCTCTCTTGCGGCACTGTAACTATCATTCATACTTCTTCTTCCATCATGCGAGCCGTCTAAAATCTTCTGCAAACGGCCAGAACTTGCTGGCTCAAATTGATTCTTTTGATAAACTACACCCGAAATACTATTAGGGAATTTAGATGAAAATACTCTATTCATAACAACGGACGCTACGGCTAACTTACCTGCATAACTCTCGCCCTCCGCCTCAGCTTCAATAATACAAGCTAACAGTCTCAAATCCGACTCAGAATAACCAGACATCGCTTGGCTAGTATCCTCTTTGCCTTGTCCGCTCTCTTCTTGCTGTCTAATTTCTTCCATAATCTGTTGCTGCTTAGCTAATTGTTCTGCTGCATGAGCCGCTGCTAAGCGTCGCTCTTCTTCTTTCATCTGCTTTTCAATTGCATCAACATTTGACTGCGCCGCATTAACCTCTGCCTTCTTGTCTGCTAATGCACTACCCGCTTGATCTACAAGATTCGATAATTCTTGCTTTTGACCTGCTAGTTCATTCGATTGTGCTTCTAACTCTGCTTTCTTTGCATTTAATGATTCTTGCTTATTTGCAACATCAATTTGAGTTTGTTTGTATTCTTCAAGAAGTTTCTTATCTTGCTCAGCTATAATAGAGAAATATTCTGCCCTTTCAACAAACTCCGCTACCGATTTACTTTCTAGAAAAATTTCTAGCATTGATTTCTGATTGTTCTCGTACATATACTTAATATGTACCTTCATCATTTCTTCAAGCTCTGCTTGATTAGTCTTAGCAGTTGAAAGCTCTTTGCTAAGATTACCAATCTCTGTATTCGTCGCATTTACCTTGTTGTTTGTTGAATCAACTTGGCTCTTCAATGTATTATACTGACTCTTTACATCTTTGTAATTAGCATTAAGACCATTTGCTTCACTTTGCAAAGCATTTCTTTCAGCCTCTGCTTGCGACTTCTGTGCTTGTAAGTCGCTTAAAGTATCCGCCTTCGCACCAATAAAAACGCACGAAAAAAGAAGCACGCCAACGGTAAATGCGCTACCGATTCGTTTAAACACATTTCTCATAGTTAACATCCTCCTTTCACCTTCAATAATATTCTAAAGAGATTGATTCACGTTACAACAATCCCCTTACGTATTATTTCGACATTTTTTAATTTTTCTTTAGCATAAATTTAGCGTTTTGAAATAGAAATTGATTCCATAGCTACAGCTCCGCCTCGTACTATCTCAACATGCTTAAATTTCTTCTTTAATAATTTGATTAATTCGTCATTGGACTCCGTTGTAAGAAGACACTCTAATATAAGACTATCCTCACCCTCATCACATACTTTAACTTCAAAAACATCTGCCGTATGGAATATTTGATATTTTTCCTCTGGTCCTATTTTGTCAATTTTGGCATACAAAAGTTCCTTCATATGAAGAGGTGCCTTAGTAATATCAATAACCTTAATAACTTCAACCATTCTATTAAGCTGCTTCTTAATTTGTTCAAATGTCACATCATCACTTTTGACACAAATTGTCATTCTTGAAATGTCTTCCTGCTCTGTTGTTCCAACAGTCAGGCTTTGCAAATTATAGTTCTTCCCTGAAAACAAACCAGAAACCTTAGCCAAAACACCAACTTTGTTCTCCACATATAATGAAATCCATCTATTTTTCATAACAAAATCCTCTCAAACTATTTAAGAATCATATCAGAAAGAGGGTTTCCTCCCTTAACCATTGGAAGTACAAGCTCTTCTGTTGCAATCATAAACTCAATAATTGTTGGTTTATCTTTTATACTCTTTGCTTCTTCTAACGCTGCTTTAACTTCTGAAGGATCACTTACTCTAATTCCTTTTGCTCCATAAGCTTCTGCAATTTTTACAAAATCAGGAGCATATTCAGGACACTCTGGTCCTGGTCCTTTACATTCTGTAGGACAATCTACATTTCTATTAAGACAAGTAATCTCGTATCTCTTACCATAGAAAAATTGCTGCAATTGACGAACCATTCCCAAATAATGATTATTAAGAATACAAATAGTAACTCCTGCTTTCTCACTAACAGCAGTTGCTAATTCTTGCATATTCATCTGGAATCCACCGTCACCAGTAATACTTACAACTTCTTTGTTTGGACAAGCAATCTTAGCTCCAACTGCTGCAGGGAATCCAAATCCCATAGTTCCAAGTCCACCTGAAGTAATCATTTGCTTAGATGCATTCATCTCAATATACTGTGTTGCCCACATCTGGTGCTGTCCAACATCAGTAGTAATTATACTATCTGGATATACTTCGTTAATTGTCTCCATTATCATCTGTGGACTAAGTCCTGCATCACGTCTCATTTCAAGTGGATTTTCCTCTTCCCAAGCTCTAATGGTTTCAATCCAATTAGTTGTATTCTTAGGCTCTGCATATTCAATTAACTTCTCCAAAGCAGAAGCTGCATCACACACTATAGGAACATCTACAACTACATTTCTAGAGATAGATGCAGTATCAATATCTATATGTACAATCTTCGCTTCTGGAGCAAACTTCTCTAAATTACTAGTGATTCTATCAGAAAAACGTGTGCCGATTGAAAACAACAAATCACAATGTGTAACTGCCTGATTAGCTGCAAAGCGACCATGCATACCGCAGTTACCAACATAAAGCGGATGGTCAGAAGACAACGCACCTTTACCCATAATAGTAGTTACTACAGGAACATTAACCTTCTCTGCAAACTCACGAAGTAAGTCGTTTGCTCTTGCTATGTTAACGCCGCCACCAGCAATTATTAGAGGCTTCTTGGCATTCTTAAGCAATTTATAAGCCTTCTTAAGCTGACCTATATGTGGCTCTGTATTAATCTTATAACCCCTAATATCTACATGCTTAGGGTATTCTGCCGAACCAGATTCAATTTGAATATTCTTAGGAATATCTATAAGTACTGGGCCTGGCTTACCACTAGGAGCAATTTGAAATCCCATCTTAATTGTAGTTGCTAAATTCTTACGGCTATCAACTGTAACGCCGTATTTAACAACGCTTCTTGTCATTCCTACAATATCAACCTCTTGAAATGCATCATTACCAATAAGGCTTTGTGGCACTTGACCAGTAAATACAACTAGTGGAATGCTGTCATAGAAAGCATCTGCAATACCAGTTACAGTATTTGTTGCTCCCGGTCCTGATGTAACTAAGCAAACTGCTGCCTTGCCTGTAGCTCGCGCATAACCTTCTGCTTCATGAATCAACGCCTGCTCATGACGTGGCAAAACCACTCTAATCTCTGGTGTCTTATATAATTCATCTAAAATGTCAGTTATCATACCACCAGGGTATGCAAAAACTGTATCTACGCCTTCTTCAAGCAAGGCCTTTACAAATAATTTTCTTCCTGTAATATTCATCTCTACCTCTTGTTATATCTGCAAAATGTGTAAATAATATCAAAATACGTCTGCTCTTCTGATTCTTCAGTCTTCTCCCATCGACCTGTTGCCTCTAAATCCGGGAAATGTGCATCAGCTTCATATTCATAATCAATATGAGTAATATACGCAACCTGACACTCTTCTTCTAACAGACGATAAATGCTTTCACCACCGATTACATATACATTTTCAGTATCATATTTCTTAAGTTCTTCCATTAGTTCTTCCTTGGAATGAACAATTATTGCACCATCAACCGAATACTCTTCATCTCTTGTCAGCACAATATTAATCCTGTTCTTAAGCGGTTTCTTACCCGGAAAGCTTTCGAGCGTTTTCCTTCCCATAACCACTACATTTCCAGTAGTTGTCTCACGAAAAAATTTCATATCATCTGGAATGCTAACCAACAACTTATTCTTATTACCTATAGCCCAATTATTATCTACTGCTGCTATTAAATTCATCTCAATCTCCTATACTGCAATCGGAATATTCTTAATCTGCTCTCCCGTCACATAATCATCTAATCTGATATCATCCTCTGTAAAGTCATAAAAGTTAGTAACTTCAGGATTAAGCCAGAACTTAGGTGCTTCATGCTGTTCTCTCGAAATCAATTCTTCCACAAGTGGAATATGTCTATCATAAATGTGCGCGTCAGCTATAACGTGTACTAATTCTCCAACTTCCATATCTACATCTCTAGCAAGCATATATAAAAGAACAGAATACTGACACACATTCCAATTATTTGCCGCCAATATATCTTGGGAGCGTTGATTTAATACACCGTTTAGCACCAAGTTGCCATTCTCTTTATTCGTTGTAACATTAAAGGTCATAGAATATGCGCATGGATACAAATGCATATCGTGAAGTTCCTCAAGATTATACATATTTACAATTATTCTTCTAGAAAAAGGATTATTTCTAAGGTCGAATCTCGCGCCATCAATCTGGTCTAGATACACATACTTTTTGTTAACAATACCTTTTGCCGTATCACATTCTACATCCTTAATCTCTGCCGATGGATAAGGTTCTAAATCCTCACCCTCCTGATATACATGATGAGCATAAGGCTTTCCAATCTGGTATCCGTACGCTTTACCAATAGTTCCTTGTTCATCTGCCCATTCGTCCCAAACTGTAGACTTTAGGTTATGAATATCATTAGATTTCTTCTGCCAAATCCAAAGCATTTCATTTGTACAGCTCTTAATCGCCGTACGTCTAAGTGTCACAGCAGGAAACTCTTCCTTAAGATTATATCTATTGACAACTCCAAATTGTTTAATCGTATAAGCACTTTCTCCAGTGTCTGTCCAAACAGGACGAACCTTCTCGCCTTCTGTACTTGTGCCATTATCTATTATATCTTTACACATTTGAACAAATATCTCATCTGCTCTACTCATATGTTCCATCCTCCTCGGCACCAATAGGAATTAGTCCCGCACCGTTAGCCATCATGTCTGCCCACTGTCTAGCTAACTCTTCGCTTGTGCCGTTTCTAGTCATCATTTCTATAAATTTATCTTTGCTAATATATGTGTAAGTCGCGCCGTTTCCTTGGTCATAAACCTCTGTTCCATTTTCAACTACTCGTCCCTTGTTGCCGTTGTTAGGATCGGAAACCTCTTCGTTGTATTTCGCATCTGTGTGATAAGCAGTTCCTCTAACACTAGCTAACATTTCCGCCTTAGCTTCCGCAGCCTTCTTCTCTTCGATTGCTGCTTTCTCTTGCGGAGTTCTCTCATGCTTAACGCCATCTTCTGTAATTCCTACAGACAACTCATTCGATACCGATTCCATCTTACCAAAAGCTTCTTTGTATTTGCCTTCTTTGTACAACGAATCATACTCAATAAACAATGCTTCTATATGCGCCTTCGTTGTATCTGTAAATATATTATTCGCCAAATCTTCATCGTATTGCTTCTTGACTAGTCCGTGATATGCAAGTGTTCTTGCTTTAGACGACGTATATTTATTATCAATATTTCTTGTAAACTCAATGAATTTCTCTTTGTCATCAACGCTCATCTTCGCCGAGTCTTTGATCATCCCCGAATAACCATCTAACTCAGTCTTAAAGCCCTGATATTCTTCTGTTGTTGTTACACTATTCTCTAGCCTAAATTCCGTTATAGTGTATTTCTCCTGAAATGTAATTGCTTTCGGTGGCTCAGGCGATGTAATCTTACCTATAACTACAAAAGCAATAACTATAGCTATTATAACAACTACAACTATAATGCCTATAATAACCTTCTTTTTTTCTTTCTTAGGCATCTTTGATTGATTATTTTTAGAATCTCCCATACAAGGTCCCCCATAATAAACCCTATTATCGTTTATTCTAACATAAAAAGCCCAAGATATAAACACCTTGGGCCAAAATCATACAATATAATGTGCTAAAACTGCATATAAACAAATGCTGCAGGATCAACACCATTTCCATAATATCCAAAAAGAACTACTAGCATCACGCCTAGAATAATCAAAAACCAACGCATACCAGTTTTTCTAGTCAACACAAAATCTCTCATATCTTCTACTTGCTTCTTCTCTTGGTAAAAGCTAATACAGAATAGAAGCGCTGCAGAAATTACAATAATAAAGAAATCATATACATCTAATCCACTATTATCAATTAGCAACATAAATATATCCCACTTAAAATGTGTAATATGAAAATCCGTCACTGATCTAAACAACATAGAAAATGCATCGCTAGCATTTTGTGCTATATCGAAATAATATCCTATTAGCACCATAATAAATGTCCATAAAACAGCAATTATTGTCGCAAAAACTCCATCTTTTTTTAGCTTGGTTACGCCAAAGAATTTCTCTGCTATTTTCTCATTTACTGGCGCAAACAATTCTGCGATCATGATAACTAGACCATTCCAAAGTCCAAAAAATACGTATTTAAGATTAGAGCCATGCCATACACCAATCACGAGAAATGTTATAAGACTAGCTATACATCCTGGTAACACCTTAGCAATATGTTTTCCAAATTTAGGCTTTAGCCATTTACCAAAATTCAAAAACTTCTTCGAAATTGATAATGGATAAAAAATATAATTTCTACACCAGTTACCTAATGTAATGTGCCATCTATGCCAATACTCTGTAAGGCTCTTAGAGAAATATGGACGGCGGAAGTTCTCTGCCATTGTAATCCCAAACATTTCTCCGACACCTCTAACGATATCGATTCCTCCAGAGAAATCACAATATAATTGCAATGCATATGTGATTGCTCCAATTAACACGAAGCTTCCTGATACTGCTGATGAATCTGCAGTAACATAGTCAACTATCTTAACTGCTCTATCAGCAATAATTAGCTTCTTCATCACACCCCAAAGAATCAACATTAGGCCTCTTTTGATATTTTCTATCCTAAATGAGTGACCTTTGTAAAGCTGTTTGGCCAAATCATCATATACTGCGATTGGACCTTGTATAATCTGTGGAAAGAAGGATACAAACAAGGCGTACTTCGCAATATTTTTTTCTGACTGAGTCTTCTCTCGATATACATCAATAAGATATCCGACAGACTGAAAACTATAGAATGATATTCCAAGTGGTAGCAACAAACCAAGTTCTGTTGTTGCCCAAGGAATATATTTTAGAAATGCTAATATTCCGAAATTAAGCAATACTCCTATAATAAGCAGTGCTGATCTTTTTTTTCGACCTTTTTCTTTATATGCTTTTCTTGTGGCTCTATCCCACTCCTCTTTGTGTTCACGTACAGTTTGCTTTTCTTTAGCAAGTAATGTATCTATTCCCCTTGCCAAAGAGTAAGTTGAAACAATAGTCAACAATATAAATCCAACATAGAATTTACAAATATATACATAATAGAATAAGCTTCCACATAGCAACACTATCCAGCGAAACTTCTTGGGTATTACGTAATATAAAAGCAACAATACTAACACAAAAATTGCATATTGCAATGATATAAGTTCCAACTTCTTCCTACTTTCTAATGTTTATTTCTGATGCTTTAATAGTGTCACGTACAAGTTCTAATGAACCATTTCTCTTCGTATAAATTGAAGGCATATTTCTTGACAAGAAAAGCGCTGGGGCTTCCGTTACCGAATATGCTCCACATCTATCGAAGCACAACGCATCACCTATACTAAGCTCTGGCAACATAGCCTCTCGAATAAGTACATCTGCTACAGTACACAAGCTTCCACATACACAATATGGCACATCTCCTGAAGCTTCCTGCTTACTATCAAGAATTTCCTGAAGCTCCATATCTTTTGTATCCTTAACAACCGAAAGTGGTGGAACCTGCATTGCCATTTTCTGACCGAAATAATTCACATGATGAATACCACCATCTACTAATGCATAATCAGTATCCATACTATTCTTGATGTCACAAACTCTAGTAACAAATGTACCTGTTACCGCAGCAAGAAATCTTCCCATCTCAATTCCAAGAGGATACTTCTCGTTGAATTCACGAAGAACAACTGCTGCCTCTTCTAAATGCTCCATCTCAAGTTCTTCATTATTATCTTGAAAATATTCAACTGTAAGTCCTGGTCCATATTCAACCATTCTTGGCTTGAAACCAGTCTTCTCTTCAAGTGCTTTCAAAGCTTTTTCAATCTTCTCAAAATCCTTATTAATCTTTCTTAAAGTCTTCTGAGTTCCTGAATAAAAATGTATACCAATAATATCAAGATTAGAAAACTCATTCTCGTTATTGGCAATAATATATTCTACATCACTATATGACATACCAAACTGGTTGCCACTTGTAAGACGAAGTAATGTCTTAACCTTAACATTTTCTGCTTGAATAAGTCTTGCGTGCTTGATGCTTTCGCAGGTTATTATGTCTACGCCAACTATACTTAACGCTTCATGAACGTCCTCTTCTTCTTTAACAACACCCGAGTAAATTATTCTCTCTCCAGGAATGTTAAGATTTTCACAAATATCAAGCTCTCCAGGAGAACATACTTCTACATGCTCAATTGAATCTGGCAAATGTTCAAGTAAGAATGGATTTGCCTTGATTGAGTAAGTCAAAGGAATATCTCCTAAAGCTTTTTTAATTGCATTTGCACGCGCTTCAAATTTATCAAAGTCAAAAACGTAACAAGGTGTTTGCATATTATTCCTCCACAAGAGTTTCAACTAATTTAGTCATTGCATCAACTGAATTAAAGTTAACTGGCACTAAATCCTTAGGTCTAATTGTAATGTCAAATTCATCTGATAATTCAGATACTAAACTAACAATATCAAAAGACTCTAAAACTCCGCCATCTACAAGGTTTGTCTCGTTTTCAAAGTCTACATCTGGTCTAATTTCTTCTAAGATTTCTAAAATAGTTTCTTTTGTTTCCATAATTACATCTCCTCTAATTTCTTTATATCAATTTTACCATTAGGTAGCTTTGGTAACTCTTCTAGTTGTTTTATCTTTCGTGGCACCATAAAACCTGGAATAAGTTCTCTAAGTGCCAAAGATAAATCTCTCTTAGAAGCTTCACCAGAATAGAATAGGAATAAACTTTCCTTTTCTTTCTTATATATACAACAGCTTTCTGTTACATTTTCAACAGAATTTGCTGCGCATTCCACTTCATCAAGCTCTACACGGTGTCCCATATGCTTAATCTGTCTATCCATTCTACCATGGAACCAGAATACACCATCTTTAATAACGCCGATATCACCTGTCTTATATATTCTTTTGGTAACTCCATCTGAAAATGTCTCATCAACAAAGCTAAGATTTGTTCTCTCTGGGTCATTGTAGTAACCAATTGCAAGAGGCTTACCTGCAACACAAATTTGACCCTCTTCATTTTCATTTGTAATTATATCATTACCATCTTCTAACGGCATCAAGAAAACTTCATAGCCTTCATAAGCATTTCCAATAGGAAGCACTTCATCGTCTTCCACCTTGTGATCAACTACATAATATGTACAGCTTGCTGTTGCTTCAGTAGGACCATATTGATTCACGAACAAAGCATCTGGCAAATTCTCTTGCCATACACGAAGAGCTGAACAAGGCATTACCGAACCTGAAAAACATATTTTCTTAAGTGTCTCAAGCTTAACCTCTTCAAACGCACCTAAGCTCAATGGCACAGTTAACGCTGAAACACTCCAGCCTACAGAAGTTACCTTCATGTCATTCAAGTAAGTGAATAGCTGATTTGGATCCATAAAATACTTCTTAGGTATTATTGATGTATGCGCACCATATTTATATGGCAAATATATGTCACGAATTGCTGCAATATAGTCAAGTGGCGACTGATTTCCAAAGCAATCCTCCTCGGAAATGTTCATCACATCTCCATAAGCATCAATATATGTTATAAGAGATTCATGACTTGTCACTACTCCCTTAGGTCTACCTGATGAACCCGATGTATGAATTATATACAATGCATCAGTAGGCTTCATATTAGCTCTAATTTCATCAAGCTTTGCCTGATTTATAGTTTCATCATTAATCTCATATACTTGAGATGCTTTACTGTAATCAGAAGATGTATATTTTCTGATCTCATTTTCTTCGAAATCAACCTCTAAGACATCCACTAAGTTATCGAAAATCTTTGTTGCTACACTAGTAAAAGCTTCAAAGCTTTCTTTGTCTACCAATATCAACGATGGCTTAAGATTATCTAAAATCTTGCCTATTCTTGCTTCTGGAAGAGAGACATCGATTGGCGCATACGCTCTATTTGCATATACTGTTGAAGCAAAAAGTATAGGTGTTGTTGCACATCTTGCAGAGAAAACCCCTATAGGACTTGTCTCATCCTCCGCAGCTATTACCGAACCAATTGCCTTAGCCTTTTTCATAACTTCTTCATACGTAACTTCCTTAAGGACATCATCTTCACTAATAAATGCTGTTTTTTCAGGAAGTCTTTTAGCTGTAGCTTCTAGCCACTCTAACACATTTTTCATTAATATTCTCCTCGTGAATAATACTGCACTCTTAGAATAAGTATACACTCATTTCATAATAATGAGTACCTTTATTTTGCTCCAATTCTGCTTCTATTTTTGCAAATAACTTATTAGCCTTCTCAACACATTTATCCCAACTAGCAATAACCTCTTGTGAATGCTCACTTTTGACATCATAATTATCTATCAAGAACTTACCAAAATATGATGTAAATTTCTTTGCCCCTCGAATATTAAAATGCTCATCATTATAATAATCATACAAAGGAACTATTCCAGCATCTTCCTTCGCTCTACTAAAATCTACGAAATCATATCCATGTGCATTCACCTGAGCCGCAATCTGCTCTTGAATATCAATTGGAGTCTCTTTATTCTGATGTGGAAATCTTACAAATAACACCTTCGTATTAGTTTCGTCACAATAATTAAGTAAATCCTCTAGATAGTATTTGCTCTTATCTGTAAAATACTCCTTCTTCATTAAGTCTTCATCATATTTCTTTGCATGCTTCGCAAAGCTTGCAAAACCTTTAAGTGTTGACTCAGGAATCAACTTCATGCCAATTCGTGTATAAAGCGTAGCGAAACATTTCCAAGCTGTTTTCCAGCTAGTATGATATACATTTAAGAAATTCTTAATCTCATAGTCCTCTCTCTTATCCTCCGGAATTGCTTCCTTAATAGCTTGATTTCTATTCTCTCCATAATGAATATTATCTAATAAGCCATGAAGATTGCCTTCTCTCTCATAATAAGAATCCTTCTGCATAAATCCGTTCATCTCAATTACTACAAGTTTCGGATTCTGAGTCTCTTTGACCTCTTTAAGCATAGGCTTAATCAAACTTCCTGGCACACCGCTATTTCCGTAGGCATAGGAAGTATAACCAAATTCTTCATATGCTGCCGTTGGAATATAATTTGCATAAACTTCACTTGCCCCAATTAATACGACGTCTAAAGAATTTTCTTTTTCCTTGTATAATCCTTCTAGACAAGCAATGTTAACTGGCTCCGTGAGTTTAAGAAATTCACATACAATTCCAAAAACTAATGCAAGCACCAATAAAAATGCTATAGTACTTCCAACAATCTTCCCTTTAGATTTCTTTTTAGTTGTTTGTTCTACTGAATCTGATTCTTTCACACCTTCAGTAGTCTGCTTTAAATCTTCCGACATCTTATGCCTCTATCGTTCTTCTTTACTCAGCCATTGACGATTCCCACTCTGTAAGCGGAACCAAGTATCCTGCTTTGTCAAGTTCTTCTTCGATTCTATCTAATCTCTTCTCGCTAGAAGCTTCTACCAAATGATAATGATATCCACTTGTTACGCTTCCCAGCAAAGTAGACTTGCTATCTTCTAGTCTTTCAACAAAATCAAACACATCTTGTCTCGAGCTAAGATTCATCTCTGCAGATATTCTTCCATACGCTCTATGACTAATGCTTACATTTCTAACAATCCCACCAAGATCAACGATTAGAACTAATTCTTCTTTAACTCTGTCAGGACCATGCTTCACTTTATATTCTCTTGTGCACGCCGTTTTTTCCTCAATAATATAGCCTTTATTAGTGGAAATAATTTCAGGATATGTTGCACGAATTACAGACATATCACCTACAATTATTTGACGGCTCACACCAAATTGTTCTGCTAAGGCTTTAGCTGGCACAGCATGGTTAGCTTTTTTTAATTGTTTTAATATTTCTTCTCTTCGTTCAGTTGTTGTCATCAAACACTCCTATTATAATCTCTAATAAAATGTAAATGTTAATAGTTTTTCTTATATAGAATGCAAATTCTTCATAGAAATATCCATAATTGGTGCCGAATGAGTAAGCGCACCGCTCGAAATAAAGTCAACTCCAAGTTCTGTAAGAGCAGCTATATTCTCCTTAGTAACATTTCCTGAGCACTCTGTCTCTGCTCGACCATCAATTATTTCAATAGCCTTCTTCATAGTGTCATAATCCATATTATCAAGCATAATAATGTCTGCTCCAGCATCCGCGGCTTCTACTACTTGTTCTAAAGTCTCTGTTTCAACTTCAATCTTACGAACAAAAGGTGCATACGCTTTTGCCATTGCAACTGCTTTTGTAATAGAACCTGCTGCACCAATATGATTATCTTTGAGCATAACGCCATCAGTTAAATTATATCTATGATTACAGCCTCCACCAACTTTAACAGCATACTTCTCGAAAATACGAGCATTTGGTGTAGTCTTTCTTGTATCTAGAAGTGTTGTTTTGCTTCCTTTGAGTAAGCTTGCAACTTCATTTGTATATGTTGCAATTCCACTCATTCTTTGCAAATAATTAAGAGCTACTCTCTCTCCTGATAAAAGTACACGAATATCTCCTGTAACCGTTGCTAATAACTGTCCGTTCTTAACATTTTCACCATCCTTAACCTTAAGTTCTACCTTAGTCTCAGGATCAAGCAAGTAAAACACTCTCTCGTATACATCTAGTCCACATATCACACCATCTTGTTTACATATCAAATCCACCGTTCCAAGCTGTGCCTCTGGCATTACTGCATTAGTTGACACGTCCTCACTTGTAATATCTTCTTCTAATGCCATTAATAAATATTTATCAACATTTAACTTCATTGTAATCTTATCCATAATTTCTCCTTCGTTAACTCCTTTTTTAACATTTATCTCGTTTTGTTATATAAACTAAGCAATACTATCATTTCTTAATCTCTTGTATATTAAGTCTGCGATACTCATCAAATAATTCCTTCAAATCGCCATAAGAATCGTAATCTATTTCCACCTCTTTGCAGCCTGTGTGACCTGCTTTCAAAATGTCCTCGACCGATTTCTCTGCAAACACTAACGATTCTAAAAGCGAATTACTAGCAAGTCTATTAGCTCCATGAACACCATTACAGCTTGCTTCACCTACTACATACAAGCCCGTCATAGAAGACTGACTGTTAAGATCTACAGCGATTCCTCCCATGTGATAATGCTGAGCCGGAACGACTGGAATTGGCTCAATCAACACATCGTAGCCTTCTTGCTTGCACCTCTCGTAAATGTTAGGAAAATGATTAAGAATAACTTGTTTTCCAAGTGGTCTCATATCTTCATATACAAATTTGGTTCCATCCTTCTCCATTTGTTCATGAATTGCTTTGGTAACTACATCTCTTGGCTGAAGTTCGTCTGTAAAACGATTACCATTCTTATCTAAAAGCAACGCTCCCTCTCCTCTTACCGATTCAGAAATAAGGAAACGTCTTCCTGGTTTTTTCGAATAAAGAGTAGTCGGATGAATCTGAACATAATTCAAATTCTCAACCTTCACGTTGTGCTTCATGGCTATTGCAATTGCATCTCCCGTTAAATGTGGATAATTAGTCGAGTTCTCATACAATCCACCAATTCCACCGCACGCTAAAATAACATCATTAGCTTCTATCTTGAATCGATTATCCTTCTCATCTACAACAACAATTCCACCACATACATTTTCATTCTCAATAATATCTATCATTGTTGTATATTCATGAATAATAACGTTAGGCTTCTCCATTACTCGCTTCAACAACGTTGAAGTAATCTCGCGTCCCGTTTCATCTTCATGATACAGAATTCTTGCATAAGAATGCGCGCCTTCTTTGGTGTACTCTAATTCACCCTTCTCATTCTTCTCAAACGCCACGCCCGCTCTAATAAGCTCCTTTATGACACCTTGAGAAGACTTAAGCATAACATCGACAGCATCTTCATTATTCTCATAATGACCAGCACGCATGGTATCTTCAAAATAATTGTCATAATCATCATCATTTCTCATAACACAAATTCCACCCTGTGCAAGAAATGAATCTGATTCATCCATTTTACGCTTGGTAACCATTCTAATTTGTACATCGTTAGGAAGTCTAAGCGCTGCAAACAACCCTGCTGCACCAGTTCCGACGATTACGACATCACATTTAATATCCATATTAGTATCTTCTTTCATTAAAGCAACAAATTGTTGTAACAATAATATACTATGTCAACCTCTATGTCAATAACTATGTAAAGTTATGTGTCAAGACACCTAATGGCGAATTTATATTTTTGTATACATTTATTACATCAAATTAAATTCATGTAAATATATATGAATCAATTAATTTATGATAAAATAAAACACATAAAACTCAATTCAAAACAAAAGGAGTACGCTATGCGAGGACTTTATTATAATGGTGAAAATGCTATATATAGAGACGATTTAGACATTCCACAGAGAAAATCAAATCAGAGTCTTATCAAGATTCTTTTGTCAGCAATATGCAGCACCGACAAAGAAATTCTCAAAGGTTATAGACCTGATTTCAAAGGAATAATGGGACACGAATTTGTTGGAATAGTCGAAGAATCTGACGATGCTTCACTAATTGGCAAGCGTGTAGTTGGCGAAATCAACGAAGTGTGTCACAAATGCTTATATTGTAAAACCGATCGTCCACACCACTGTTCTAACAGAACAACGCCTGGTCTATCAAAGGACGGTTGCTTTGGAGAATATATGGTTCTTAACACAGAAAATCTTCATGTTGTACCTGACAGTTTACCAACTGATGTTGCAGTATTTACTGAACCACTTGCAGCAGCATTTCGTATAACCGAGCAAATAGATATACAACCAAATACACCCGTAGGCGTACTAGGTGACGGCAGACTAGCTCTTTGTATTGCAAATGTAATGCATTTTATTGGCGCCGATACAACAGTAATAGGAAAGCACGAATCGAAGCTAGAATTATTCAAATCTATTGCTAAGACTACGACTGAGCGAAACCCAGAAGCATACGAGATAGTTATTGACGCTACCGGAAATCCTAAGGGCATCGAAGAAGCTATGTCTCTAGTTAGGAAAAATGGAATTATTGTATTGAAAAGTACTTACGCCGACAATGCTAACATTAATCTTAGTCTAGTACCTGTCAATGAGATAACTATAGTTGGAAGCAGATGTGGCCCATTTGAGCCATCTCTCAAAGCACTTAACGAGGGTGCAATTATACTTCCTCCTATAGAAAAATATGATTTAAAGGATTACGAGAAAGCCTTTGCTTCAAAAGCGTTTAAGGCAGGGTTTGAGTTTTAGGACGGATTAAAACAGGACTGTCATAATAGTACCTACACCTGGTGCGCTATCTAGTTCGATTTTCGCATCATGTATTTCAACAATATGTTTTACTATTGCAAGACCAAGTCCTGTTCCACCTGTAGCCTTTGACCTGCTCTTATCAACCCTGTAAAATCTTTCAAATACCCTTTCTTGCTCAGCGATAGGAATTCCTATGCCATTATCCTTTACACTAATAACGCCACGCCCATCTCTTTTAGCAACTGTAACTACAACCTTTCCACCTGTATTGTTATACCTTATTGCATTTTGAACAAGATTTTCAACTAGCTCCTTTAACATATCTTTGTTCCCGCGAACAATACATGCTTCACTTTCAAAGGAAACATTCACATTTCTTTGCTTGCCAGTTACAATCAAATCGTCCATACACTCTAATACGACTTTAGATAAATCTAATTCTTCAAACGAAAATTCCTGTCCATTTTGATCAAGCGCAGACAATCCAATTATATCGTTGATAAGTGCTAGTAATCTATTCGCATTCTTTCTTATTTCGCGACAAAAATGTTTTTGTTGTTCCTCATCTACCATTTGACCTTCTAAAAGTTCTGCATAGCCAGATATAGCTGTAAGAGGCGTTTTCAACTCATGAGACACATTTGCTGTAAAATCTTGTCGCGCCTTGGCTGCTGCCAAAACATCAGTATGCTGACTGCTTAGCATTTCGGCTAATGGCTCAAGCTCCTTATATGGCGCTTCATAATCAGAATTCTCTAGATTTTCAGCCATATTTTCAATAGGACGCAAAAGTTGTTTCGTAAGCATATGAGATATTGCAACACAAATTGCAATAATAATTATAATGATTAACGTAATGATAGGCGCTACGGACAAGAATACAGCCCCCAAGCTTTGTGCATTCGTTGCTACTCTTAAGACAGTCCCGTTGTCTAATAATACTGCGTAATAAAATGTATTTTTATTCATGGTATCAGACTTTCTGACAGCTTCACCTTCACCTTTTTCAAAAGCTTCTTTAATCTCTGGTCTATCATTATGATTTGACAAAAGCTCTGCTGAGGTATCATTATCATATAAGACAGTACCATCTTCGCCAATCCACGTCACACGCAACTCATCAATATCTGTAGACAAATCTATTTTGTCCTTATCAACATTAACAGCTTCAAAATAATGCGTATCCTTTAAAAGCTTCGCACTAATCGTCAAATCTGCCCTAATCTGCTTCTGAAACAGACTATAATATATAATTGTACTTCCTATAACTGTTGCTATAACTGCAAGAATAGAAATACCAACCAGTCTTATATTTATTTTATTTTTCATTCAATTACATATCCTACATTTCTAATTGTTTTTATTCTCGTACCATACTCTCCTAGTTTTTTTCGTAAGGTTTTCACGTGCATATCTATGGTTCTAGATTCTCCTTCATAATCAGTCCCCCATACTTGATCCATAATAGTATCTCGAGAAAGAACAATACCTTTATTCAAAATAAATAGTGACAGTAACTCATACTCTTTATACGTAAGTTCAATTAAACGTCCCTCTATAGAGACCTCGTGCTTTTCGTTGTTTACAATAAGTCCATCAAGATTTAGTTCTTTAACCTCATCTTTAAGAGTTCTGCGAAGCAACGCTTTTACTCTTGAAATAAGCTCCATTACAGAAAATGGTTTCTTAATATAATCATCTGCTCCGTCTTCAATTCCTTTTACCAAATCAAGCTCTGTTGTTTTTGCCGTAACCATAATAATGGGTAATTTTTTAGTCTCTGTATTTCTTCTAAGCTTTCTTACTATTTCATTTCCATTTTCATCCGGAAGCATAATATCAACTAAACACAAGTCTGGTATGACATCTTCCATCTTCTTATAAAACTCTTTGGCACACGTAAAACCAAACACCTTATGTCCTGCATTCATAAGAGCAAACTCTTCAATTTCTCTAATGCTATCATCATCCTCTATTATATATATCAGCGCCATACAATCCCCCTATCGTTTCGTACTACCATCATACCATCCTACTAACTAATTGGATATCTTTTTATTAACTCCTCATATTCTCTATTAAAGGACTCTCTTTCCTCTACTGAAAAGCTTTTAAAATATTCATGTGTATTATAATCATTATCATATATCGTAATCATCTCAACGGCAATGTTTGAACAATGATCGGAAACTCTTTCTAATCCAGTCAAAACATCCTCTAAAATAAATCCCATCTCGATCGTGCATTTTCCGTTTTTAAGCCTTTTTACATGGTTCTTTTTTATTTTCTTCGATAAAGTATCAATAACTTCTTCTAATGGTTCAACATGTGTTGCCTTATCTTCATCATCCTCACAAAAACCATCTATAGTAAGATTGCATATATCATTAACTGCCCTACAAAGAGTCTCTATTTCTTGCCTTGCATGTTCTGTAAAAGATAATCCTTTTTTATTAATTTCCTCTGCTGACTTTACAATATCCATCGCATGATCAGAAATTCTTTCAAAATCGCTAATACTATGCAAAATGATAGACATGCTCTGACTATCAGCCTTCGATATATTTTCACTTGAAAGCTTTACCAAATAGGAGCCTAGTCTATCCTCATACTCATCAGCAACGCCCTCTAGTCTTATCACCTCTTCAGCTTTTTTCTCATCATATTCTAACAAGACATTTAACGCTAAACTCATTGATTTTCTTGTGACTTCAGCCATTTCGCGTGCCTTTCCTCTGCACAACTCCATAGCAAAAGCTGGTTTTTGCAAAAATCTTTCATCTATAGTACTCGATGTTGCTTCCTCTTTAATCTTTCCATCTGGTATTGTAATTTCTGCAAGTTTCACCAATAAATTCGAAAATGGAAATAACACAACTGTAGCACCTATATTAAATAAACTATGTATAACTGCTATACCCGCAGCATTTGCTGGTTCATCGAGGAACACAAAATCAATAAAAGAATTAGCTGCATAAAAAACCACCATAAAAATAATAGTCCCAATTAAGTTAAAATACAAATGTACCATTGCTGCTCGTTTTGCATTTTTACTTGCTCCAACGGAGGAAATTATACTTGTCACACAGGTTCCAATATTTTGTCCCATAATAATTGGCAATGCAACTGAATAATTAACGGCTCCAGTTGCGCAAAGTGCTTGAAGAATACCGACAGATGCAGATGAACTTTGAATAATTGCTGTAAGAACTGCACCTACTAACATCCCCAAAACAGGATTACTAAATGTAGTCATCATACTTGTAAATGAAGGATCATCTGCAAGTCCAGAAACTGCACCACTCATCGTTTCCATTCCAAACATAAGAATTGCAAAACCAAGTAGTATTCCACCTATATCCTTCTTCTTAGATTCACCCTTGCTTGACATAACTAGAATAATACCTATCGCCGCAAGAATTGGTGAAAACGATGATGGCTTCAATAATTTGAGCCAAATAGTACTACCTTCTATTCCTATAAGGGATAACATCCAGGATGTAATTGTTGTACCAACATTTGCCCCCATTATTATTCCAACTGCTTGAGACAATTTCATTATTCCCGAATTTACAAATCCTACAACCATAACTGTCGTTGCAGATGACGACTGTATTACTGCAGTAACGCCTGCTCCTAGAAGTACAGCAAAAATCTTTTTTGTTGTCAGCTTTTCTAGAATTGTCTCTAACTTACCACCTGCCATCTTGGACAAACCATTGCCCATAGTACTCATTCCGTATAAAAAAAGCGCCAATCCGCCTATCATACTTAAAACGCTAAAAATGTCCATACATAGTCCTTTCTCAAAATTCTAAATATTTTCTCAAACACTAGAATAAGTAAACTAAGTAAAATGTATGAACATATTTATGTAAAATCTGTGTAAAATTTCATTGTTTCTAACTGCTATAACACTGCTTTAACTATGTTAAACGTCATCTTCCTTTTCTTTAAGAGAAAAAATCACCCATTCTGCAATATTAGTTGCGTGATCTCCTATTCTCTCAAAGTATTTTGCCACCATAAGAATGTCTGTAGCTTCTTCACCTTCATCTGGATTATTTAAAATAAGTTCAATAACATCCTTCTTTGCTTTAACAAACAAATCATCAACAATATCATCATGCATTGTAACTTCTTTTGCTTTAACGACATCCTTTTCAACATATGCTTCAATACTATGATTAAGCATAATCATCGTCTCTGTAGCCATTTTAGAAATATGCGTGAATCTATCAATCTTACTATTTTCTCCCATTAAAATTGTTATTTCAGAAATATCTGCCGCATGATCCCCTATTCTTTCCATATCAGTTACCATCTTCATCGCCGCTGTTACAGTACGAAGATCCCTTGCTACCGGTTGTTGCTGAATCAATAAATTAAAGCATATCCCCTCAATTTTCTTCTGAAGGTGATCTATCTTTGAATCGCTTTCCATAATTTCTCTTGCCAAATTCTCATCGCGCGCAACTAGTGCTTCAATTGCATTTTTTATAGATAGAATTATCTTATTTCCCATTTCTGTCATTTCTATGTTCAACTCAGACAACTGTTCATCAAATTTGCTTCTCATATAGATTTTCCCTTTCTTTATTAATAAATAATTATAAGAAAAAGCTAGCTTTCATATAATAATTTACTTGTTTCATTACCCAAATCTTCCTGTTATATAATCTTCTGTGCGCTTGTCTTTTGGATACGAAAATACCTGATTTGTTTCTCCGAACTCTACCATATCCCCCACCAAGAAAAATGCTGTATAATCCGAAACTCTAACAGCTTGTTGCATATTGTGAGTAACAACTACCACCGTGTATCTCTCTTTTAGTTCGTCCATAAGGTCTTCAATCTTAGTAGTGGATATCGGATCTAGTGCAGATGTAGGTTCATCCATGAGAAGAATTTCAGGTTCAACTGCAAGCGCTCTTGCTATACAAATTCTTTGCTGCTGTCCTCCTGACAAAGATAGTGCTGACTTCTTTAATCTGTCTTTTACCTCATCCCATATAGCTGCACCTCTCAAACTATCCTCGACAATCTTATCCAACTTCTTCTTATCCTTGATGCCATGAACCCTTGGTCCATAAGCAACGTTATCATAAATACTCATAGGAAATGGATTTGGTTGCTGAAATACCATTCCTACTTTTTTTCTAAGCAGTGTAGTATCTACACTTCCTCCATATATATCTTCACCGTCAATTAGAATGCTACCAGTTATTCTCACGCCATCAACCAAATCATTCATCCTATTAAGAGTTTTTAGAAATGTTGATTTACCACAACCTGACGGTCCAATCAATGCAGTAATAGAATTTTCTTTTATATCCAGACTTACATCTTTCAACGCGTGATTTTCACCATAATATAGATTTAAATTTTTAACCAATATCTTTGTATTTTTCATTTTTATTCCTTTCGCGTAACATCAAAATGCTTTGTAAACGCCTTCGTTGCAAGATTAATTCCCAAAACAATTATTAGAAGCACAACCGCTATTCCAAAAGCAGTCTCAAAATCTCCTTCACTTGTTGCAGATAAGTACATCTGAATTGTAAGCGTTCCACCTGATTGAAATGGCTTATCTAATAGTCCTTCTATTCCCTTTGGCAATAACTTCGCACTTCCTGCTGTAAATAATAGTGCCGCTGATTCACCAACAATTCTTCCAATAGCAAGTATTGCACCCGTAATAATACCCGGCATAGCACTAGGTATTAAAATTGTTCTAATCATATGCCATTTTCCACTTCCTAGACCAATTGCTCCAGTTCTATAAGTGTTTGGTACTGTTTTTAAAGCTTCCTGAGTATTTCTCATTATAAGTGGTAAAACCATAATTATTAGTGTCAAAGACCCTGTCAACAGAGAATATCCCAATCCTAATTTTTCACCAAAAAACATCATTCCAAACAAACCAAAGATAATTGATGGAATACCTGACAATGTTTCTGTAGCGTATTCAATCAATGCCACCACTTTTCCAGGTTTTGCATATTCATTTAAATAAATTGCACTTCCTACGCCAATAGGAGTTGCTATAACCATAGTGATAAGAATAATAAGCACTGTATTTAATATATTCCCTGCAATTCCTACCGTTCCTTTAAGCACACTTGTAACCGATGTTAGAAATGACCAATTAACAACTGTCACACCTTTTGCCAGTACATATATAATGATTAATGCCAATAAAAGCACTGAAAATGTAGCACACAAATATATCATTATTCTGGCAGTAGCATCTTTTATTTTTCTCGTATTAATTGCCATTTTTAGCACCCCGCTTCCTTGCTTTCAACAAAACAAAATTAACAATCATTATAAATATATAAAGAACTAATCCGACTGTGAAAAGAACCTGTCGATGAGTTCCACTAGCATATCCCATTTCACTAACAATTTGTGTTGTGAGTGTTCTTACAGAATTAAACGGAAGTGGTATATTCACTGTTCCTCCTGCAACCATATTAATTGCCATTGCTTCTCCTAGCGCTCGACCTATTCCAAGCACAACTCCTGTTAATATTCCAGATCTTGCTGCTGGAATAACAGTCTTAAAAATTGTTTGCTCTTTAGTTGCCCCAAGTGCTAACGATGCAGCTCTTAAATTATCTGATACTGCTTTAAGAGAAGAAGTACTGACACTAATTACTGTTGGCAATATCATAATAGCTAGCACAACGATTGCAGACAGCATATTAGCACCACCAGTATATTGGTGATTACTATCACCTTCAAACACCATTTTTTCGAGCTTAAACATAATTGGATTAAGTACCATCATTCCAATCAATCCATAAATAACTGATGGAATAGCAGCAAGTAGTTCTACCGCGCCGCCAACAACAGCACCTATCTTCTTTTCGGCAATTTCCGACAAAAATACCGCAGTCAACAAACCGATCGGTACACCGATAACTATCGCAACTCCTGTTCCCACTATTGACGTTAAAATAATATAACCTATTCCAAAAGAAGGACTACTTGCAGTAGGCTTCCATATAGTTCCAAACAGCAAATCAAAAACCCCGACTTCTTTTAAAGCCGGGGTGCCTTTAACGAACATATAAACGCTTATAGCACATACTGCAAATATAGCTACTACAGCACAAATCATAAAAATGACACTTGCTGTTTTTTCTATAAATGCTTTTCTCTTCATACGCGCCCCCTATTGTGGAATAATAAGTCCAGCTTTCTTAATAACTTCCTTACCTGCATCTGAATTAATATAGTTGAACCAAGCCTTTACAGCATCATTTTGCTTACTTATTTCGCCTTTTGTTGCCATTACAAATGGTCTTTGAAGTAAATATTTACCAGCAAGAATTTGCTCTTCTGTAGGTTCAACGCTGTCAATCTTCAAGCCTGTTACTGTATTATCAACTACATCTAGTGAAACATAACCAATTGCTCCTGGAGTAGATGCAACCTTAGCCAATACTGCCCCAGTAGAATCAAGCTCTTGCGCATACTTACATCCATCCTTTACCTTTAACAATTCTTCAAATGCATCTCTAGTTCCTGACCCAGCTTCTCTACCAATTACAGAGATTGGCTTATTCTCTCCACCAATTTCACTCCAGTTTTTAATTTCACCTTTATAAATCTTAGCAAGATTTTCAGCTGAAATATCTTTTACACTGTTGTCTTTATCTGTAATTACTGCAATACCGTCAATAGCAACTATATTTTCTACAGCTCCATTTGACTTTTCATTGTCCTTTAAAGCTCTTGAAGCATTTCCAATATCAACAGATCCTGCTGCTAATGATTCAAGGCCAGCTCCAGAACCTGTATATTCTACAGTAACTGTCACCCCTGGATTTTCATCCATAAAGCTTTCAGACATTGCTTCGCAAAGTTTTTCCATTGATGTTGAGCCTGCAAGTGTCAAATTACCTTTAACATTTCCAGTACTCTTTGCACCACATCCTGTAAATGCAACTGCCATTAAACACACAGCCGTCATCGCTGCGAATATTCTTTTTTTCATAATATATAACCTCATCTTTCTTTTTTTGTTTGGCGCCTTGTTTATCACAACACATTTAGCATATCAATACTTTGTAAAATTCATCATCATTTACAAGTAAAACTTCAGTAAAAGTTATGAGAACTCATGATTGTATAAATAAATCACTCCTCCAAAAAAACCAACGACAACTGCTGGATATCCCACAAAGCATGCAAACCAAGCTACTCCTGGCAAAAACATTCTTCCAATTGCCAGCCAAATCAAACTGCCTAACACAACATTTATTAGAATTAGTATTCCCAAATAAAGATTGTTTTTTACATTCTTCTTTAGGTTCATTTTATTGACTACATTCCATACTATCTTCATATGCATTACCTCCTTGAGCTAATGCTATCAAGATTGTGTAAAATCAAATATCTTGTGGATGTAAAATGGGTGTAAAGTTTAGGATTTAATGAAAGATAGCGTGCGATATACGCGAGAAGGGATATAAATAAAAACAAAAAAAAGATATCCAATTAAATTGGATATCTTCTTCTTATCAAAAGAGCGCGAGACGGGGTTCGAACCCGCGACCCCCACCTTGGCAAGGTGGTGCTCTACCAGCTGAGCCACTCGCGCTTACAACAAAAATTATTTTATAGAACTACTCACCTTTTGTCAAGCAAATTTTTAAAAATTTTTGATTTTTTCTTTTTTAATTTTTACTCTATCGCGTTTTTACTTCTATAAAACCATATTTTGTGGTTTTTTCTATTTTGTAAATAGCCAAGACTTTATACTATTGACTATCGAACATATGTTTGATATAATTAATTTAGTGCTACCATGCACGGTAGGCGGTAAGCCTCCACCAGAGAGTTTTAGCTCTGTTTATATAGAAATCCTTTGTGGAAATCTAGTATAGGAGGTTTGTGATTATGCTTACAACGGAACTTTTTATAGCCATTACTAGCTTATGTATAACTTGTTTTGCTCTTGGCTATACCGTTGGCTATAAGAGCAAGAAATAGACACAAAAAAGCCGCCCCGGTCTGGTAAACTGAGCGGCTTTTCGTCATTCATTTAATATCAGGCTAACCGTCTATCGGTAGCACTTTTTATAGCTAAATATTAGCATCCAACTACATTTATGTCAAACAAATATTTTTTTAATTTTTAATTTTATTTCGACGCACTAACAGAATTCTCTATTGTAGCTGTTCCTTTATCCTGCACTGCAGTTATATAATCCGTTAATGGATTCAAGTCTACTTTAGTCATCGTAGGATTCTCTGTCTTATATTCTTGGTATTTAGTTGCACCTGAATAAGCTATAAAACCAATTAACAATACTCCAACAACAATAAGCGGAATAAATCTCAATATCTTATTTGCTTTCTCTTTCTTTGCATATTTCTTATAATTCTTTTTTCTTTCTTTATTTGCAGCAACCTTTTCCTTGCTCATTATTTATCTCCTAACATTTTTGATATAATATACGCCATCTCCATAGCTCTAACTTGCTTATCAGCCTCTTCTTCTGCTTGGCGTTTGATTTCTTGTTCTCTAAGACGTCGTTGTCTCATAGCCTTAGCTTCTCTTTCTAAAGCTTCTTTGCGCTCTTTCTTACGCTTATCTTCTTTTGCTTTCTGTCTCCTAGCCTTTTCTCGATTAACCTTCTGATTCGACATATACCTTACGGCACTTTCATTCATGCCATAAACCTTAGTTTGCACCACAGGTGTATTCATAAGAAAATTATACGCTTCATTAATTTTGTAAAAATGTGCCGTTCCTTCTTCACCAACAACATCTGGATGATACTGCTTCGACATTTTTTTGTAAGCGTTCTTGATATCTTCTTGTGTCGCATTTACTGGAAGACCTAGAACTCTAAAAGCTTCTATTCTTGTTGTAATTGACATAATTTCCCCTTTACTTTTCCAACAAAATAAAGCGAACCGCAAAATACATATACATTATATAACTCTTTCGACATATTTTCACTAGAATTATTTACATTTTCTAGAATTAATTTAGCTGCATCTATTTCTTCTCCTAAGAAGCTCGAGTCATATCCTAATTCCAACAATTCATCTGCTAGTTCTCGTCCATCCTTGGCCCTAGGATCATCGATTGTCACAGTATACACCTTCGTCGAAATATCCTTGATATATTCTAGTCCTTTGATGAAATCTTTATCTGCCAACACTCCGACAACGAAGTTGAAGCTCACATCAACTCCAATATATCTGCGCAAAAGCGACTCCTTCAATGCTCTAAACCCATCTGGATTATGCGCTCCGTCAATTATCACATTTCCCATAACTTCAAATCTTCCAGGCCATGTCGTATTATTCAAAGCATTAACAATATTTTTCCCGAACCAGTCTTCTAACGAATCGTTAGTTGTGCACTCGCTACACTTACCATCACATCCATTTACACAAGCTTCGTCTTGACTGTTCTTAACAAACTCCATGTAATTCGTAATAACAAGATCTCGCTTTTTTTCAAATATAACATTTAAAGTCGCAATTGCTGCATATACATTTTCCTTCTGATATGTATCTAAAATATAACTAACCTCGGAGCTACTATATTTCTCAAAAAATGTATCTGTTTCTTTGTACATTTTTTTATCATTCAAATCAACTAAGCTATGAAGCTCAACGTTTTTCGACTTATCAAGCAGTACATTTCTAGCTTTTTCAGGCATTCTAGCTATAACTAAGCTTGTATCATTCTTAATTACTCCTGCTTTATTACTTGCAATTTCTTCTAAGGTATCGCCAAGAATAGCAGTATGATCAAAACTAATGTTAGTAATAACTGTAGCAAAAGGCGACTTAATCATTGCATTCGTAGAGTCAAATGTTCCACCTAATCCTGTTTCGATTACGACAAAGTCACATTTCTCATCTCTAAAATACAACAATGCCATTGCAAAGCAATAATCAAACATTGTTGGCTCAAGCTTCAAATCTAGTAAAAAAAGCTTCTTCGCATACGACAGAACACTTTCCTTTGGGATACACCTATTATTTACCCTTATTCGTTCTGTAAAATCAATCAAATGTGGCGAAGTAAATAATCCAACCTTAAAACCCAAAGCAGTAAGTCCATTCGCAATAAAATTACACGTACTGCCCTTACCATTAGTCCCTGCAACATGAATAATGTTCATACCCTTACAAGGACGTCCGAGTAAGTCTAACATTTCTGTCGATACATCTACTCCCTTCGCTTTACCAAAACGCCTAGAATACATTATTTTATTAACTACTTCTTCGTACTCATTACACTTCATAACAATTAATATATCACAACTTTCTCTAAATAGACAAAAAAATTTCCCTGCAAGGATAACCTTGACAGGGAATGTATGAAAAAGAAATAAAAGGGTTCGTAACTTAATCGTGGTAACCATTTTAACTACACACGGTTTTCATTACCACATTATAATAAAACAATAACCACAATTTGTAAAGCCTTTTTACGGAAAAAATCTAAATTGGTTTAAAAAATATACAAAAAACCTCTTCACTGAAACATCAGTAAAGAGGTTTTTACCGCATTACGCGTAATTAATTGCACATCTTATCTATTTTTAAGTTCTTTTTGTTTACGAATAGCCCAAGCACGAAGACCTTTCTTCTTCTTCACTTCTTCCTTCTTAAGCTTGCCATGATTTCCTCTAAAGCCTGTGATATACAATCCACTTACTGTAGCTTTAATCTCTTTCTTTACAGGAAGTTCATCAAAAATATCAGCTTCTACAATCATTGTCATGATTTGCTTTCCAGCTGGGCCATTTAACTTAACCTTCGCAACTGGTACCTTGCTCATCTTTGCATACCAAGGAAGCTTTGCATTTGTAACTGCCTCTGGCAAACCTGCATCCTTAAGCTTTAATCTCTTCTTATCAATAACAAGCATTGACACCTGTTGTGCAACTGCTGCTAATTGTTCTTGCTGCTCATCGCGCTTCTTGTCAGCTTTCTTGCCCAAAAAATAAAATGCAATTAAACCACCAAGTAACACAACTGCAATTACTATTAATACTATTGTAAATACTGGCATGTAACCATTCCTCCTTATTCAATCATAACCTTAGCAATTATAACATCAAACATGTATATTGACAACACTAATCCCTCGTATTGTCTAATCATTTTACAAACATTTTAATGATGTGATTGCCACTTTCCACACCATTCATGTACATATCATAATTCAAATTAATATCTATGCTATCTTCCTCTAACTTACATACATAACTATTAGTTCTAATCCTAATTTCCAACAGCCCCACTTCACTTTGGTATTGACTAGTTAGTTCTGTTTGATCAACAAAGCGCATCGTACTTTTCACTCCGCCACTTCTACTAATTTGAAATGTATTTTCCGTTATCGTAACTAATGTATTAACTGCGCCATCAACGCCATCCATAATCTCGTCGTATTTTAAATATATTTTTCCATTTTTGAGAAAACATTTCGCATTATACTCATTTTGCATCTTCTCATTATGACCATCTAGGCTGGCAATCGATTCTAATTTCACCTTAACATTTTCAGGTAACATATTCTACTCCTGACTCTTAATAGCGGCTCTAACGCCTTCCATCTGATTAAGCAAATGTGTTATAGAAATGTCTTTAACATCTTCTTTTCTCTTCTCTTTTAATGCCTTATAAATCTCTTCATGCTCTCTTATCAATTCAGGATACACTTCAGTTTTCTTCGCATATTCGAATCTAAATCTATGCATCTGCTCCTTGAGATTTCTTAAAATAGTCAACAATCTAGGATTTTTCGCTGCTCTATATATTACACCATGAAATTCTTCGTCAGACTCAACTATTCTATTTAAATCACCAGATTTGATTGCATCTTCAAATTCATACAATGCTTTCTCGAGCTCATCATATTCCTTTTCAGTCATCTTCTCGCAAGCCTTATATGCTGCCAAAGAATCAAGTACTTCACGAATTTCAAGTACATCATCCAAGTCCTTTTCAGACATTTTTGCAACCTGCGCACCTCTTCTTGGAAATGTTATTGCTAATCCTTCTTGCTCTAGCATTCTTATTGCTTCTCTAATCGGTGTTCTAGATACACCAAGCTCCTTTGCTAAATGTATCTCCATAAGTCTCTCACCAGGCTGTAATTCACCTCTTAGAATAGCATCTCTTAATGTATTAAAAACCACATCTCTAAGTGGCAAATAAGCATCTTGTTGTAATTTCATATTGTGTTCCATTTCTCTCCCTCCCTGTAAATGTATGTGTTATACATTATAAAAACTTGTTACATATATTTGATTACAATAACCTTTTTCCTCAATAACCTTTGCAGCCTCATTGCAGCTTTCTTCATTTGGAAAAATTCCAAAAACTGTTGGACCCGAGCCCGACATCATTGAATTAATTGCACCATTATCCATCATACATTTCTTAATATCATCTATTATAGGACAAGCAGGAATTGTTACTGTCTGTAATACATTTCCCATCTTGTCACAAATCATCTTGATGTCTTGATTCTTGATGCCTTCAATCTGACCATCAATATCTGGATGAACTAATTTATCAATCTTAAGATTTCCATATACAAATCCAGTTGAAACACCTTCTTCTGGCTTCGCTATAAGAACTGGATAATCAACGATAGCTGGAAGCCTCGTCAATCTATCGCCTATTCCCTCTGCTAATGCAGTGCCCTTCATGATGCAATATGGGATATCCGCACCTAGCTTAACGCCACGTTTCATCAAGTCATCTTGCGAAAGGCCTAATTGAAACATCTCGTTAATTCCTTCTAGTACAGCTGCCGCATCCGTACTTCCTCCTGCCATTCCAGCCGCTACAGGAATTCTTTTGGTCAAATGTATATCTACACCACATTCAAAATCAAATTCATCCATTAATAGCTTGGCCGCTTTAACACATAAATTACTATCATCACAAGGCAAGCTTGCATCTGAACACGTCATATATATTTCTTTGTCTTCTCTTCTATTAATCTCGACTGTATCGTGCAAATTTAATGTTTGCATAATCATTCTTAACTCATGATAACCATCTTCTCTTTTACGCAAAACGTCAAGTCCAAGATTAATTTTGCTATAAGCTTTAAGTTCCATAATCTCCCCCACCTCTTCTTTGTATACAAAATACTTTATACAAATAATAACAAAATAATGTATCAATTTCAATACAATTTGTATTTTTTATAAAATCTCTATCAAGGAAAATATGTAATAATCCGACATAATCTATGAGGAAGAATGGCTAAAATTAGCCAAATACATGAACCAAGGAGGGTACTATGGATACAGGAGTAATTAGCAATGTAGTAAACAACAACTACATACAAAACACTAAAAATACAGTAAAAAATACAGAAGAACCTGCGACAAAAAAGACTGGTTTTGACGAAACTGCCGCTGTATACGAAGCAAGCGACAAATCGAACAACGTAAAGGCCAAAAACACATCCGGTTCAGCTTATGTTGCACAAGCAAAAGAAGCTTTAGCTCAACAACAGCAACATCTTATTGACATTGTTATGAAGACAATTCAAGGTCAAGGAAAGACTATTGGTCAATCAGATGACATTTGGAAGATGTTAGCAAATGGTGATTTCGAAGTAGATGCAGATACTAAAGCTGCTGCAACAGAAGCCATCAGTGAAGATGGTTATTGGGGAGTCAATCAAACTTCTGACAGAATATTAGATTTTGCCAAAGCATTAGCTGGAAATGACCCAGAAAAAGCAGATGCAATGCTTGACGCTTTCAAGAAAGGCTTCAAAGAAGCTACTAAAGCCTGGGGTAAGACTCTTCCAGACATTAGCCAAAAGACATACGATGCTGTATTAGAAAAATTCGACGCATGGAAAAACCAAACTGAAGCAGTATAACAAAAATGTCCCTTGATTTTAACTGATAAAATCAAGGGACTATTATTTTTATTGTTTTTGTTCTTCTGCTGCCTGAGAAATCGCCTCATTAAGATCTAACATTTTAGCATCTAACATCGAAACAATTTCTGAACATTCTCTAAGCTCTGTACTAATATATTCTGGAGCATCACCCTCAAATTTATAGAAAATTTTATGCTCCAGAGACGCCCAGAAATCCATCGCAATAGTTCTAATCTGTATTTCAACCTTAGTTGGAACCATTCTATCCGACAAGAAAATCGGAACAGATACAATCATATGATAGCTCTTATACCCACTTTGCTTAGGATTTTTAATATAATCCTTAATAGAAATTACTGTAATGTCATTCTGCTTTCCAATCATATCAGCAAGTCTGTAAATATCTGATGTAAAGGAACATATAATTCTTACACCCGCAACATCATTACAATATTCTACCATATTCTCTGTAGTAGGCTCATAACCATACCTTTTTAACTTTTTTACAATGCTTTCTGGCGACTTAATTCTAGTCTTAACATACTCAATCGGATTATATTTATGAATATGCTTAAATTCTTCATTTAAAATTTCTACCTTTGTATTTACTTCCTTCAGGGCAGAATTATAAAGAAGCATTGATGAACTCCATCCACCAGAACCTTCATAAAACCCTATATTGTCCATAATCTTCTCCTTTTTCCCCAATATATTATAAGTATTAGATATCTAATCCTCCTCTAATACTTGTATTTCAAGATACTCAAATTCTATCTCTTCAACAAAATTATCCTTATTAAATCTCGCTCTTGAAAATTGCTTGAAGTCATTGATTGTTGCATCTAACCAAATTGGTCTTCCAACATTAATCCTTAGACAAACTTCATCTAACGCATTAAAAATCTTATGAGTTCGCGTCTCATCCGATTCGTCCTCTATTGTATGAGACTCAAGCAAATGATTATTATCCCAAACCTTGAACCAAATTTTCATCATTCATCCTCTTTATAATCTTCGTTGCCTACTCATCTCATACATCAAAATTCCACCAGCCATTGCTGCGTTAAGAGACTCTATTGCCCCTTCCATTGGAATTATTACTGATATAGATTTGTTAATCGTCTCTTCTCTCAATCCATTTCCTTCGTTCCCAATTATAAATCCACATTTAGAAGTGTAATCCACTTGAGAATAACTTTGCGACGCACCTAATGCGGCTCCAAATATATTTACCCCTTCGTCTTGAAGCTTACTGATAGCGGCATACCATTCATCATCATTCTTACATTTATAAAAAGGCATACGATAAAGTGTTCCCATTGTAGAACGCACACATTTAGGATTGTATATATCAACACACCCAGGGCTCATTATAACTTGCTTGATTCCTGCTGCTTCTGCTGTTCTAAATAACGTCCCCAAGTTCCCTGGATCTTGTATTTCTTCTAACAACAAATACGCGTCCGAATCCTCTAAAATGCAAGACTCAGCCCTAGTAATTATAGCCATAATACCTTGCGGCGTAACTGTATCAGTCATCGCTTTGTATACATCATTTGCAACTTCTTCTACTAAAATACCTGCCTCTTCGCATTTTTTAATAAACTGCTCTATTCTAGTATTATCTCCATTACATTTCTCATTATATAAGTCCTCGGAAATGTAAATGTTTTTCACTCTATCAAGCGGCGCCTCTAAAACCATTCTTTCCCCTTCGACGAGAAATACATTCTGACTTTTTCTTTCTTTGGCTTTCTTCTGAAGAAGCACCACATTCTTTACTTGTTGATTCGTCTTACTCGTTATCATTTAACTGAACCCAAACAATTTTCTATTATTGAAAATCTAATTCTCCAATTACATATCATCAAAGAATAACTTAGCCAAGGCGAACCTTGGCTAAAGCTTTAAACATTTGCTAAACTCTTAAACACTTCGTTCTGATACTCATCAATACCCTTATGCATCTCAAGAGCTTCATCAATATCAAAATCAATAAACTTTCCATGCTTATATCCAACAACTCGATTTGATTTACCTTCGCATAGAAGATCAACTGCCTTTGCACCCATTGTTGATGCATACACTCTATCTTTGGCTGTTGGAGAGCCTCCACGTTGCATATAACCTAAGATTGTAGCTCTAGTCTCCATTCCTGTTGCTGCTTCAATTCTCTTTGCCATAGAAGTCGAATGTCCGATTCCTTCAGCATTTACAATAATGTAATGCTGCTTGCCGTTCTTTCTGGCTGCAAGAATTCTATCAACAATCTTTTGTTCATCATAATCATACTCTTCTGGAAGTAAAACTTCTTCAGCACCGTTTGCGATACCACACCACAATGCGATAAATCCTGCGCCACGTCCCATTACTTCAACTATTGAACATCTCTCATGACTTGTTGAAGTATCTCTAATCTTGTCAATTGCTTCCATTGCTGTATTAACTGCTGTATCAAAACCAATTGTATATTCAGTACAAGCTATATCAAGATCGATTGTTCCAGGCACTCCAATAGTATTTACTCCATGAGCTGCTAGCTCTTTGGCACCTCTAAAAGAACCATCACCACCAATTACAACTAATCCTTCTATGCCATGCTTTGCACAAATCTCTGCCGCTTTCTTAACATAAGCTTCTTCTTTAAATTCCTTACATCTAGCTGTTTGAAGGATTGTACCACCTTGCTGAATTATATCCGAAACGCTATGCATATCCATATCAATAATTTCTTCATCTAAAAGACCTGCATAGCCTCTTTTAATACCCTTAACCTTCTTACCTTGAGATAAAGCTCTTCTTACTACTGCTCTTATCGCTGCATTCATACCTGGAGCATCTCCGCCGCTTGTAAGAACACCTATAGTCTTTACTTCATTAGCCATCATCATTCTCCTTTATAATCTTTCTTCTATATCTAATTATATATAACTATGCCAAATATTGCACTAAGTTTTACATTATTCTTTCTATTTATTTTTCCATTTGCGACGAACTGGTATAACATTTTCCTCACCAAACTCATTTATAAGCTGTGGTAAAATGCCATCTTTTACTGACACATTTTGATTTGCTGGCAAAGATTTTCTTTCTTTCGTATCCTTGATATAAATCTTAACAGCATCATTTCCTTCGCTTTGAGATAATATATTATTAAGCTTTGCCTCAGACTCAAAGTATTTCTCTCTAGTATCAAATCGAATCCACAAATCATATGGCACATCATCAAGAAGAATCATTCTCTCACATATAAGCTTAGCATCTGCATCATCATTTACATTTACCTTACCATATATAAGGACCTTCGAATCTTCATTAAGAATCGGCTGATACTTATCATATGTATTTGGAAATACAATTACCTCTACTTGTCCCACCAAATCTTCAACCGTAATAAACGCCATAGCTTTGTTGTTCTTAGTAAACTTGATAGTTTTATTTGTAATCATGCCACCTAGTGTCACATAAGAATTATCCTTCACCTTAACATTTCCAGACTCTTCATCAAGCATCATATCCATAGTTCTAGCCGTTACATTCTCAGCCATAACCTCTTCGTATTCTTCTAGTGGATGTCCGCTGACGTAAATGTTAAGAACTTCTTTCTCAAACTCTAACAAAGTAGCCTTATCATATTCTGGCAAAGGTGGAAGCTTAATTTCAAACTCTTCCTTTGTATCTCCTGCGATATCAAAAAGTGTCATCTGACCTGCAATAGATTTCTTCTTTTCATTATTTACACTATCTAATATAGGTCCATATACAGCCATTTTCTGACGTCGATTTCCTTCGATTCCGTCAAAAGCACCTGCTTTAATTAAATTCTCAATCGCCCTCTTATTAACATCAAGTCCATTTACCCTATTGATAAAGTTCTCGAGTGTCGAATACTCGCCATTGTCACATCGTTCTTTAACAATTCTATCAATAACATTTGTCCCAACAGATTTTATAGCATACATTCCATATCGAATCTTGCCGTCAACCGCTGAAAATCGGCCTTCTCCGCTATTTACATCTGGTGGAAGTACTTCTATCCCCATATTTTTGCAATTGAAAATGTATTCAGCTACTTTAGTAGTATTATTTATCACAGAACTCATAAGCGCCGCCATAAATTCAACCGGATAATAAGCTTTGAGGTAAGCTGTCTGGTACGCAACAACCGCATAACAAGCAGCGTGCGATTTGTTAAATGCGTATTTTGCAAAGTCAATCATCTTATCATATATAACATTTGCCACCTCTTCAGAAATGCCGTTATTAACACATCCCTTAACATTTTCATCAGGATTGCCATACACAAAATTAGCTCGCTCCTTCTGCATAACGGCATCCTTCTTCTTAGACATCGCACGACGCACCAAATCACTACGCCCCATTGAATATCCTGCCAAGTCTCGAACTATTTGCATAACTTGCTCTTGATATACAATACAACCGTAAGTAGGCGCAAGAATTGGCTCAAGCTCAGGACATAAATATGTAATTGAATTTTTGTCATTTTTGCCGGAAATGTAATCAGGGATAAAGTCCATCGGACCTGGACGGTACAAAGAAATTCCCGCAATAACGTCCTCCAGGCTCTCAGGCTTTAACTCCTTCATAAAGCTTTTCATACCGGCACTTTCTAACTGGAATATGCCTTCTGTATGGCCTGAACCAATAAGTTCAAAAACCTTCTTGTCATCATATCCAAGCTCATCAAAGTCAATAACTTTTCCTGTATTATTCTTTATTGTTTTAATTGCATTATCGATAACAGACAAAGTTCTAAGGCCCAAGAAATCCATCTTTAAAAGGCCTAATTCTTCAATAGTTGTCATGATAAATTGAGTTGTAATAGTTCCATCATTTGCCTTTGCAAGCGGAACATATTCGTCCATAGGCTTCTGAGAAATAACGACACCTGCTGCATGCATAGATGTATTTCTTGGCAAGCCTTCTAGTCTTCTTGCCATGTCAATCAAATGCTTAACAGTTTCGTCTTCCTCATACATTTGCTGAAGTTCTGGATTCATCTTAAGCGCCAAATCAATTGTAATGTTAAGCTCTTTCGGAATACTTTTTGCAATCTTATCAACATAAGCATATGGCAAATCAAGCACTCGCCCAACGTCTCTTATAACATTTCTTGCTGCTAAGGTACCAAACGTTACAATCTGAGTTACACAATCTGCTCCGTATTTATCTACAACATATTCAATTACTTGACTTCGTTTCTCATCACTAAAGTCAATATCAATATCGGGCATTGATACTCTCTCAGGATTAAGAAAACGCTCAAACAACAAGTTGTATTTTATAGGGTCAATATCTGTTATCCCCGTCGTGTAACTAACCAAGGCTCCTGCTGCCGATCCTCTACCCGGTCCAACAGGGATGTCATTCATTCTTGCATAATTTATAAAATCCCATACGATAAGGAAATAGTCTACATACCCCATAGTCTTAATTACATTTAGCTCATAATCAAGACGCGGCATAAGTTCTTTGGCCCTATCATCACCGTATCGCTCTACCAATCCATCCTTACATAACTTGTTAAGGTATGTCCACGAATCATATCCTTGTGGCACTTCAAAATGTGGCAACTTAGTGACTCCAAATTCAATCTCAACGTTACATCTTTCTGCTATTTTGTAAGTGTTATCAATTGCTGAAGCTGCATATGGAAAAAGTGCTCTCATCTCATCCTCACTCTTGAGATAATACTGCCCTCCCTCATAACGCATTCTGTCTTCATCATTCACTCTCTTACCAGTTTGTATACAAAGAAGAATGTCGTGACTTTCTACATCATCTTGATATGTATAATGCACGTCGTTAGTTGCGACTAATTCGATTCCTGTTTCTTCCGATAATCTTAACAAATCACGATTAACATTTTGCTGCGCCAAAATACCATGGTCCTGCAACTCAAGAAAATAATTACCCTTGCCAAAACATTTCTCATGCCATAACGCAGCTTCTTTCGCCTTATCATATTGACCATTTTGCAATAATCTTGCTACTTCCCCTGCAAGACATGCACTCAAACAAATTATACCTTCGCTGTATTTCTCCAGAGTTTCTCTATCCACTCTTGGCTTATAATAAAAACCATCAACAAAACCTATTGACACAATCTTCATCAAATTATTGTAACCAATATTGTTCTCGGCTAGTAATATCAAGTGATAGTATTTACTTTCATTATCCTCTAAAGACTTATCAAATCTAGAGCCTGGTGCAACATATACCTCGCATCCTAGAATAGGTTTAATGCCTTGCTTCTTTGCTTCTTTGTAGAAATCAATTACACCATACATTACACCGTGATCTGTAATTGCAGCACTGTTCATTCCAAGCTTTTTCACTTGACTTAAATATTCAGTTATCTTGTTTGAGCCATCAAGCAACGAAAACTCAGTATGCACGTGTAAATGTGTAAATGCCATGACCTCTCCTTGTTTTTGTAGTTCTATATTTTTGTATTTCTTTTTTTCAGAATTATATTAAATGTATTTCTTTATTTTTCAAAATTACATCAATGTATTTCAAAATCTAGGAATTATTATAGCACAAATATAATCGAAAAATCTATTAACACCTTCAACATCATATATATTGCAACTATAATATTGATAACGTAAAATATATTAAAAAAAAGGAGATTTATCATGTCTAATCTTTCAAACTACTTTGATGAAATTTATAACACTAATCCCAATTTACTTAAGGAAAACACATTAAAAATACAAGAATTTTGTAAAGAAGCTTCAGTTCCTCCAGAAGGAGACAATAATGATTTGACTCATAGAGTAAAGGCTTTAGGTGCGCCAATCGCATACTCTGAAACAGCATATAATGATTTCGAAAAGTTATGTAATGAATTTTACAAAATTTTCACAAGCATAATTGATGCTTATAAAAAAGATGAAGATATCAGAACTGCTTTCAACTATGATACAGAAATTGAAAAACTTATTCTAGCAGAAACTTATTACTCAAATCTTCTTCCTATGGCAAGATTTGATATTTTCTATAATCCTGATACAAGGGACTACAAATTTATAGAAATTAACACTGATGGAACAGCCTGTCAGTCAGAAAATGACGTTTTAAATCAATCTTTGGGGATAAATAAGGTGTTTTTAGACAAGTTATCCACTTGTGGATTCACATATCAACAGTTTGACTACTATACATTGTGGATAAAATCTCTTATTGAGATATATAATGAATTCCTTGAAAACAAAGAATCTCAAGGAAACTCTACCTTTAATTCTACTCCTTGTATAGGCATTGTTGATTTCATAGACAAAGCATACCTTTCGGACTTTGTTGAATTTAAAATCCGCTTCGAGAAGGCTGGATACGAAACACACATTTGTGACATTACAAAAATGAAATATGACGGAAAAATGCTCTACGATGAACATGGTCATAAGATTGATGTAATCTACAGAAGAGCCGTAACTGCTGATGTTTTAAGTAGTTTAAATAAGTGTCAACCACTTATAAATGCATACTTAGATGGAAATGTCTGCTTAGTAGGTGGATTTAACACACAATTGATTCATAATAAAACAATTTTTGCTCTTCTATCTTCGACAAAGTTTCTTGGTTTACTTCAAGAGAAAAACTACTTAGATAATGAACAGATAGAATTAATCAAAAATCACATTCCTTACACACGAATTATGTCTACAACCCTAGATGACATGAATTACTACAAAGCAACAGAAGCTGACTACGAAGAACTAGTCAATAACAAGAACAAATGGATAATAAAGCCTCTTGACTCATATGATGGCGCTGGTGGAATCTATGTAGGAGAAACTACTACTCAAGAGGATTGGCAAGATATCATTACAAAATGCAAAGCTACAAATGAATACCTATTCCAAGAATACAACAAACAATCTTCTATGATAAACTATGAAGTAATAGATGACGAATTAGTTAGACAAGAATATAATGTTATGCCCGGATTATATATGTATGCAGGAAAGCTTAATGGAATGTATACAAGAGTTAGTCCCGGAAAAATCATTGCAAATGCTTACGGTGGCTACGAAGTATGTTCCATCATTGAAAGAAAAGCTGACTAACAAAAAATCGCTTAAGCCATACGGTTTAAGCGATTTTTATTATCTATCTTGATGATAAGAACTGTATTTCACGTTGCATCTCTCCATCAGCCGGATACGATGCAAGATATTCTGTTGCTTGTTTTAATGCTTCATCAAAGTGTCCCATATATTCATACGCGGCAATTTTGTTTTTAAGCAAATCCTTCTTATTTGGTGGATTAACCGAATCGAGACCTTTTTCAAAAAGTCTTAAAGCTTCTTCGTAATCTCCACGTCTCATTTCCATAACTCCTATTGCGCTACATGCAATAGAATCCAAACTAGATTTGCCTTTAAACTCATCTAATATCTCATCACCCTTACTGGTCTCACCCATCTCATAATATAATTGAGCAAGATAAATATTAGCATCTTCACTACCTTTATCTATAGCCTTCTCGTATGCCGTCTTTGCTGCGTCGTACTGCTTCATAATGGTATATATTTTGCCACGCATTATGCAGTCTTCCTCAGAATCACCACTTTTTTCTAATGCAATATTAAGAAATTCATTGGCTTCATTAGCCATATTCATTGCCATTAGATTCTCATAAATAGCGATATACAAATCATAATTTTCTTCGTCTCTTGCTATCGCCTCTTTATAATCCTTAAGTGCCGAATCCTTTTCTCCTTCTTTAATATAAATACTGCCTCTTAAGAACAAAGGATAGGAATTCTTTTCATCAAACTTGGCTAACGCTGTATAAGTATCTTCCGCACCGTCAAAATCACCGAGATTATATTGCGCTGCAGCTTTATAATAAGAAATATCTATCTCATTATTACCTACTGTGCCTCCAGATTTCTCTAAAGCGCTCTCAAAGCTTTTTACTGCCTGTTCGTAATTCCCTGCATTCATTGCAGCAATACCTTCATTTTTGAACCATTGCTGTTCATCTTCTCTTGTTGTACACCCGCATACACCAAAAGCAAGAATTGCTGACAACGAAACAATTGTTACAGTCTTTATTAATTTTGTTCTTTCAAATGTAATATTCTTCATTTCATCCTCATCTAGCCTTCTATCTCAAATATCTTATTCTTGAGCTTGGCTTTGATGTAATTCTCTCATTCCTTCAACTTCATCACAAATATCTTGTAAATTACAAGAATTGCAATCCATAGTCATATTGTTAAAAATATGGTCAATAGTTTTTGTGATTAATTCAGTCTTCTTCACTGTCTTCTCTAGTTGCTTATAATCAAAATTAGGATCTGTTATGAAAATCACTTTAGCTGCTTCAACATGCCTGTTCTCATGGAATTCTTTAATCATTAAGCTTCCGATTTCTTGAAAAGTAATTCCCTTTTTGACAGCCTCTTTAGACACTCTAACAGATTCAATATCATGAGCTGTAGAAACCCTAATCATAAATCCTTCAGGATTAACATGATATCTTGTATATTCAATTTTACGAATACCGTTATATAGTTTGTCACCTTCGCCCATGTTATCTGGATTAACTCTACATATAGTCAATCTCGCATAACTGCAATCTTCTTGTATTTCTTGAAGATCAGGTCCAATAACAATTATTTCATCTTCGGGAACTAAAGCGCTATCGCTTGTCATAGTAGTTGCCCCCAAGGCTGCTAGACCTGGTTTTTGCGCACCTAGTTCATAAGCCATATCAGAACGAAGAATCAAATTCTTATTTCCAATATCTGGCCAAAGATTATCATTTTTTGCCTTATATATATTGATAGGATAAGCCGAAAACAGCTTATCCCATTCAATAATGACTTCGTCATATAATTTCATATTATGTCTATCCTTTAAGTATTACATTTTATAAATGCTCATCACGTTTAAATTTAGCAGAAAACTTCTTAGTTAATGGGTCCATTGCCGCCATCAACTTCATATCTAAATTAAACATATATACAATAAATGTTAATAGGAAAAATCCTACAATAACACATGCTATTACTATTAATGTGATTCCCCACCAAGGCATATGCTTTTCCTCCTTTATTCTCATATCTATTTAACCATTCCTTTTTGACGTGCAAACTCTGCTGCTCCAAGTGCTCCCATTAATTGAGGATCAATAGGTAAATCAATTACCTTAAGGTTAAGCACTTTCTCGATAGCTTCTTTCAAACCATCATTTTTTGCACAACCACCTGTCAATGTAACCGAATCTGTTGCTCCTGCCTTCTTTGACATTACGAAACATCTCTTAGCAACTGATAATTCAATACCAGCCGCAATTTCGTCCATAGGCTTTCCTTCACCAACAAGTGAAATAACCTCTGATTCAGCAAAAACTGTACATTGAGCTGTAATAGGAATCACGTTATTTGCTTTAAGTGATAATTTAGAGAAATCATCTAAGCTCATTTCAAATGCTCTTGCCATTGCTTCAAAGAAACGACCTGTACCAGCAGAACATTTATCATTCATAGCAAAGTTAAGTACTGTACCGTCATTATCAATTGCGATACCCTTAACATCTTGTCCACCGATGTCAATGATAGCCTTACACTTAGGGTCAGCTACATGTACACCCATTGCATGACAACTAATTTCTGATATATTCTCATCAGCAAATGGAACCTTGTTACGACCATAGCCTGTACCTACAAGATAATCTAATTCTTCAGCAGAATTAAGATCTGGCACTTGCTTTATTGCTTCATCTAATGATTCTTGGCAGCTTAATACAGAATTAATACGACTTCTCAAAGTTACATCTGCAACCATCTTGCCAGTCTCATCTATAATTACACATTTTGTATATGTACTTCCCGAATCACATCCACCATAATATTTCATATCTAAAACTCTCCTTATTCTTTCTATATTCTAATAAGACTTTTCATCAGTTAAATGCTCTAGTGTAGGATCAACCGGCTCCTCACGAAGAACTGTACGCATATATCTATTAATATCATCACGTACACCTTGTCTTGATACAACTCTTGGATCAAACAACTGATGGTTAACCCATATAAGCTTAATACCTTTTGCTCTAGCCTTCTCTTCAAACTGTCCATGCATACCATTTAAAGCCTTACATGACATGTGTTCCCAAAGAATAACCATATCAGCATTAAACTCTTCTGTAATCTCCCATAACTCATCAAGAAGAACCTTATAACCACCATGAGTTCTATTTCTCATGATCATATTCTCTTGTAACCAAGCCATATCGTAAATTGCTTGTTCTCTGTTCTCTGGAGTATCTTCTTCAGCAATAACTCTAGTAGATACCATAGATAACATATCTGTAAGAGGAATAATTCCCCAACAGTTTTGTAACCAAATAAGGAAATCAAAGTAATAATGAGATTGTACACCCCAAACAATAGCTCTATGTCTATATTCCTTAGCTGCCATTCTCTTCTCTTTGTAAGCCTTTTCTGCAAGAGCTGTAATCTTACGGTCAGCTTCCACGAAAGCAGGAACTCTACCACAAATAGCCATGTAGTTAGTCTCTGTATACAACGCTAAGTTAGAACCAAATACTTGAGGATAATCTGTCTTGTTCATATCAAGCCAATCTTGTCTATGACGAGTTGACTCATTAACTCTCTTAGCACATTCAAAATATGCTTTCCAATCCCATTTTACATTCATAGTCTCTTCTACGAACTTAATACAATTTCTAATTTCTTGAGCAGCATATTCTTGAACGTCGTCTTCTTGGTGACGAAGTGGAGCTGCTATTGCAAATGAAGGAACACCATCTTCTTCAAAACGCTTAGCAATTACTGCATTACTTAGAAGTGAACCATCACAAGTTGTATTACATTGCACTGCCGCAGATCCAAGCTTTGGAGCTTCACCTGCAATTGAAATTGCTGCTTCAACAGCTGGCATAGGACAAACATCACCTGGCAATCCATATTCTTGAATCAAATCAAGATATGGCTCCATAGCATGTTGGTTAAGTAATACTGGAACATATGTAGAAGCAGTCTCACGACTTAATACTTCTAACATAGGGAAGCCCATCATAGGAGCTGTCATCTCGTTCTCATCAACAAGAATAACCTTCTTGTTGTATTCCTTGTTATTGCCCATTCTTTCATCAGCTTTAAAGATCTTATCCAAAAGCTTAGCAACGTCATCGATAATCAAATCAAACTCTGTATGACAAATTCTCAAATGTTCATTTCTAAGGCCTTGTGTATGTCTATCAACCATCATTGGTACTGCCAAATAACTTGACATCCAACGATAACTAAACATTGCCTTAATGTTACGTGGCTTAATAATGAACTTTGCAAGCTTACTCATAATAACTAACCATCTAGAGTAATCATACATTGTATCCTTAAACCCACGCCATTCACGACGTTTTCTTACTTTACCAGTTGTATAATAATTACCCAGGTTCTTTCCGCCAATATCGCTTTCTCTACCCATTATGCTTCACCTCCCTGGATTTTCTTAATTTCTATACTCTCAACAAAAGCCTGTACTCTTGTACGCATCTGGCCTGATGCACCAATTGAATATGGACGATCGACTTGAAGAACAGGATAATTCTTCTCATCACGTAATGCAACTGTACCTGTCATTCTCTCGTATGCCCATGGATCACAGAATTTCATTTGTTGATAAATAATACCATCTGCCTTATATTCTTTTGCTAAATTCTCAACATATTCTTTTCTCTCATGGAACTTCTCCATGTTCATATAACGAGGACATTGACCTCTCTTCATATATGCTCTACAAACTTGTGTTAATGCATCTTCTTCATCGTTAAGTTCAATAATATCTCTGCCTGGAAGCGAACCATAACAAAATCTATCTGCACAAACATATGCTCCAGCATCTTCAACAAGCTTAATACAATCAACGTCATCAACTTCCGAACCAACAAATACGACTCTTGTTCTAAACTTCTTACTATCTGGTTCACGATTCTTAACTTCTTCTAATGTCTCACGTAGCTTATCCATTAGTAAATCCTTAGGACATACATATGTACACAAAGTAATAATATGGAATTCATAACCTGTAATTCTAGGATATTCTTCTTTTCTAAATTCACCAAGTTCACGAATAATCTTGCACATTTCATTGTGTTCTTCAACAGCCTTACGAATAGCAGCATCACTAACATCAATTCCATATGTCTCTTTAAGTGGATTCAAAATATGGTTCTTACATTGAAGAACATACAAATCAAGACCATTATCATCTGACTTCATTGGAATTTCCATGTATTGAATGAAGAATTTCTCCTTCTTATTAATTTCTAACAATTCCATGTTCTCAACACATCTATTAATCATCGAGCATCCATCCGGAGTAATCAAACAATCTGTAAAATTATATCCTCCTTCAAGTGCACGCTCTAACAAAGCTCTTGTATATTCACACAAAAAGCTTGTCATATAATAAGTACTCATCTCTAGACTACCTGTTCTTGGTGCACGAAGTCTAACAGAGAATGCTCCGTCTAGATTAAGTAAAGGTTCTGGTACATTTTCACATACAGTTGCTACGCATTTTCTGCCTTGTCCTTGCGCTTCACGAACAAGATCATTATTAGCGTCTTCAAGCAACTTTTCGAAATAGTACAAATGCTTTAGATCTTTCATATTCCCTCCTAAATAATTCACATTTTACGACTTTTGTCCATTTATAGTATTGTAACATAACACACAACTTATAACAAATAAAATCCCATTATGCATTAGTAATTACACCAAGCTTAATTAATGCCTCTTTTGCCCCTTTAACAACTAGCGCTTCATCTGGAAGTGTTGCAACATTTTTACCCAACATATCATATTCTGCAAGATTGCTGTCATTATAAATACAAGTCAAAAGTTCTATTCCTCTAGTATCGATAATGCTTGTATCAACATTTTCAGGAACTCGATTGATAACAACGCCTGCTTTATCGTACATAACAAGCTCTTTTGCTACGTCGTCAATAGTCTTTATTACATCAAGACCTTTCTTACTTGGGTCAGATACCAATAGCAAATGTGTAACCTTTTCCATTACTCGTCTGTTAACCTGCTCAATTCCTGCTTCACCGTCAATCACAACATAGTCGAAGTTCTCCGACATGTAAGATATAACGTCTTTCAAATAGCTGTTAACCTTACAATAACAACCTGCTGATTCAGGACGACCTATAGCAAGAAATGAAACATTATCCTTTTCTACTAACGCATCCATCAATCTGAATTTAGCTTCGCCCAAAGACTCTACTGCATTTTGTCTATTACCAGACTCAACTTGATCAATAAACTCCATTCTAATGTCGTTGACTGTTGTTTCAACTTCTAGTCCCAAGGCTGTTGCAAGACCTACCGCTGGATCTGCATCAATTGCAAGTATTTTCTTATCTGGGAAATGTTGAGCTAAAACCTTAACAATCACCGCTGAAAGAGATGTCTTACCAACACCACCTTTTCCAACTAAAGCTATTACTTTATTCTCCATTTTCTCCACCGCTATCTAGTAAAATTATGTTCTAGAATAGTCCTTTCTATAATTTGTATTCTATATTATTCCAAAGGATTACCTTCTGCATCCTCTGTAATTCTTGTATCACATAGAATTAACAATCCTTCGACAAATCCCCAGATTGCTCCTCCTAAAGTACATGTAAGAATAGACACAATTATTTGTGCAACTCCAACACCAATATACCCTAGGTAAAATCTATGCACTCCAAATGCTCCCAAGAAAATTCCCAAAAGGCCTGCCGTCTTCTTGTCTCTTCTTCTATCTAAATCTATATTATCACTCAGATAATATGGCTCATTTGAACGTTCCTTAGGTACACGCTTTCCACAAATAGGACAGTAATCCCAACTATCTAAAAGCTCGTAATTACAAATTTCACAATTCATTTTACTCTCCTTCTAAACGTCCATCTCTATGCATAGAGAATTTGTCCATTGGATAATTCTTCAAGTTAGCCAAGACACGTCTATCGTCTGCATTATTTAGTAGCTGTGCTCTATCTTTATTAATTTCATTTTCAGCTCTATGCTTTGAAGGTCCACCTACGCATCCACCTTCGCAAACCATTCCTTCTACGAAATCTTCTGGTAGTTTTCCAAGTTTAAGAAGCATCAACGCCTTACGACATTCTTCTCCACCTGCACATTTCTTAAGTGTAATATCCGAGATATCTTCTCCTCTTTCTACCATACATTCAAGAACAGCATTAGCAACTCCACCAGATTTAGCAAACTTCTTACCCCATACAGAAGACTCTTGATACTCATCCTCTACTGGCTTAAGTTCTACATTTTTGGAGCGAAGCAATGCTCTAAATTCACCATATGTTATTGCATAATCGGCATTTCCCGGAATGCTCTTATCTTGAGATTCACTCTTTTTGGCAATACAAGGGCCAATGAATACTGTTACTACCTCTTCTCCTCTTGTAGCTTTAAGATATCTTGATACGGCACACATCGGAGAAACTATATCACTCATATTTGCCTCGTATACTTCTGGGAAATGTTTCTTAAGCATATTAACAAATGCTGGACAACAAGAAGTTGTCATCTTCTTACCTTCTTCAATTGCTTCTTTCCATTCTAAGGATTCGAAGCTGGCAGTCATGTCTCCACCAAGACCTACTTCAACCATATCTGTAAAGCCTAATTCCTTACAACCAGCCTTTAGAGCTGCCATAGAAATATCTGCACCAAATTGTCCTTCTGTCGCTGGTGCACACATTGCAATCACTTCTTTACCAGCCTTAATATCTTGAATAATATCAACTAGATATGACTTAGATGACAACGCACCAAATGGACAACTATGAATACACTGCCCACACTGAATACATTTCGATTCATCAATTACACAAACACCATATTCGTTATAGCTAATAGCTCCAACTGGACAAGCTCTTTTACATGGTCTTACCAAATGTGCAATAGCACCGTATGGACAAGCCTTTGCACATTTACCACATTCCTTACACTTGTTAGGATCGATTTTTGAACGTGTATCACCTATTGTAATAGCGCCAAAAGCACACGATTGCTCACATGCATGTCCCATACACAATCTACAGTTATCTGTTACTACATAACTTGCAATAGGGCACTCCTCACACGCTGGCTCTAGCACTTGAATAATATTTTCACTCGAATTAGTTGGCTTAGGACATTTTCCTGTTGCAAGTCTAATCCTCTCTTTAACTAATTCACGTTCTTTATAAATACAACATCTATATCTTGCTCTGGGTCCGGGACTTATCTCATATACTAATTTATCAAAATCCTCATCCGTAAGCTTATCCTCCCAAGCAAGTCTAGCAACTTCTTCAATAATATAATGCTTAAGATTAAGTATTCCTGCATCTGCTGTTATCATGTAAACACCTCCTTAAAAATCGAACATAAAATCTGCCCAGTAATATTGTTCCATATATTCTCCAACATATGAATTTACTGCGCCAGAATCTAATTCGAAAAACCTAAAATAATCACAATCTATCATACTACAATCTATTGACAAACTATTGTACTCCTTATGAATTATCTTTTCGCATCCAATTTTCTTCATGCTTTTTATCAAGCCTGATATTATCTTCTGAATGTATGCTTGTTTCTTCTCATCATAGGGTGCATCTTCAAATAGGATTGCTGCAAGCTCCCTTGTAGTACAAGAGCTTCCATGTTTGTGAACAAGGTACGCAAAAACTTCTTTGGACTTTGTTCTTTCAAAATGAACAGGTACACCGTCAGGTGTAAATACATCAAAATTACCAAAGCACTGCACTTTAAGTAATTTATCTTCTTTGGGAACAATTGGAAAACGAAGCTCCTCTAATTCCACCTCAATTTTCTCTTTTGTAACTGGTTTAAGCACGTATCCACTAGCCCTTAACGACATTGCTTCTGTAGCATATTCATCAAAGCCTGTCACAAATATAATATTTGTCTTAGGATTTATATCCTTCAACTTCTTAGCTAGCTCGACTCCCGTCATACCTCTCATATGTATATCAAGAAATGCTATATCAAACTCTGTTTCTTTCGCAAATTCTAAGAGCTTTTCAGGTTTTCTAAAATCATATACATTTGCTTCTGGCTTCGCTTCTTTGATAGCCTCCACTAATAATTCTAATGCTAATAATTCGTCGTCTGCTGCTAATATATTCATCTACTTCTCCTTTGGAAGAGTAATTGTTGCTTTCGTTCCAAGTCCTATTGTACTTTCGATATTAACACTTCCATTACACATAGTCTTTAGACGCTCTCGACAATTATCCATTCCAACGTGACTTCTTCCGTCAGCTTTAGTTACTGTCGTATCAAAACCAACACCATCATCCTCAACAACTATATAATACGCCTTTTCGTCTTCCATTGTACTAATAGTTACTGTTCCGCCATCTTCTTTCATTCCAACTCCATGCTTAACAGCATTTTCAACAAGAGGTTGTATAGCAAGCGCTGGCACTAGAAAATCTGTCACTTCAATATTGTATTCAACATTAAGTTCATCTCCAAATCTCATTTTTTCTAATTTGAGATAAGTCTTTAAATGTTCTAATTCTCTAGAAAATGTCACTGGATTTTTCTCTTTTAAAGAATTCATATTTACTCTTAAATAATCCGCGAATTCTATCGTTGTCTTCTTAGCTAGCTTAGGATCCTTCGTACACAAAACTGCGATTGAAGTGAGCGAATTATATAGGAAATGTGGCTGAATTTGAGATACCATAATTGCAACACGAGATTCTAATAATTCCTTATGCATTTTCTCAACTTCAAGTACTTCCTTGTAATGCTCTCTTGTAATCTTTAAGAAGAAAATCACTTGTAAAACTATAGCAATAAAAATACCAACATAAAGTAAATTGCCCGGTTCTACTAATCCTAAATAATTATTAAATATTTCTAGTATAGCTACGAAAATGAAAACTAAAACCGATACAAGCGTTGTTTTGGAAATATTTGACTTATATCTAAAGCTTTCTATAAACAAACATACGACAATTACCATTGTCTTAATCAAGAACAACGGATATGTAAATAAATAGCTATTTAAAATATCATACACATTAAAGAAAGCGCTTACTCCAACTACTATCGTAAGCAACACTCCGATTATAAGATTAATGCTAAGAACAATGCTAGTCTTAGGTTTAACCATTATCGAAGCCATATAAAAGTCAAAGCTTACCATCAAAATGTACACCATCATTTCCGAAAAGAACTCACAAAAGCCTGCGTTACTAGTCCAAAGCGGGAAAAAGTTCGATAACGATCCCGCCGCAATCGTAAATCCAGAAATAATAGTAAATACAACAAGAGAATTATTTCTCTTATCTCTATCAATAAACAATGTACTTGAGAAGCCAAATCCAATTATTCCTATAAAAATTATTGCTAATCCTATAAACACTGGGAACGAACATTTTTCTAGCAGAATTATATACATATCTGCCTTATCGCCCACAATCGCGTTCTTAATTGCATACTCAGCATTTGAAGTATTAACTATTGAAGAATATGGACTATCAATCGTGATATCCATTGTCTTATCCTTAATTTTGGAAATCGGAACATAGATAAATGAATATCCAGGCTTTGAACTTGCTTTAGTTCGATTAGTCGCAACTAACTCACCTTCAACTACAACATTTACCCAAACATCCATAGCCCTAAATATCAAATATTCTCCATCAGGATTATTGAGTTTTGCCTTTATATTAATCTTATTGACATCTTTTATGTTGAAATTATCACTATCAAAATCTTCATAATCCTTATCATCAACGCTATAAACGCCTGTCATATCTGCATTAATATAAGTGCTATCAAAACTAAATCCTGCAAAAGTTGGTAATAGCATAACTATAATTGCTATCATTCCAACAATAAAAAATCCAACTGAAATTCTTCTCAAAATTTTGTTCATAGTAAATCTATCTTTTCTATAATTACAGTTTCTTCAATGCACTTTCAATAATTTCTGCCGATTTAGGAATATCCTCACAATAGATACTCTCTAATTCTACAACATTTGCATTTCCGACAAGCTTCTTAATATCTTCTGTACTAGATGCAAAACCACTACTTCCTTGAGTTGCAAGAAGATATATAGTCTTACCAGAAAAGTCGTTATTCTTAAGGAATGTCTCAACCGGCTTAGGTATTGTATACCACCAAATTGGATATACAAGAATAATTGAGTCATAACCGCTTACATCTATAGGCTGTATTTCACGAGGTTCATCCGACTTCATCTCTGTTGAAGCAACCCTTATTGTATCATCATACGAAGATGGATATTTCTCTCCTGTTACGGTAATAGCTTCTACATCACAATCAATTAAATTCTTCAATGCTTTTGCCATATACTGAGTGTTACCCACCATCTCATTATTAGACAAGAGTAATGATGCACCTGATACAACATCAACATTAGCTTCGAAATTAGTATTTCCGACACGTGTGAAATATACAACTAGCGGCTTATTACCTTTCCACTCAATCTTTGCACTTGTATTCACATTATCATCTTCAACAACAACCTCTTTAAAATGACGATTTATGTATGGTACGCCCCATTGTCCAAAAGAGAAAGAAGCAATAGCTAAAACAAGCAGTATTATTACAACCGTCTTCTTCTTTTTGGAATTAAAATATGCATGCATACCGCCATGTACAAGCGCCATTGTCAACGCAAGTGTTGCAAGTAATCTATGAATATAAGCACTTCCTAAGAAACGAATACTTGGGAATATAGTCCTTGATACATCTATACTACTAAGCATCAAAAGAATAGTCGTAATCATTAATAAAATGATAAGAACATCTGCAAATATTCTTGCAGGCTTTTTATTCTTCCATTTTAGTAATGACTTAAACCATCTTCTTTTGATAACAATATGAATCACTAAACATACAAAAAATGCTATTCCTAGCCATTCATGTATTACATTTCCAATAAGAACATATCCCATCTGTAGAATCATAGAAATGTACATTATTAATTCTACAACTAGTCCAACTATTTTCCTTGCCTTCTTCATATTACACCGTGATCCTCAAATTATTCATATTCAAAACGTTGGTATACTCTATGTTATTTATCATTCCAAATACAAGTGGTATACCTATTGAATCTATCGCATTACTCTTATTTAGCATCATTGCCTTTTCCTTTGGATTGAAAGGCTTGCAATTATCTCTAATACACAATATAAACTCATCATTTTTCCACATCAATTTAAGATTAATACTAGGGTTACTTACACTCTCAAATCCATGCTCAATAATGTTTTTCGTCATTTCTTCTATTGCAAGAGATACTGAATTAGACTTCTTGTCATCTTGAGATTTCTCTTTACAGAAATCAAATGCTTCTCTAGAACACTCAAGTGCTCCCTCGATGTCAGTTATAACTCGCTCCAAAGAATTCTCTTCACTAACGCCAAAGCCTTCTGGAATCAACGCAAGATCAGTAATTCTAAATATAAATCTCTTTTCCTTTATACTAACTATAATAAGTAAAATAACAATAGTTAATGCCGCTGCTATAGGATATGCAATCCATATTCCTGTTGCTTTAAGACTTGTGTGTCCTAAAATGTATGACAAACCTACTGGCAAAACAAAGTATTCTAGCAATGGAATAACATTTGCAAGAACGGACCTTGTAATGGCTTGATAATAACCAAATAAAATATCACAAATAGAACAAAATGGAAGTGCAAAAGCAAAAAATCTAATCGCTTCATTTGCAATGCCTACAGCCTCTTCATTTCCTCCCAAGAACAGTTTAGAAATAGGACCTGCAAAAACAAACATAATTACAGCCAAAACAATAGTAATCTTTAAACTCATAAAAACTGCTGCTCTTTCTGTAATCTTAAGGCCTTCCTTATTCTCCTCACCATACATTAGGCTTGTAACTGTAAGTGTTGCTGAACCAAGTGATGCACCAAGAGTTAGAAATAATGCACTAACATTTCCACGAACAGTTTGTGCCGCGTTACCTACTACACCCGCTACAGAAAGTACAATTAAATTCATACACAAATTAGCTACTGTACTATAAGTTCTCTGAAGTCCTGTAGGTAAGCCGTGTCCCATTACTCTACCAAATTCTTTCCATTTAATTCCTTTTAAGGAGAACTTAAATGTTGATTTCTTCGAGAAAAAGTGAGACAAAATAACAAAAAATCCAAATATATTACTAAGCGATGTTGCTAACGCTATATAAAACATACCATGCGCTGCACTTTTTATAACAAATATAGCTGTTAAATCTCCTAGCACATTTGTCACAAGCATTACAATCATTGAAATAACAAGCCTTGTATTATCGCCATCTATCTGTAAATATGGTGTCATGCAAAACATAATCATTACAGCTGGCATTCCTATCGCAATACCCTTTACAAAATCTGATGTAAGAGGCATCAATATTTCTGGATTCTTATTAGCTCCAAGAATTCCTGCCACTGGGCCACAGAAGATAAAAAGGAATATACCAACAACAATTGAAATTACAACAATTGCTACTGAAACCATTGAAAAAATTTGATTCGCCTCTTTTATCTTGCCAGCGCCAATTCTTCTAGATACATTAATCTGTCCACCACTCATAAATATGCTACTAACAGCGATACATAGTAGGAGCAATGGGTTTATTAGTCCAGAAGAACTAACACAATCTGCCCCCATAAATCTACCAACTAAGATATTATCAACAAGAGCGCCTATCATTGTAACAAAGCCTGCTAAACTAGTCATAATCATAACTTTCTTTAGCATGCCTTTTATAAGTTGGTCATTACTATTTCTAGATAACATTTTCGCCCTCTTTTGCATTTCTAACTTTTTCCATAATTTTTTCCATAATCTCAGGTGTTCTCCATGTACCTGTGAAATGATGAATTGCGTAAGTATTATCTGTCAATTCAATCTCTCCTTCTTCACCATCAAGTGGAACTGTTGGACACAAGTACTCATTAGGATATACTGTAACACCATCTATTGATTGCAATGTATTATCTTGTCTAATACCTCTATCTCTTAATAAATCTGTCAAAAACTTTGCAATTGGTGTAACATCCTCTTCGCCATTTTCATTAATATATGAACGGGATTCAAATTGCTCAATAAGTGGATCAAACAAATCATTATTTGCTTTTGTCATAATAATTCCACTTGTCAAACCATATTGCTTCATTCCAAGTGCACGTTGTTTGAATGATAATACTGAATCATTATCCAACAAATCATCTAATGGCTTTACTAACTCCATATCTGTATCCATATAGATTCCGCCATATTGCTGTAACACCTTGAATCTAACATAATCTGTCACAAATGCCCATCTTTTCATATCATAGGCTTGTCTTACATATGTACATGAATCCAAATCAAATGTTTCTTCATTCCAAGTCATAATCTTATAATCAGATGCATATTTGTCCCAAGACTCAAGACAATGCTTCATCTTCTCATCATATTCCCCATGTCCAAACCAACATAAATGTATAATCTTTGGTATCTTTTGTTCTGCCATAAATGCCACCTTTCTATTCTTCACTAAATCAATTACAATTTGCACTCATTTGTCATAGACATTACATCATTACAATATCAATTGCTGTAAAGCCTGCTGACTTCTCGCTTTTAATAACCTTATTTGCCACCTTTGAAAATGTTTTAAAGAACTTCTTAATCTTCTTCTCTGAATAATAGCCCTTCATATAGTTAACAGTACCAAGCATTTCATCACCTTGTTCTAATACCATTACAGCAAACTTTCTTGCTGTTCCAGGATTTGGAATTACGCCTTGAACCATTTCAGCACCAACAGCTTGAAGCTTTCCAGTCTCCATAATACTTGATGGTTGATATACAAATGACATTACATCATCATTTAGTCCATCTTCATTCTCACAAACCCACTCATAAGAACTATTAGACATACCATTAATAATCTGTTCCTTAATATTTTCAAGACCATCGCCAAAGTTTGCCATTGACATTACATCAATTGCTATTGGAAGACGCTTCATCATAAGTCCGCCAGCATTTTCCTTCACCTTTCCACTTCTGTCTTGATATGTCCAGTTAAGCATAACCTTTGTATTCTTAGTAATTTTCGCAACTGTAACAAGTGTAATTGCTGCAAAAATTGCATTTCTACTAGCACCTAATCTCTTCTCGGCTGCTTCGATATCCTCCAAGTTAAATGGTAATGCCTCAACGTTAAATGCTCTTGTCAAATCTCCACCCTTTTGATCTGGTGGAAGTGCTCTTAACCACTCAACTTTACCGTACTTCTCATCAAAATAAGTCTTTGCTTCTTGATATTTATCAGAATCCTTATTCTTCTTAATATCTGAAAGACATGAATAATATGAATCAAGTGATAATTCTTTGCCTTGATACGCATCAAAGATGTCAGACCAGAATACTCTCTCTCCGAATCCATCTATCTTAGCGTGACTCATACCCATTAATACATAAATCTTTGCTTCTGTCTCAATAACTCTAGCTACAGCCATTATTGAATTAATTGGTTCAAATGCAGGAAGTAAGCTGTCCTTGATCGAATCAAATTCTGCTTCTGTCATTTTTTCTACTTCAACCTTTGGAAGCTTTGACTCATCGTACTTTTGCTTTAATTCATTATTATCATCATAGTAGAAAACTGTTCCCCAAATAGGTCTATTCTGAATCATCTTATTCATTGAATCAGCAATCTTATCTGCGCCTAACATAAGTGGGAATGATACAAGTCTAGTTAGATTAGCTCCAATCTTTCCCTCTTCACGTTGCATCTCTTCTACATACTTCTTCTCGACGCCAAGTAAATCATAGCTTTCTTTTCTAGCATCAAGCTCTGTTTCTGTCCATGACGCGCCGCTAGAATTCTTTTCATTTTCCATATATAATTCAGCAACTTCCTTAGGTGTGCGTCCCTTAAACAAATCTTCTGCTGTAAGATAATCTGAATCGATTATAGCAACTACTTCCATCGAGCGAAGTGAATCTCCACCTAATTGATAGAAATCATCATTAACTCCTATTCTCTCAACCTTCAACACTTCTGCAAATGTCTTACATAATAGCTCTTCTATTTCGTTTGAAGGAGCAACATATTCTGCAAAGTTGAGTTCAACTGATGGCTGTGGAAGTGCCTTTCTATTGAACTTACCCGTAGGAGTAAGTGGAATTTCATCAATCTTAACAAAATGAGCAGGAATCATGTAATATGGAAGCTTCTTTTCCATCTTAGTTCTTATCTCATCTTCATCAAATTCAATGTCATCCTTGTAATATAAGGCAATATAAGTTGATGCTCCACTAAAGCCTTTAGCTGCACACCATTCTACTCCTAATGCTTCCTTTGCTACTGCTTCAATTTCCCCTGGTTCAACTCTATTACCGTTAATTTTGATCATATCGTTAAGTCTACCAACATACACGATATTACCATTCTCATCATACCTACCAAGATCATTTGTATGATAAATGCCATTCTTAAATACCTTACTAGTCTCTTCTGGCATTCCTATATATCCCTTTACATATGGGTTCTCAACACAAATCTCGCCTTCTTCGCCAGGATTAGTTACTTCAGTACCATCTTCTTTTAGCAAGAACACTTTATGTACTCCTGTCTCGCTCTTACCGATAGGACAATTCTGATATGGTTTATCAATTGTAAATTGTGTTACACAGAATCCACACTCACTCATACAATATAAATTCACAACCGGAGTATCTGGATTGTATACATTTGTTGCCGCTTCTGAACCTGTAAATATATACTTAAGTGGAAGTCCAATCAAGTTATTACTTGCTCTCATCATAGATGGTGATACAAATGTATGTGTGATATTTTTCGTAACTATATATTCCGCAAATTTCTTAGGATTTTTGACTATATCATATGGAATAACATGCATGCACAATTTGTCATCCTTCAAGAAGTATGCAAAAAGTAATATTGATGCCACGAAATTAAGTGGTGCAATCAACGAAAAGTCTTCTCTTACTCCATCAGGATTTGGAACCTCGATACTGTCTATAATGTGTCCTAAGTTTCCATACTCATGTAATACACCCTTAGGATTACCTGTCGAACCTGATGTAAATACAGCAAATGCTGGTGCATGTAAATCACTTACAACATAGTCCTTTGCAGGCTCTTCTGCCATTGCCTTAGCATAAACTTCATCATTAAGCTCTAATTTACAATTAGCTGCATCCATAATGTATTCAACACGTTCTCTAGGATAATGATCTTCCATAATGGTAAATACAGCACCTGCTTTAAACACACCGAGTGCAGCTACAAAAATATCTATTGTTCTTGCCATATAAATCATTACAAAATTGTTAGGTCCAATACCTTGCTTTTGCAAATATGTACAAACCTTACTTGAACGTTCATCAACTTCTTTTCTCGTATATCCTTCTGGATGAATTGGATCAATCAATGAAATCTCATTAGGATTTTTTTCAACTGAATCAGCCCATCTTTTTAGAAAATACACTTCATTATACTTTTCCATACAACTCTCCTTTATGTTTAGTAAATCTTAATTCTAATTATTGCAAATTATTTGCGTAAATCTCTTTAATTCTATCTACGTTTGGCTTAATTACAGGGTCAATCAAAACCTGTTTCATAAGTCCTGCCAAACCTTCTCTAAAAGAATCTGGCAAAGCTCCTATTCTACTTACTATAATAGGTGCTGATGCTAGCTTAATTTCCTCAATTTTCGCTGCAATAACTTCTTTATCATCTATCTCATAGTATTTTGCAATAAACGATTCCCATACTTTTTCAAGCAATTCCTGCTTCATACCCATTGTTGATTCCACTGTCTCTGTAAAACCTGGTAAATGTAAAGAATAATCAATATCATTATATACTTGCGTCAAATCATAGAATTCCCAACCAGTAGCAACATCTGCCATGTCAATTATTAATAATTCATCATTTTGTAACATTATGTTACCTGGATGCATGTCTCCATGTATAAATCTTTTTTGTTCAGGAAGACTCAAAACCAAATCCTTTAAAATACCATAGTCTTCCTCACTCAAATATGGTTTAACCTTCATAAGATAATCTGTAATAATTTCTTTTACAGTAGGAAACACTCCATCTTCAACTTCAATTTCTTTAATTTCCTTTATTACATTTACATATTTTGTAACAAGTTCATCAAATCTCTCTGGCATTTTATTAAATGCCTGTCCGAGTGTCATACCATTCATCAACTCATATTTAACACCATAACACTCTTCCTTTTTCACGATTTCAAAAGGAATAGCCGTTGGCACTCCCCTTAAAAATGATTCCTTAGATGCTGCACGCTCTTTTTCAGCCATATCTAAGGTAATAGACGAATTGTACATCTTAACAATCAATTCCTCATTAATCTTATATACAGCTCCAGTGACACCTTCCCCAAGCTTTTCACAACCAGAAATGTCAAACTCTTCAAAAGTCTTATATACATCAAAAATTCTAACCATTCCAGTTACTTCAAAAACGTCGTATACTTCTCTAGATACATTAATAAGTTTAAGTTTTTCATCACTTTGCTTTGCAATTCTAAGAACCGTCCTAAGTCCTGCGCTAGAAATATATTCAAGTTTTGAACAGTCAATGACAATTGGTGCATCTTCCGAATCATTAACGATTTCACTGATTTGTTCAAAGCATTCACTTGCGTTGTTTGTATCAACACGTCCTTCAACAGCTATAACAACACTTTCTTCCTTTTTTTCTTTCAATAGTACATTCATAAAAAACCTCTCAAATCAAAAATAAATTCTAGTACAAAAAAATATATATTCGGCATAAATTATACCACATATAGTAAAAAAATAACACAAAAACAATTCCTAAAATAGGAAAAGACGCTTATTGCGCCTTTTCCATATAACATATTATTGGGAAGAAAAATTTTATGTGTAATACTACTTCAAATTAAATAGTATCAACTCTATATCTGATTGAAGAAAAATACATTTACTAATTCATGATTTCCTTTTTCCTTTGGATAACAACCTTGATGTTCTTTAAAATCATGTATTCTTACATCTTGTGGATTTCCAAAGAAATCTTTATCGTATCCATTTACACCGTTATACTGTAAGTATGACCACCAGTAATGTTCGTTACTGTTATCTACTTCGCCACCATCAGCTCTTGAGTCTAATATAAGCATTTCTTTGTTCGCTTTAATTCCAGAAACATCAAATCCAAGTTCATCTAATTCTTCGATGAAAGACTTACCTTCGTATAAGCCTCCCTTTCTAGCTTCCGCTCTAAGAGAATTATAAATGTCTAATGCAGCATCTCTTGATAAAGACTTACTCATCTTAGCTCTCAAATTATTGTTGGCATCTTTAACCATTTTTTCTTGACTCCATCTACTTATACTTCTATTTAATCCTATGTCACTTTCAAGATTAACACCTTGCATTACACTATTTAGCTTAACTAATTGGTAGTTCAATTTGTTATCTTTTTGCTTTTGAATATAAGAGAACCAGTTGTCCTTAACCTTAGCATTATATTTGCTTACTACTGATGCTGAATTATTTGGGTCATATGAAAGATGGAATTCCTTCAACAAGCCTTCGCCTTCTTCTTTAGAGTCATTTACATTAGCTGCCTCAACATTTATTAAATTTTCTTGATCATAAGCTTTAGCATCATCTAACTCACTATTCTTAATAGAATTAATATCTAAAATACCTTTGTGGAAATTAACCTTCTTCATACAATCCCTAATGTATTCGTATTCTGATCCACCGAATGGATAAGCTGCTCTAAGCTCTTCCTCAGAATGGAAATATTGTCCAACATATATCTTTTGCTCTAATACTGTAATAATTAGCTTATAAGCATTTGTCATTAATGTATTTACATCATTTATATATTTAGAATTTTTGATTGCTGCATGTCCAAATAATGCTGATTCAGATGCTTTTATTCTAAGTCCAGCATCATATATACCATCTTTTGAAACATTAGAGATTCCAACACCTTGTACATATTTTGTTAGAGTTCTTACAACATTTACATAACCTGATGTACTTGAATCCGAAAAATCAAATAGCTTTGAAACATCTATTGCCTTCTGCAAATTATCACTCTCAGATGCATAAGTTGATAATTCAATAAGCTTTGATTTTGTAATTGTATCTACTGAATTGATATCCTTATTAAAATCATCCATTTTAATTTGATAAAATTCTGACAATAACTTAGATGTCTGATCATCCATCTTCAAATTTAATGCTGCTAATTTGTTCTGGATATCTTGTAATGCTTCTAATGTCTTATCGGGCTCTGTTCCTAACACACCTGCTAAAGCTTCATCTAAACCTTTACCAAGAAGATCACCTATTACAGGAACTTTTCCTGCTGCTTTAATAATTAATGCTTTAGCCATTTTCTCGTCTATCTTACTATTTAGCTGATCTTGACTAAAACTACTCTCTGCTGCGAAGCTCTTAATGCTTAATGCTCCGGCTGATGTTGTAACCAATGTTGTTGCCAAAAGTCCATATACTACTGCTCTCTTTGCGCTTGCCTTTAAATTTAATAATGCTTTATTTCTCATAATTGTTTCCTCCCTTTGAATTGTTTTCTTAACTGTTAAGCACATTATAGAATTACGACTATGACAAAACCTGGACAAAAAATAAAAATATTTTTATTTTTTTATTTTCTTTGTATTTAAACATCAAAAAAACAGCTCAAACACTACTGTTTGAGCTGTTAAAGCTTTCCTAATTAATCTATCATATCATTCTGAAATCTTGACAAATGCTCATAAGGTAAAATGAATCGACCTCTAAACAAACCGCATCCGTCATTAACTACACTATTACTCATAGCGCCAAACATATTAACCTTAACTTCTGACAATTCCAATTCGTGAAGCTTAACTAATCGCTCGTATGCTTCATCAAAAATCGGATATTCGCAAAACGGGATCTCATCTCTTCTAGTTCTCTCTTCCTCTTGCCTCTTCTCGTATCCCAAATGATTCGCAGGACCTATCTCTGCATAATCGTCCATATCCTTAGTTCGTAGTTGCACCTCTATATAACTTCTCGCTATATTATCATACAACGTTATATGAAGCGATTGATATCCTATCGGACTAGGATTTTCAATATAATCTCTAAAATATTGTCTCAAATTAGAATCTAATCGACTTGACACCGCTGCTCCATCTTTCTCAGACACTTGGACGCTAAAGCCTCTCTCCTCAAGGAACTCTGGCAACATATTAGCTATTTTGTAAAGGTAATCAAGTTCAACCTCTTTAATGTCATCCCCTTCTTTCAAATGACATTGTGGCATTGAAACAACTATTCTATACGCAATCAAATCTCTAAAACAATTTAATTGCTGCTTCAAATCATCAATCGATGGAAATTCATGATTCTTCTTATAATAGTCATAAACATATTCCACTATATAACCATTAAATTTCTCTTCAGCTCTAATTATCGATTTGATTCGTCCTTTAAATGTAAAAGCAAGGAACGGATATTCCTTCGCCATCACTTTATATAATTCTCTTATCCTCTGAGACTGTGATGTCAAGAAATCATTATGCTCTAATATTTCAATTTGCTGTAACAAGAAATTACAGTGCACCATGTCAATCGCATTATGATTTTCTAGTGCATTTTTCTTTAAGTCAGTAGAGTATTTTTGTAAAATTTTAAGAACTGTATCTCCTGAAAAAAGATAATCATTTAGCATTATCATAATATTACCCCTCACATACACTATCCATGAAAATGTATATCGTCATCTAACATTTTAAAATATGTAACATCATTAACCTCTAAGTTAACACTTGCATTTACATCATAATCGGTAATCCCCTTACCTGTATTAGGATGCTGTCTTGAATAAATAAAATCCCCAATAAAGCAAATAGAAAGCACTGTAACGACTGGAAGGAAAATCTTAAGCTCAAACTTACTAACTACATTATCAATAAGTGGCGCAAGGAAGTATACACATGCCATACCAGCAATTCCAAATACTAATAGCCCTTCTGCACAAACTCTACCATTAATATTTAGAAAATATCCATGATAATCCCACCATCTTTGTCCATTATGCGTCATTTCCATAACCCAAGAAGTTGTATATTCAACTATACCAGATAAAATAATCGCCAAAATAAACTCTAACCATGGCCATTTCCTAAATCTGTAAAGCACAAGAAGAATAACAACAGCACCTGTTCCATATATAGGCAACCAAGGTCCATGCATTACACCTCTGTTAACAAATACACCATCTTCAACGATGTGTATCATCACTTCATAAATCCATCCTATCATACAACCACTAAAGAATATCGTTATGATACTTGTAATAGAATATCTTCTTAAGTAGTTTGCACTTTTTTGTTTTCTAGATCTAATCTTATTACAAGGATGCAATCTATCAGCATAAGTGTTAAATTGAGTTAGATCATTGTAGCCTTTAAGGAAATATTGCTCTTCATCATAACGATTTACATCCCTTGCCTTCTTATTATAGAATGGGACAATTCCGAAAATGTTAGAGAAAAATTCTCCAATCTTGCCATACTTTATAGGCTTTTCTAATTGATTAGCTTTCAATTCTTCAAACTCTGCATATGCTGTTGTAACTTCTTCAGCAGACGGAAATGTATCTATATATTTATCTACAAAAGCCTCATAACCTTCTATCTTGTTATCAATAGCATTTCTTCTCATACACAAATAAAATTGCGCGAATGATGCTTCAATGTATGGATTTAAGAAAAAGACTCCTAATAATCCTACTGTACAAATGTTAAGTATTTCCCAAAGAATAAAACTCAATAGTTGTACAAAGCATTCCCATTTATGCCCCTTCATCATTTTACGCGAAAGCTTTAATGCAGCCCTTGCACTAATTTGTGGATTTTCTGCAACGATGAACGGCACCATATAATAAGCAAAATACATTATTGGTAATCCAACTATCGTTAGTCCCCATAGCAACACAACTACATCCTTTATAAGAAGTGTAAATGCAGATCTAAAAACGCATTTTGTTTTAAATAGAAATTGCAAATTTCTAGAATAAATTTTTGAATAGGTTTGTCCTAAGACAAAAGTTCTTTTTACAGTTATCCAAAACGCATTTTTTATAACCACATATATAAGTATTAAGACAAGTAAATTACCAATTACTAATAGAATCGACGCAATAGTAGGCGACTTGACAACGGCTAATATTGAACTAAAAATTGTAGCAAAGTACATTCCTGACTCTAAAGAATTAACAACTGACGCAAGAATACCCTTCCTATAGCTAACTGTCACTGCGCCTAAAGCTACATCTGGTCTATTTGCTGCTGTCGCATTAACACCATTTTCAATCTTCTTAGCATCGTCCACCTTGCCATCAATGTAATCATAAATAACATCTATTACTTTGTCGCTTGCGCTGCTAATATCCGTTTTAGCCTCTTCAACAACCACGTGTCCTTCTTCTTTTGTTTCATCAAAATTAATATCCTTCAAATCAAGAATACTCCAAGCCGAGTTATATGCAATGCCTAGAAAAGCTGTTATAAGTAGCATTATCACGAATAGGAAATAATGTTTTTTTACTGATTGTCTAGCTTTTCTTTTCGCTTCTTTTCTATTATATTTCATTCTATTCCTCTCATCCTAATTACTTAATCCCATAAAAAAGTTCACAAAATCTAGAAAATTATACCACATTTTCTTTGCATAACAAACACTTTATTCTTTGCATCTAATTATGATAAAATGTAACTCAAAAAAGATACGAGGTTACATAAAATGATTGCAATTATACTTTTGCCCTTCTATATTGTTTTAAACTGGCTACTTTGTAAATTCTTCCTAGAATGGTTAGACATTGTTTTTAATACAAAAATAAAAAAAGTTATTAGAATTATAATACATTTTCTATTCCAACTAATATCTTTATCCTTATATTATGGCATATTCTTCACCAACAATGACTACCGAAGAGTCATCCATATAATAGGAAACACTTGGTACGGAATGTTTATATACGCGTATATGCTACTTGCAGTACTCGCAGTTTTTCGACTTATTGTTCGACTTTTCAAGAAATCAAAAAAAAGGGAGCCTACATTTTCGAGATGGCAAACCTTAATAATTGGCATTATTTATCTTGTATTGTTAATTGGTCTTATGACATATGGACTATTCCATGCTCGCAAAATTGATGTAAACAATTATAACGTAACTGTAAACAAAGAATGTGATGGCTTAGAAAATCTCAAAGTAGTTCTCGTCGCTGACATGCATATGGGATATAGTGTAAACACCTCAATGATGCAAGATATGGTCGACAAAATTAATGCGCAAAATCCCGACCTAGTTGTTTTTGCTGGTGACATCTATGACAATGATTACTATGCCATCAAAGAACCTGAAAAAATTATAGAAATTTTCAGTAGTATAAAATCAAAGTATGGAACTTTCGCTTGCTACGGCAATCATGATATTGATGAACTAATCCTTGGTGGTTTTACATTTTCAGGCGACAATAAAGAAGCTTCCTTAGAAATGGATAACCTTCTTGCCGAGTCTAATGTAAAATTACTACAAGATGAAGGAGTACTTATCGACAACAAGTTCTACTTATTCGGACGACCTGACAGAGTAAAACTTGGAAGAGGTATTTATAAAAGAAAAAAGCCTAAAGAAATTGTTGAAAACTTAGACGTGACAAAACCAATTTTTGTCATCGACCATCGTCCAGAACAGTTCGAAGAACTAGCTGAAGCTGGAGTTGATTTGGATTTCTCCGGACATACACACGCCGGACAATTCTTCCCGCTCAACCTAACTTCTAAGATAACCTGGAAGAATCCGTGGGGAATATATGTTACCGATAACATGACTAACATCACCACATCAGGTGTTGGCTTCTATGGCCCTCCAATAAGAATTGGCTCTGATGCAGAGGTTGCTGTTGTAAACGTAACATTTAAATAAGATTTTCGTAACGCTTAAACAATTTAAGATAGGGGGATTAAAACTATGCATTTATTATCAAGACTTACACAAAAAACGATAACCACATTTGTCAAAATTGTTGGTATTAAAGAGCCTACACTAATAACAGGAAATGGTTGTATCAACCAAATTCCAGACTACGTAAAAAAAGCAAATCAAAAAAATGTCTTCCTTATGACAACAAACGGTTTTATAAAAAGGAAGTCACTTGACAATTTGTTACTTAAATTTGAATCTAACGGCATAAATGTTGTTATTTATAGCGATGTAACGCACGATCCAACCATTGCTTGCGTTGAAGAAGCTCTCAAGTTATATAATGACAATCAATGTGAAGCTCTTATCGCAATTGGAGGCGGTAGCGTGTTAGATTGTGCCAAAATCGTTGCTGCTAGACATGTTCGAAGCGACAGAACAGTACAAGAAATGCGTGGCGCATTAAAAATCAATAAAAAGCTTCCTGATATGTATGCTGTGCCAACAACCTCAGGTACTGGTTCAGAAGCATCTATTGCTGCCGTTATTACAGATGAGATTAATGGTACTCATTACAAATATGCTATCTCTGATTTATGCTTAGTTCCAAAATATGCTGTTATGGATCCAGAGATTACTGCAAGCATGCCTAGTCATTTAACTGCTGCAACTGGAATGGATGCGTTAACTCATGCTGTTGAAGCATACACTAATTTATACGGCAGCAAATCTGTTGATGAAAATGCAACTAAATCCGTAAAGCTAATCTTTGAGAATCTCGAAAAAGCATATAAAGACGGAAGTGATTTAACCGCAAGAGAAAATATGCTATATGCTTCCTATTATGCAGCGCTAGCCTTTACCAATAACTTTGTTGGATATGTTCACGCAATTGCACATGCAATTGGCGCACTTTACGATTTGCCACATGGCTTAGTTAATGCCAAACTACTTCCTAGAGTTATGGAACATTTTGGTGAAAGTGTATACACTTCACTTGGCAAGTTAGCTGATGAAGTAGGACTACCAGGTGCAACCGAAGAAGAAAAGGCCCAAAATTTTATAAATGAAATTGATAATATGAACGAGAGGATGAACATTTCTCGTCATATAGATGAGCTAGAAACAAAAGACTTTGACGAAATTATCAATCGCGCTATAGCAGAAGCTAATCCTGCATATCCTGTTCCTACTATTTGGAATAGAGAGGATTTCAGAAAGGTTCTATTTTCTGTATACAATTCATAGTGTTAGTAAATTAATATGTTCTGTCATAAAACATAAACTAATATCTCCCCTCTTTACTAGACAAAATAAATGTCCAGTAAGGAGGGTTATTTTATGCATATTTTCCCATAGCTTTTTATTATATTTTATATACAAAAACATTAGACTAATTCCCTTTCTATCTAATTATGATAGAACGAAATACCTTCTGTTGTTGTAACTTCCCAAAATTATTTTTTCGGCTGTTTATTTGTTGTTATATGCAATTAACAAGAGTACAATAGCCACATATCAATGAGACCTAGCGCGGAGGTTAAAGTAATAAATATCAGTATTAAAGAATAGGAGAAGGGAATATGCACGTTAAAGAGAGATTAGTTCAACGAACAACAAATACATTTGTAAGAGTAGTTGGAATCAAAGAACCAACTCTAATAACAGGTAAGGGTTGCTTAAACAAGATTCCTGAATATATAAAAGCTGCTAATCAAAAAACCGTTTTACTTATAACAATCAAAGAATTTATGGAAATGGGTACACTTAATGATTTACTTAACATTTTCACCAAAAACCGAATTAGAGTAATTATTTACACGGATGTTACTCCTAATCCAACTATAGCATGCGTCGAAAATGCGTTAAAGCTATATAATGACGAGGCTTGCGAAGCAATAATAGCCATTGGAGGTGGTAGTGTACTTGACTGTGCCAAAATTGTTGGTGCTAGATATGCAAGAAAAGACAAAACAATCCCAGAAATGAGAGGACTTTTCAAAATTAACAAAAAGTTGCCTGATATATATGCAGTTCCAACAACAGCAGGTACTGGTTCAGAAACAACTATCGCTGCCGTTATCACTGACGAAATAGCAGGTCAGCATTATAAATACGCAATAAATGATCCAAGCCTAGTTCCTAAATACGCCGTTCTATCGCCTGAAATCACTGCTAGTATGCCAAGTCATATAACTGCGTCAACAGGAATGGATGCCTTAACACATGCTATAGAAGCTTACACAAATCTTTATGCTACCGAGAAGGTCAATGAAAATGCTACTAAAGCAGTAAAACTTATATTTGAGAATCTTGAAAAAGCTTATAAAGATGGTAATGATTTAGACGCAAGAGAAAATATGCTTTTTGCATCATTTTATGCTGGACTTGCTTTTACCAATAATTATGTTGGATATGTTCATGCTCTTGCACATGCAATTGGTGCTATTTACAACTTACCACACGGACTAGTTAACGCAATACTACTTCCTAGAGTTATGGAAAATTTCGGCAGTAATGTATATAAGCCGTTAAGTACCTTAGCAGATTTAGTTGGAATAGATGGCATCAATGAAGAAGAAAAGGCACGATCTTTTATAGACGAAATAGATAATATGAACAAACGAATGAACATTCCTAGTCATATTAAAGAGTTACAAAAACAAGATTTCGACGAAATAATCAAAAGAGCAATTAAGGAAGGAAACCCTTCATATCCAGTTCCTGAAATTTGGGATTGGGAGGATTTCAGAAAAGTGCTTTTCACTGTTTATATTTCCAAGAAAGAATCAGATAAATCGGATAACAACTAATTGACAACTATCTATGATTTGTTCCACCTAAAAAGAACCTCACTAGTGAAATAATACTAGTGAGGTTCTATATTTATATAAAGAATAACGCGAAACATGCAACCTATACCCAAAAAACAACAAAAAATGATACTTTGGCAGCACATAAGCGTTAAACGCTCTCAAATCTCTTTTACTTAATAATGCTCCTTTATCCATGCTTTAAAATATTAACGATTCGACTAGACGCATGACCGTCACCATACGGATTTGATACTACACTCATCCTTTGATAAGCCTCTTTATCCGTCAAAATCTTCTTTATTCCTTTATATATCGTCTCTTCTGCGGTTCCAATCAATTTAGAAGTTCCTGCTTCAATCCCCTCTGGTTTTTCAGAAGAATTTTGCATAACAAGAACTGGCTTTCCTAGACTAGGGGCTTCCTCTTGAACCCCTTCGCTATCAGTAATCACCACATAACTTTTCGCCATAAAATTATGGCTTTTAACCACATTTAAAGGTTCTATTAAACGAATACGATTTGTATCAGAAAATACTTCTCTAGCAGTTTTTCGTACTGAAGGATTTAAATGAATCGGGAAAATAATCTTCACATCTTCAAATTCATCAACAATACGCCTAAGTGCTCTAAATACAGGATGTGTAGATTCACCTAAATCTTCATCTTCACGAGACGAAATCAATATCATTCTACTTCCTTTAGCCCAACTCAATTCAAAATGTTTAAAATCATCTCGTACCGTTGTGCTAAACGCATCAATGACTGTATTCCCTGTCACATAAATACGATCAGGATTCTTCCCATGCCTTACAAGCTCTTTCTTAACATATTCCGTCGGTACAAACAAATATTTACTAGTAACATCCATCACTTGCTTATTGTATTCCTCCGAAAATGGGCTTTCCATATCAAACGTATATGAAACACCTGCCTCTATATGTCCTACAGGTATCGAAAGGTAAGAACAAGCGAGGGATGTAGCAAAGGCAACTTTTGTATCGCCATGAACTAACACTACATCAGGTTTTTCGGTTTCTAGGACTTCTTTTACCTTTTCAAAGATACCTGTAGTTACATCTAATGAAGCCTGCTGATTTTTCACTATATTCAAATCGTAATCAGGCACAATATTAAATACATCCAATACCTGTTTTAGCATTCTCTTTTGCTGTCCTGTAACGCATACTACAGATATCATATCCGGATGTTTTCTTATTTCTTTTATAATAGGACACATCTTTACAGCTTCAGGGCGCGTCCCAAAAACAGTCATAATCTTTTTCATATTTACTTATCCTCTTTAACTAAATGAACTTATTATGTCATAATTAGTTACAAACCCACGGCTTTTGTCATCCTTTATATGAATATATTACAAAATTCACACTAACCTTTGACTAACATCAAAAAAGGTGACCACTTTCGTGATCACCTTAATCTCTTCAAATATTATATTTTTACCAATCAAACAACAATTCTGCCAACTTTGCCTCTGCCCATGAATATTCTGTCAAAAACTCACCTTCAAATCTATCTCTCGCTTTCGGATTCTTATCAACCCAAGCATAATAATCACAATCAAACAGCTTAGTATTAACCATCTGACCACGCTTCGTTGATATAAGAAGTTCTTCTAAGCCTTCCTTTTTCAAAGAAGTACGCAGCCTCCTTAAAGCATTAAAAAATACAACCATTTCTTTATTTCCATAAGGACGGTCTTCCCATAACGTACTGTATATTGTCTGGTTACTTACTTCTTTGCCTCTATAAGTCACAACAAATGCCAATATTTCCTTTGCCTTTCCTACAAGCGCAATAGGTGCCCCCTTATAGATAACATTAAACGTTCCAAAGGTTTGAATGTATACATCCTTTTCTTGACGCTGTGCTAACAGACTAATTCTATCCATCATCAATTCAAGAGTTTCCAATTCATATGGTTTGACAATATAATAGTCACCACCAATTTTGTTAGAGTCTCTAATATACTCATCATATGCAGAAATAAACACTATTAGTATATCTGGTCGATGTTCTCGAAGTTTTTTTGCTAACTCTATACCATTCATAATAGGCATTTCCACATCAAGAAATGCTAGCTCCACATCCTCTTTTTCTACAAAATCCAGTGCATCTTCCGCATTTTGAAAAGAACCAACAACATTAAGATTAGAAATATTCTCACTTAATCTCACAAATCTTTTCAGTACTAACAATTCGTCGTCTACAACTATTGCTTTCATTATTGCCCTCCATCCTTAGGAATCGTAACCGTAACTGTAGTCCCAACTCCAATTACACTATCTATATTTACTGACGCTTTTGATAACATCTCCAAACGCGAAATAAGATTTTTCATCCCAGCAGAATCACGTTTATTATCACGAACTTCTTGCTGAATCTTCTCTACATCAAATCCTACACCATCATCTATCACTTTCAAAATATAATTGTCCTGCTCTTCAAAGGTCCTTAATATTACCTTTCCTCCAGCCGGCCCTCTCTGATATACTCCATGTCGAATTGCATTTTCGACCAAAGGTTGTATACTCAACGGTGGAACCTCAAAATCTTCATCTTCAATTTGATATTCCACCTCTAATCTATCACCTAATCTTACTCTTTCAATTTCTACATAGGCTTTTATATTTTTGAGTTCTTCAACAAATGGCAGTCGCTGAACATCCGACATTGCACGTACTGCACCTCGTAGATATGTTGCAAAATCCCCAACCACTTTTGACGCATAATCAGGATCCTCATAAATTATTTCTTGTATAGATGCTAACGCATTATATAGAAAATGTGGTTGCATTTGAGCCACCATCGAGCGCACCTTACTAACTTCAAGTTCACTTTTCAATCGTTCTGTTCTCATCTGAAGAAGCATTGCCCTTGTTCTTTCTTCTGTATTATCAATATAAACATATATCAACAAATAAACAAATAAGAGCAGCACACCTATGCTAATCAAATTCGTAAAATATCCCCAGGTTCTTTCGGTTGGGAAAATCAAAATTCCCACTTCGATGCCGCAAGAAATAATAAATATAGAAAAGCCTGTAACCAACGCTCTATTGGCCGCATCCTTCTTTCTAAATGCAAAGGAATGTCCTGCAATCAACAATATACACGCAAATATCAACAAATACATAAATATTTTCGTATCATGAAAATGTAAAATGTTTGTAAAATTGAACACATTAACAATAACATTTTCAACTACCATAACAGTCAATGCCATTTTGAATGCTCTATTCCATTTATCATTATCTCTAGAAAGATTCTCATACAACATCAATAATGGAATTGCACACAAGAAGCCTGAAATGTATTCTAATGGCTTCCAAAAATATTCCGTAAAGTTAAAAACGACATAAAATCCGTCTGCACAAATCATCCAAATAGAAATCAAAAGTGCTGAAAGACAAATATATAATCCCTTTTCTACTTCTTGTTTTCTTATTATGCCAAAAATACACACAACTGTTCCAAAAATACCAATCGCCATCAAAATAATTACTATAAAAAATGCAGCTGGCTGAGAACAAATTGGCATTATATGCGTCATATTCTTCTCTACCACATAAAACTGTGGTGACAAATCCTCTAACGCATTTTTTTCTGTCGGACGCAAAACTATCTTAAGCTCATCACCCCAAGCCACATCTGGAATAGAAACAAAGCAATATTGCTGCCCTAGCATCCTTCCATTGACTGCATCCTCTTGACCAAATGCCCCTATCAATTCTTCATGGTAGTACGCTTCTACTACAGCGCTGTATATAACAAAAGAAAGAACTCCATCGTCAACAAGTTTTTCTTCCGGAAGCTTTACACTAAGTGAAACTACACCATCAGCATCTTTACTTTCTACCTCAATTCTATCGTTTACTGATACGTAGTTTTTCGCCAAATGATTATGTACAACTACAGAAAACAAAATAAACACCATAGCCACTGTTACTATTAAAATAATATTTAAGATAATTGGCTTTAATTTACTCATTTTCCATACCTCTCAACACAGAAGAACTAAAAAACAATCCTTCAAACATCTTACTAACCTAGTTTATGATACATATACTAACGCATCACTAACACCATACTAATATATTAAGCTTCGTTTTATTAGACATTTCCTATAATTATAATAACAAAAAATGTAACAAAAAACACTAAAACACTTAAACACACAGTAGTTGTTACTATTTGCAATGTCCAATTTGGATTGTTTTTGCTCATAAATATCATGAAAAGATTATTAACTACCACTATTAAATATGTAATCATTCCAAATATAATCGATAAAAATCCCAAAATCGCCAAAACGAAGTTTTCTTTATAAATAATCCCAAACTCATCCATATATTCTGTCGAAAAGGCATATATGAGTACAAGTATTATTCCTAATACTAATAACCCAGCCCCTATGCATACAGTTATCATAGTATATTTTGCACGGGAATTCTTATTACTATTCTTACCTGACTGCTCACCCTTATTCATTTGTTTTCACCTCCATATTACAACAAATTCCGAAAACTCTCCTAGATATTGAAAAAGCAGCTCTCTCATTTCTATATTTTAATGACAGAACCGCTTTCACAAACCATATTACTTGTTTTTTACTAATGTAATACTAATATTTAATTTCCTTATAACAATCATTTCATCACAATTATACTTCGAAATCCATACATACTCTACCTGCTGTATATGGTCTTACATAATTTCATAATATAAATATCCGAACAAACCAGCCACAACTCCTAAAACTATCATCGTCAAAATTTCCACTTTAGGTTGATATGCAAACATTCCTACAACTTCTCGCAAAAGTGCATTAGGCCAAAAATACCATTTCGTACGTGCACCTATTCCTTCAGCCTGCACTCCTTCTTGTCCTGCAAGTATTCCACTTCTCATCACATGATAGTTCGTTGTTGAAAATGCTATCTTTGCTGTCGGATTAATCTTGTCGATTAACTCTTTCGAAAACCTCATATTTTCACTAGTTGTTGTTGACTTTGTTTCAGCCAAAATATATTTTTCGTCAATCCCCTGTTCCAAGAGATATCGCTTCATTGCTTCACCTTCTGGAATAATTTCATCTATACCTTGTCCACCAGAAGGAACAAATACTGCCGTCTTACCAGTATATTTCTTCTGTTTTTTCCAAAAGTCTATAGCAGCATCCACACGACCTTGAATGAGTGGATAAAGTGTTCCATCTTTTCTAATTGCGCATCCCAAAATTATTATATAATCCTTGTCCATAGAAGGCTTGTGCTGTCCAGCAATAGCCACACTTATAATTGATCCACCCAGAACAGAAAGGAAAACTGTGTAAAATGCATTAGTCACTGAATATAAAACAGCAATAGTCGCGTTATCATCACCATACATTATAAATACCGCAAAAAATATTACCATTATCCAAACTGCAACTATTAAGCCTATACCAGCTCCTATTCCAAGCATATTGCTAAGACGTTTTCCTTCATGACGTATTAAAGCAATATTACTAATTGCCATCACAAGGGCAAAAATAAATACCAAAGGAAACGATACTACTGCAAAAAGCAACAGAATTATGTTTGTTACCGTTCCTACAAATTGCACATCTACATAATTTAGCTTCACCAAAGAAATTATCGATGTAGCTACAAATATAAGAAGTATACCTAAAAAATACAACTGACATGACCAAGTACTTATATACGAATACGAATATCTATTTGTTTTGGATAGTTCCTTTCTTCGCCATACAAAATACAAGCTCATTAGCAAGCTATAAATACCAATCCCCCAGTGGATTGCAGTAATTCCATTATGATTATAAACGCCCTTTCCGATATATATTACTTTCCAATCGGACACCTCTAGCTTTGGCTCAATAATCTTTTGCTCTGAATCACCATTTAGCATATGACTCATATAAGTAATTCTCAACAATCCCTCTCCAGGATTTACAGCATCAAAATAAATGTTAACGGAATCTTTGCCATAATCAATACCTGATACATTAAGCAAATAAATCTGTTCTTTATCCTTTGATAATTGTTCAACCTTTACATCAGTAATTTCATCCTCAATCTTATGAATATTATAATAATAATGCTGACCTTCCTTGACCGAAACTATGATTGTAACCGTCATTGTCAAAAGCCCCAGTATTACTGCAATAAATATTGGATGATTTTTCAAAAAATTCTTCATATAACTTCTTTCAAACTTTTATAAAACTATTTTCTTTTCTTCAATAAATCTAGTATCCATAGATACAACAACCCCACGAGTATCAAAAATATCAATAGTGCAATAATCCACCACATACATCCCATGAATGGAAGTTCCTTAGAAAAGCCAAATGCCCCTGCTTCACTTCCCCAATTCAAAAAGAAATATGGATATGTCGTTGTTTCTGAGAATTTCCAGCCTACAGCATAACCAATCCCAGCATATATTGCATATAAAAGTGGCGGAATAATTACAAAAAACACTGACTTCTTACTAATCGAATAACTTTGTCCGACTACAAAAAAATCAACAATTGCTGTAAGTGGCACTACAACATGAGTAAGAATATTTTGAATATTCCACGCCTCTGCACCTAATGCAGGCGCAAGCACAAAGCAAAATACCATGCCAGTAAGCGTAATAGATACCGTACCTACAAATTTTACTATAGGCCATATCTTACCAACTCTGTCTTTAGAAATATAATAAATTCCGATGCACGATAAAATAGCCACCGCGATATTAGATTGAATAGTAAAATACATAAACACTCTATAACCGCCCATGAACGCTACTACTCCTGCCAAAGCGCTGAGCACTACGCCAACTATTACAGAAATAATTGCAACAATTGACAAAATATATGACACATTCCTTTGCCCTTTAGAATAATTTTTCATTAATGTCTCCTTTGAACCTTACAATTTGGTATTCCATACAGAACCTCCTTAATTCTTTGTTATAAATATAACATCAATCGCTCTATATTGCTATAAAAATAAAACACATCATTATATACATGCAAAAACGGGATGGTGTGATATACCATCCCGACCAAAAATAAAAGACGACTTCACATAATCTGCAAACAATCGCTTAACACTACAGCCTCATACGCTCTTAAAGTAATTTCATCACCAACAACTAATACATCAGTATAATTACCAATAATCCTCTTTTTATAAACTTTCAATCCGTTCATTCTAATAGAAATAACATTTTCCTTAAGATTAACCAATACAACGATATTTTCTTTACAATGTGTTCTTCTATAAGCAAAAACAGCCTCTGGAACATCAGTAAAAAATGATATTTCTCCTTCAGAAATTGCTTTATGATTTTTGCGAATCTTTATAAGTTCACGATAATAATTCCATATCGAAGAACTATCAGCAATCTGATTTTCCACATTTATCACATGATAATTTTCTGGACACATAATCCACGGTCTTCCTGATGTAAAACCTGCATTTTCAGAATCATTCCACTGCATTGGGGTACGATTATTATCTCGTGAACGTTGACGAAGTACTTCTAAAGCTTCCTCAGAACTAAATCCTTTTTCCGTAAGAATCTTATAATAGTTTAAACTTTCGACATCACGATATTGTTCAATCGATGTATATCCATGATTTGTCATACCAATCTCCTCACCCTGATAAATATAAGGAGTGCCTTTCATCATATGAATCATTGTTGCAAGCATTTTAGCTGATTCATCATGATATTCTTTGTCGTTACCAAATCTTGATAAAGCACGTGGCTGATCATGATTACACCAAAACAATGCATTCCAACCATGTCCCTTCTGCATTCCAAGCTGCCATACATAAAATATATTTTTAAGATCATTATAATCAAGTTCCTTAAGCGACCATTTATCACCATTGTTGTAATCAACCTTTAAGTGATGGAAACTGAATACCATTGACAGTTCACACTCGTCAGGGTTAGTATAACGAATACATTCATCAAGTGATGTTGATGACATTTCTCCAACTGTTACCATATCTGATATATTCGTATCAGAAATAATTTCTTTGATATACTCATGTACATGAGGTCCATCGGTATAAAACCTTCGGCCATCTCCCTCCATATCACTTTCAAACAATTCTGGTTTAGAAATAAGATTAACAACATCAAATCGAAAACCCTTTATGCCCTTTGCTTTCCAATACAAAATTACTTTTTTTAATTCATCTCTAACTTCTTTATTATCCCAATTCAGATCCGCTTGAGTTTTATCAAATAAATGCAAATACCATTTCCTAAGATTAGGCACATATTCCCATGCACTACCACCAAATTTAGATAGCCAATTAGTCGGTGCTTTATCTGATTCTCCCTCTCTAAATATATAGTAATTCTGATATCTTTCGTCTCCAGACATCGCCTTCTTAAACCATTCATGTTCTGTTGATGTATGGTTAAAAACCATATCAAACATTAAACCTATTCCACGTTTATCAGCTTCTCTGATTAATTCTTCAACATCATCCATCACTCCATAACTTGGATCAATATTATAATAATCAGCCACATCATAACCATTATCATTCTGTGGTGATACAAAAAAAGGTGTCAACCATATATAATCTATTCCTAATTTCTTAAGATAATCAAGCTTATCTGTAACGCCCTTAATATCACCAACCCCGTCTCCATTAGTATCGTAAAAAGATTTTGGATAAATCTGATAAATTACTTTATCTTTAAAATAACTCATGCTGCATCAACTTCCATCAATTTCTTATCAGTCCCCTTTCTCTTACCAACAATAACAGTAAGTACAAAAGGAACAACTACTGCTATAAGCATACAAATTGCAAAAGTACCTATATATTTAGGCTGCATTGATAATATACCCGGAAGCCCTCCAACTCCTATTGCGTTAGCTGTCGAACTTGTAGCTACACATACTATTGCGGCCGCTGCTGAACCAATCATACCGCAAAGGAATGGAAAACTATATTTTAAATTTACACCAAACATAGCTGGTTCAGTAACACCTAAATAACATGAGATACATGCAGGGATATTAACTTCTTGAGCTCTTGCACTTTTTCTTTGAAGATAAATCATACCAAGAACAGCAGAACCCTGAGCAATATTAGAAAGAGCAATCATTGGCCATAGCATTGTCCCACCATAATCCGCAATAAGCTGCATATCAATAGCATTAGACATATGATGTAAACCAGTAATAACCAATGGTGCATATAAGAAACCAAACAAAGCTCCAAATATAACCTTAAACGAACCTGTAATACCTGCATATACTACAGAAGAAATTGCAGTACCTATCTTCCAACCAATAGGACCAAGAACAAAATGAGCTGCCATTACAGCAAGTAACAAACTCATAAACGGCACAACAACCATTTGAATTACAGACGGCGTAATCCTCTTAAAGAATTTTTCTAAATAAACTAAACAAAATGCTGCTAGTATAGCTGGAATAACCTGTGCTTGATAACCAATTTTATCAACAGTTATAAATCCAAAATCCCACTTTGGAATTTCTGCAGCCGCTGTACCAGCTACTTCATAAGCATTAAGAAGCTGTCCTGAAACAAGTGTCAAACCTAAAACAATACCAAGCATTTGGGTTGTCCCCATCTTTTTTGTAACAGACCAACAAATTCCAACTGGTAACATATGAAAAACAGCTTCACCAATTACCCACAAGAAATCATCAAGACCTGACCAAAAAACAGATATGTCACATAAAGTCTTTGTTCCATTCTCAAAAAAATACATGCTATCAATTACATTTCTAAAGCCTAGGATAAGACCACCTGTAATAATAGCCGGAATTAGCGGTGCAAAGATTTCTGCAAGAGCTGAAACCGCTCTTTGAAGCAGATTTTGATGTTGTTTAGCTGCTTTCTTAACTGCGTCTTTGGATACGCCCTCTATTCCAGCAACTTTAGTAAAATCATTGTAAAATTCAGTAACTGTATTCCCAATAATCACTTGAAACTGTCCAGCTTGTGTAAATGTACCTTTTACAACTTTCATTCCTTCAATGCCTTCAATATCAGCCTTGGATGGATCGTTAAGTACAAATCTCATTCGTGTCACACAATGTGAAACGGCTGAGATATTTTCTTTTCCGCCAACAAGTTCTAATAACTTTTTGGCATCATTAGTGTAATTCGCCATTATTAATTCCTCCTATGTCCATTATAATTATCCGCGCGTAATACTTGTTCAAACAAGTTGTATATACAAAGTATATACTTGTTCAAACAAGTCCGTCAATGGATATATTATAAGATTTTTTCACTAGAGGTATGTGATAATTACACAATTATTTATTAATAACAAAGCGTTTTATTCTTATAAAAAAATCATATTGAAAAAAAAGTTAGTAGTTATATAATATAGCTATACTTGTTTAAACAAATACAACTCATAAACTTACAATAAAAATACTATCATATGGAGAAGCTTTCTATGCCTAAGAGTAAATACGATACAATTTATAAAACAATAAAAAAACAGATTGAAAATGGATATTACAAATTTCAATCATTTCTTCCTTCTGAAAATACATTAGTTGGGGAATTTAATTCTTCTAGAAACACAATACGAAGAGCTATTGCAGATTTAATCCAAGATGGTTATGTTCAGGCGCTTCACGGAAAAGGAGTTCAAGTTATTTTTGAGCCAACTGTTCAATCACTGTTCACTCTTGATGGTATCGAATCATTCTCAGAAGCAACAAAAAGAATTAACATGAAACATTCGACGAAAGTCATTTTATTTTTAGAATTATATGTTGACGAGGACATTAACAAACTTACTGGTTTCGAAATTGGTAAAGAAATCTATTACATTCAACGTGTTCGCATAATCAATAATACTCCTGTTATCATTGACCACAATTATTTTCTAAAAGATATTGTAAAAAACTTAACAAAAGAAATTGCCGAAAATTCTATTTATCATTATCTTGAAAACGAACTAAATATTAATATAACAACATCAAAAAAATCAATTAGTGTAGAACCTAAGACTGAAAACGACGACAAATATCTCGAGCTCAATGAACTTAACTGTATAGCTGCAGTATCAAGTAACACTTATAATTCTGATGGTATAATGTTTGAATTCACACAATCAAGGCACAGTCCTAAACATTTCGTTTTTCGTACTGTAAATACAAGAATAAAATAACAATAATTTTATCTTACGCTAATCTCTCCAGAATTCAATATAGTTATTTCTTCTTGTCCCTTTAATTTAACTTGTAATTGACATTTATCATCAATACCTATTACCTTTGCTTCGCCTTTTACCTTTCCGGCTTCGAGAATGGCCACATCCTTGCCA
>JAZUIN010000045.1:0-7599 GCA_045642225.1 Lachnospiraceae bacterium | reverse complement strand
ACTGTATGCTTATCGTATTTTAAGTCTTCTAGAATTCCTGCTGCCCTTTTTGCAACTAATTCACAATGAACATTGGAATGATCTGTATATCCAAGTGTCTTAAGATTTTTATTACCTTTATCAAGTAAGGCTATGACTTCCTCGTTATTTTTTATATCTTTAAAATTCATGGTTTCGCTCCTTTCTACTGCCTATAAAGAAAGACGAACCCACCAAGGTAACCTATACAAAAGCCCGGATATCCTACAAAACATATGGCACATTCGATAGAATCAAATGCAAAATTTCTAAGTATCATCCATAGCACAAAACCAAGTATTCCAAATACAATACAGTTTAGTGTTAGAAATAATCTTGTTTTCCATTCATATGATTGCTCTTTACCGTTAATCCAGTTCCAAAGTATATTCATATTCTTTCTCCTTTGGAGTAAAAGGATAATAGGGTTATGTAAAATCTACTATCAGTTTTAAGTAAAATCTATGTAATATCTATGAATTAATTGCCTCGATAAGACTACTAAGTGCTGTCTCAAATTTAACGCCATACCAATGTGATTTATCATCTAATGTGTTTTCTATACATTCTACAACATAGTCAGCTGCTATTTGGGCTGATGCAAGTATAGACTTATTTTTCATTAAAGCACCAACAAATGCCGAAGCATAAATATCGCCAGTACCGTGAAAACATTGTCCAATACGCTTATGATTATAGTGATATTTGTTGCCGCCACACAGAACTGAAACTCCTATCTCTCCAGTTGCAAAACCAACACCTGTTAGCACAACATCCACGCCAAATTTCTTGTGCAAGTCACACATAATAGCATCTACTATTTCCACTGTTACATTCTCTGGATAAGAGATCCCAAGTAGAAAACACGCTTCAGTAATGTTCGGAAGGATTAAATCAGCCTTTTCACAAAGCGTTCTCATAGCTTCAACATATTTTTCATCGAATCCATAATAAAGCTTTCCGTTATCTCCCATGGCTGGGTCAACAATAAGCTTCGAATCCTCCGCCAAAAGATTTTCAGCAATTTCCTTCACATAATTTACATCATCGCAGTTCCCTAGATAACCTGTATAAATTGTATCAAACATAATGTTTTCACTTTTCCAATGCTTAATTATTCCAGGTATATCCTCACACAAATCTCTAAATGTAAAATTCTTAAAACCACCCGTATGTGTTGATAAAACAGCTGTTGGAAGTATACTTGTCTCAACTCCACATGCGGAAAGAATTGGAAGCGCAACAGTAATTGAGCACTGTCCAACGCATGAAATATCCTGAATTGTTAATATTCTTTTATACATATAAACTCCTATTCCTATTGGGGTGTAATCCCCAAAATATCAATCTCCAAAATTAATACCGATTAATTTTGCCTCTTTTATCATTGAGCTTTCACTCGAAACCAGTTTCAATTTGCCAGCGACTTCTCCTAATGGCACTCTGATAATTTCATCATTTCGAATACCAATCATAACTCCATATTCCTTATCCAAAATACTTTCAGCTGCACCAGCACCCAGTCTAGAGGATAATACTCTGTCATAAGGACACGGACTTCCACCTCTTTGCATGTGACCAGGAAGTGTAACGCGCACTTCATGTCCTGTTATATCTTCTATCTCTTTTCCAATTTCATATGCAACAGACGCGAAAATTCTATTTTTTACTTTTTCCTTATACTCTTTTTTAGAAAGAAGTGCATCTTCCTTGGAAATTGCTCCTTCCGCTACTGCAATAATTGAAAACCTTTTTCCCTGTTTCTCTCTATTCACTAATGCTTTGCATACTGAGTTAATATCATATGGAATCTCTGGTAATAATATAACATCCGCTCCACTTGCAATGCCTGAATGCAATGTTAACCATCCAGTTTTGTGTCCCATTATCTCTACAATGAATACACGTCCATGAGAGGATGCTGTTGTATGAATACTGTCAATAACATTCGTTGCTATATCCACCGCACTTTGAAAACCAAATGTCATATCTGTTCCCCAAATATCATTGTCAATTGTTTTAGGGAGCGTAATAATATTTAGCCCTTCCTCCGATAATAGATTAGCTGTTTTGTGACTTCCATTACCACCTAGTACAACGAGACAGTCAAGCTTTAGTTTTTTATAATTATTTTTCATAGCCTTGACTTTATCTAATCCATTTTCATCTGGAACTCGTATGTCTTTAAATGGCTGCCTCGATGTCCCAAGAATAGTTCCACCTTCTGTAAGAATTCCTGAAAAATCATGAAGACTCATCTTATGATAGATTCCATAAATTAGTCCCTTGTATCCTTCTTCAAAGCCTATTATCTCGACATTTTCTATCTTATTATATAAAACTTTCGCGACACCTCTCATAGTAGCGTTCAAGCTTTGACAATCGCCTCCACTCGTAAGCATACCAATTCTTAGCATGAAATATTCCTCCTATATAATCTTTCTCTTCTTAAAAATAATGATAATAATTGCAACTACAATTAAACTTAGCGCTATAACACATGGATAACCATTTTTTAACTCTGGCATATTTTCAAAGTTCATTCCGTACCATCCTGTAATTAACGTTAACGGAAAAAATATTGTGGACACTATCGTAAGAAATTCCATATTCTTATTCTGCGCTTCTGACACCTTCTGGTTGTATGTATCTCTAACCTGACTCATATAATCTAATAAATGAAGGCTTCTATTCATAAGTCGATCTGCTCTGTCTGATATTGTTCCAAAATATTTCAGATTTTTTTTTGTAAAAAAACGATTTTCATCTTCTTCTAACTGCTTACCTAGATCACATAACTCGTCATAATACTCTCTTAGAGTAAGCAGTTGCTTTCTAAGCAGCGCAGATTGTTCTTTATATTTTTGAAATTCATTGGCCGTAACCTCTTCATCCAAAACCATAATTTGACGTTCATACCCAGTGAGTATTTCAAGATCTCTACTTATGATTCCTGTTATGAAGTTATATAAAAATCGCTCTCTGGTCTGTCCCTGCTTCGTCCGGTTTAGCCTTATCCTTCTAATCTGTTTCATGGAAAATCCAGTATTATCAACAATAACTATATTTTTACTATTAACAAAAAACTGAATCTTATATTTACTTCCGCACACATCGGATAATCTTGGGATACACAAAGTCCCAGCAAGGCATTCCTGCTGGGACTCTATTTTGCAAAACTGAATTGAATTAAGGTCTAATTCACCATCATAAACAATAGTTGCATTTACAGTCATTTCTTCAATTTCTTTGCTACTGCCAACAAAAATGTATCCCTCATTTGTCTCTTCATTATTAACTTCAGTAACTTCTTCTAATGTGATTCCAAATGAGAAAATATTCATGCTTTATCACCAGCCATTTTATATGCTCTCTCGTAAAACACTTCCTGTGAGTTAACTGGTGATTTATGAATTTTTCTGCTGTTATATTTACCGCTAGAATCCTGCTCTTTACCCTTTTCATCATCAGTAAATTGCAAATCGAACATTTCTACTATTCGATTCCTAATATCTTCATCTAATATCGGCACTGCAACTTCTACACGTCTAATAGTATTTCTAGTCATAAAATCAGCTGACGCAATATATAACTTGCGGTCACTTCCAGCACCAAATATGTATATACGGGAATGCTCTAAGAATCGTCCAACGATACTCACAACTCGTATATTGTCGGTATAACCTGTTACCCCTGGCTTTAGGCAGCAGATTCCTCTTATGATAAGTTCAACTTTTACGCCAGCTTTACTAGCTTCTACAAGTTTCTCAATCAAAACCTTATCCGTTAGTGAATTAATCTTGATGCCAATATATCCTTCGCTACCCTTTGCTATCTCTTTATCAATATGCTCTACTATCTTGTTCTGTAAACACTTTGGAGCCACCATTAGGTACTCAGTCTGATCAACTGTCTCACCTTTTTGAAGTGCAGCAAATACTCCCGCAGCTTCTGCTCCAACATTTTGATTGGCTGTCATTATAGATAAATCAGTATATAACCTTGCAGTCTTTTCATTATAATTACCTGTACCAATCTGAGTAATATAGCTCTGCTCCATATTTTCATTCATTCTGGTAATAAGGCATAACTTGGAGTGAACCTTATAATCGCCAAGTCCATATAAAATCTGGCATCCTGCTTCTTCAAGTCGCTTTGACATCTCTATATTATTGGCCTCGTCAAAGCGTGCTCTGAGCTCTACAAGAACAACTACTTCCTTGCCATTTTCAGCTGCTTCAATTAATGACTCAACTATCTGACTTCTTTCAGCCACGCGGTAAAGCGTCATTTTTATAGATACAACGCTTTCATCCTGCGCTGCCTCTTCAAGCAGTTTTAGAAAAGGCTTCATAGACTCATATGGATATGATAATAGAATGTCTTTCTTTTCTATCTGCTCCATCATATTAAGTTTCGTATCTACAAATGCCGAATTTCTTGGTGATCTTCTTTCATAGAAGAGTTCATTCTTTTCTTTCAAAAAACTTTGAAGTGTAAATACAAACGACAGGTCAAGTGGAGTTCCTACATCAATAAAATGTTTCATCCCAACCTCAAGATAGTTTGACAATTCTTTCTTGGCCTTATCATTTATTTTTCGACTTAGCTCTACACGAACAGGTGTTAACTTAGTTCTTTTTTTGATGAGTTTCTCCATTACATTTCTGTAATCCATGTCCTCGTCATACATCTCGTTGGCATCAATATCCGCATTACGTGTTACTCTCATAATAGATTTCTCACGTATTGTATATTTAGAATATAATTTCGAAATAAAATGAAGTATCAGTTCTTCAGAAAGCATAAATGTTCCCGGCCTGGTTGGTATCTCTATAAGTCTTTTAAATACCGAGTTTTTACATGGAACTATTCCAATCTTACTCTTGCCTTTTGCTGTTGATAATAGAACTATTGCGTATAGCTCTTTATTAGTTAAAAATGGAAATGGATGCTGTTTTCCAATAATCATTGGTGATAAGAACGGCGCAATATGAGCATCAAAATAGTTTTCAAGGAACTTTCCTTCTTCTTCTGATAGTTTATTGAAATTGATAATTCTAACTCCATGTGGCTCAAGTTCACCCATAAGCTGCTCAAAAGTTTTGGCCTTTTTCTCTTCTAATAATTTGACTTCATCCAAAATAGCTACAACCTGATCATCACTGGACATTCCTGTTTTGTTTTCACATATCTTCTCATTAGAATTCATCTGCGTCATAAGAGTTCCGACACGCACCATAAAGAATTCATCCAGATTTGTTTGAAATATAGACGCAAATGTCAATCTTTCTGCTAATGGGACTCTAGGGTTCCCTGCTTCAGAAAGTACTCTGTCATTAAAAGACAGCCATGATAACTCTCTGTTTGTATAATATAAATTTGTATTTTTACTTTTCTTACCGTCCGCCATTATCTTTTCTCCTTTACAAATGATATTCTTAATATTCAGTAAATATTCTTTTATCACACTGAAAAATGTCATACTGCTACCTATAAGACATCGTCTTCATTGTCTAGTAGAAGACCCAAGCCATTACTTGAAATCGCCATATCGACAAGATTCACACAACTGTTTCCCATTCTGTCAATATCATGCAAGATGCCGTTATACATGGCTGTCAGTTTGGCACTACATTTCTTCTTTCCTACTCTTTCAATATGTGCCTGACGCATCTTATCATCTAAAAGTAATACCTCATCCTTTTTCTTTTGCACATTCTTCATGTGTGTAGAATTACCAGATGCCAAAGTGTCCATTGCATATTCATACATATCATGGATAAGTTTTACCGACTTCTTTAAATCCTTTGTTGCTTCTTTTGAAAGCTTCACATTCGATGTTTCAGGTTCGATAATGGATTCCGTTATTTCTTTGCAAAGCTCTCCGATTCTATCTACATCGCACAAGATGTACATTAGTCTGGTGGACTCGCCTGCTTGTTCCTCCGTCATAACACCCTCTGAAAACATGGTATTAAGATAATCATTTATACTTGCATATAACTCTTTTACAGCACTTCCATCTTTTTCAATTTCTTTTAACAAAAGTGCTTCATTCTTTTCTGATAGTTCATATACTTTTGAAAGCATTTCTTCTACCATCTGGCCGCACCTAAGTACTTCCTTGGACACAAGATGAAGTGCCGCAGCTGGCTGGTTTATAATTTTGCCGTCTAAAAATCTGGTAGCTCCAGGTAATAAAACATATTCGTCTTTCTTATCAGGTATTATTTTCATTACTATTTTTACCAGTATTGCAATAAGTGGTAACCAGATAAGAGTCATCGTAATGTTAAATCCTGTATGTGCATTCGCTATTTGTCTTGATATAACATCAACTTCATTTCCCTTTGGCGAAAGATACTGTATGAAAGACGCGTATGGCTTAACAAACCATATAAACAACAGGGCACCCGATATGTTAAAAACGCTATGTGCAATAGCAGTTCTCTTCGCATCTTTACTCTGTCCAACTGATGCTAGAATTGCAGTAATAGTTGTACCAATGTTATCACCAAGAAGTATTGGTATAGCTCCTGCAAGACCTATAATGCTTGTAACACCATCGCTTCCTGCCTGTGATGCAAAATTCTGTAAAACAGCTATTGTCGCACTTGAACTCTGAACAACAAGTGTCATAAGAGTTCCGAGTGCTACACCAAGTACTGGATAGCCTGCTACTTTTCCAATCAAATCGGTAAAAATTGGACTAGAAGCTAGAGGCTTCATTACCCCTCCCATAGTTTCTATTCCTTCGAATAGTAAGCCAAATGCAAAAATAGTTTGACCTATATTTTTAACTTTTTCTTTCTTGGAGATAAAAGAAATCAGAAAACCAACTGCGATAAATAGATAAATATAGTTAGAAATCTTAAAGGCGATAATCTGTGCTGTCATTGTTGTACCAATGTTGGCACCTAAAATAATCGAAATTGCCTGTGGCAAAGACATAAGCCCTGCACTTACAAATCCAATGGCCATAACAGTTGTGGCGGAACTACTTTGCAATACAGCAGTTGTAAGGGCACCGGCTAGAACACCTAAAATAGGATTTTTTGTTAAAAGCGAAAGAATCTTTTTCATCTTCTCGCCTGCGGCCTTTTGTAGACATTCGCTCATCATATTCATTCCGAATATGAATATCGCCAAACCACCAAACAGACCAAATAATATTTTCACAGTGTCATTCATTACTTTTATCCTTTCAAAAAAATGTTTCTTTTGATGTAGAATACAAAAGCAATGTAAAATCCACGACAAGTATGATGTAAGATTCTTGTAAAATACGCAATAAAAAAATAGATGTATAAACATCTACTTCTGTAACATACATATTTGTAATATATCCCTTACCTTGTTTGGGAATATGCTCCCATTCTTGCTATAAGCTTCTGTTCCTCGTCACCTTCCGCATGAATAATCATCTTTATAGGCTTTGTAAGATCAAGACTAAAAATACCGAGTATTGACTTTGCATCTACCATATGATGACCACTTATAAGATCTATATCACACGTAAATTCTGATACTGTCTTAACAAAATTCTTAACTCTCTCAATAGTAGTTAAATATACGACC
>JAZUIN010000044.1:0-38909 GCA_045642225.1 Lachnospiraceae bacterium | reverse complement strand
GTTCGGTCCCTATCCGGCGCGGGCGGAGGATATTTGAGAGGAGCTGACCCTAGTACGAGAGGACCGGGTTGGACGGACCACTGGTGTACCAGCTGTCAACCAATGGCATAGCTGGGTAGCCAAGTCTGGACGGGATAAACTCTGAAGGCATCTAAGCGTGAAGCCCCCCACAAGATGAGATATCCCTCTCCTTTAAGGAGATAAGATCCCTCAAAGACTATGAGGTAGATAGGCTTAAGGTGTAAGCATAGTAATATGTTCAGCTGATAAGTACTAATCGATCGAAGGTTTGATTTAAGTCATATCGCAAGCGATATGACCTGGCGACATATGTCGTTGCCGAAGGCAATGACAGCATAATTGCGAAGCAATTTGCGTCATGTGTTTTCAATAAAACCTTGAAGAAAGTTTAGCGTTTGATGTTATCATACTATATGAAGTTTTGAGAGTATTCTCAGTTTATGTCGTATTGCTTCGCAACACGACATATAAGGCCCAATGGCTCAGTTGGTTAGAGCGCCGCCCTGTCACGGCGGAGGTCGCGGGTTCGAGTCCCGCTTGGGTCGTGTGTATTATATACACTTCCAGCGATACATTAGTATCAAAAATGGGATCATAGCTCAGCTGGGAGAGCACCTGCCTTACAAGCAGGGGGTCACAGGTTCGAGCCCTGTTGGTCCCATTAGTTATTGTCTAACGGCAACGACTTATAACGCAAATCACTTCGTGATTATGCTGTCGTATTGCTTCGCAACACGACATATAACGCAAATTGCTTCGCAATTATGCTGTCATTGCCTGACGGCAACGACATATGCCGATGTGGCTCAATTGGCAGAGCAGCTGATTTGTAATCAGCAGGTTATCGGTTCGAGTCCGATCATCGGCTTGCTAAGTTTTAGCAAATTTAATATGGGTGGTTTCCCGAGTGGCCAAAGGGGACAGACTGTAAATCTGCTGCACATTGCTTCGGTGGTTCGAATCCACCACCACCCATTATCTGTTTTACAGATTTTATAATTTAATGGCGCGGGATAGAGCAGTCTGGAAGCTCGTCGGGCTCATAACCCGGAGGTCGCAGGTTCAAATCCTGCTCCCGCAATATTCACTTTTAGTGAAGAATTAATATTTGTCATTGACAAGTATTATTACAATCTATATAATTTTGTTGTATGCCCAGTTAGCTCAGTTGGTAGAGCAGAGGACTGAAAATCCTCGTGTCCTTGGTTCGATTCCGAGACTGGGCAGTTTTTATTAACAATATTTCGATTTGCGAAATGTTGTTTTTTTATTATATAAATAGATTGTCAAAAGTATTTAATGAAGAAGCTGTTAAAAGATAAGATTTATTTGAACTTAAAGGAGGGTTTTGATTATGTCAAAAGAAGACTGGAAAAAGACAGGTAAAGCTACAGGCTCAGCATTTAAAACATTAGGAAAGACATTAGTAAAATCTGCAAAACAAATTACTGATGATGTGGTAGATTGGGCTGAAGATACTCCAAAAGATCCTAATGAGCAAAATGTATTCAAAGACGGTACATGGAGAAATACATTTAAAGAAATTGGTGGTGCTGCTGAATCTTTTGCAGATACAGTTGTAGGTACCGCCGAAGAAGTGAAGACAGAAATCGAAAAAGATATTACAGATAATAACTAATATTATTAAGAAAAACATTTATATTTCCGAAATATATATTGTAGAACTTCACATGGATGTGAAATAGAAGCAACGGATTGCTGCATATTTCGGAGAACATTATGCAGATAAGCGAAATCAATAATTTAAATTCTAATCAGCAACTTGAGGCATCTAAGGGGCCGCATCTTGTTGGTGTATCTAATAAAGAATCTAATAAGGAAGTGGGTGAGCTACGCGCAATCAATATGCCACTTCCAACATATGGAAATCCCAATGGACAATTTAATAAAGAGACTGTGCTTGATAAAATAGAGGCTGATAAAGCAACAGGATTTGAAATGTCTTCAAGAGTAAATACTGCGCTTGCGTTATCAGGAAATGACTATGCTCGCATGAAGGAAGAGGGTATTAATCCTGACGATTTAGAAGAGAAAGAGTTTGTTGATATTGCGGATAAGATTAGAATTGCAATGGCAAAAGGTGGTGCCGACATTTCCATGATGGGAGATATTAGTGATGCTGCGCTTAAGTCACTAGGAAGCAATTCGGTTATAACTAAGAATGCGTTAGAGCAGCTAAATTTGCCGAACTATAACGATAATGTTAGGGACGTTATGTCAGCCGTTAACAAGGTCAACGATGTTCTTGAAAATGCTATTGTTACAGAAGACAAAAAGTCGTTGTCAACAGAGACAATAAAGTACATGCTTTCTAACGATTTAGAACCAACTATTGATAGTATTTATAAAGCGACAATTTCAAGTAATAATGCATCTCAGGCAACACCAATGGAAATTGCGGGAGATATGGAAAATATAAATGCTCAGTTTGAAGATATTATCAGAGAAGCAGGATTACCTGTCGATGAAAAAAATATGTCAAACTGTAAGTATTTGCTTGAAAATAGAATTGACATTTCTCCTAACAAGCTTATTGAAATGAATGAGTTGCAAGAGCTTGATTTAAATGATTTATCTAGTGAAAATGTAATGAATCATATTGTTGATGCGCTTGTAGAGGGGAAGAAAGCAGGAGAAGCTTACTTGGTTAAAGGATATTCTCTACACGAAGAAGCGCGCGATATTTATAATGCCGTTAATAAGGTTACAGAAGCTGACATTGAAAATGTAATTGAAAAACAAGAAGATATTACAATAGGTGATTTAGTTTCGATTTCAGAAAATGAAGAACAAATAGATAAAGTAAATAATAACGAAAAATCTGTATATGAAGGTAATGTAAATATAGACAAAAATAACGTATCACAAGCATTAGATGCAGTGACAGCTAAGAAACAGTTGGTAGAATTGCAGCTTCAAATGACTGTAACAGCTAATTATACATTAATGAAAAATGGTATAAAACTTGACACTTTATCTATGCAACAATACGTAGATGAACTAGAGCAACTAGAGAAGGAATTTGTTCAAAGCATGTTGAAGGATAAAGCGACACCTGAGAACATTGCATTACTTAATGAGACAATAAATACAGTTGACGATTTGAGTGATCAATCAGCATTTTCTATAGGAGAGATGGAAAATGTAAGCGCTATGACACTAACTGAGATGTATGAATTTAGCGTGTCATACAGTGCTCGAATGGTAGACGTTGAAGAGCAGCTAGTTACAGTTTCAAGTGCAGAAAATAACGCTGTAAATGATAAAGTAGACATGTCGCTTGGTAAACAAATTCAAAGAGCGGCAACAAAATATGAGACAACTGGAACTGAAGTTAGAAGAGATTTGGGAGATTCTATTCATAAGGCATTTAGAAATGTTGATGCTATGCTTGAAGATCTTGATTTGGAAGTAAATGATGACAATAGACGTGCTGTTCGAATTCTTGGATATAATCAAATGGAAATTACGAAAGAAAATATTCAAGAGGTAAAGTCAAATGATTTGGTAATTCAAAGAGTACTAGGTAATTTGAAGCCAGGTGTTGTTTGTGAAATGATTAAAGCGGGACAAAATCCGCTTGATATGTCTATGGAAGAATTAGACCAGACTTCAAGAGAAATTATTGCGTCTAATGAAGCATCCTCAGAAGAAGAAAAGTTCTCAGAATTTTTGTGGAAGTTAGAGCAGCAAAATGGAATAACTAAAGAAGAACGTGATGGATTTATTGGGGTATATAGGCTTATTCATCAAGTGAATAAGACTGATGGAGCAGCAATTGGTATGCTTTTAGAGCAGGGAGCGCCAGTTACGATGCGAAACCTTTATATGGCAGTCAAGACTTCAAAACATGAAAATAGAGAATACACCGTAGACGACGATTTTGGTGGTATTGAAGCCATTCGTGATTCTTTGTCAATAATAGACCAAATTGAAATGTCTATTCAATCAAGTAGCTTGAAGCAGGTTGAAGAGAGAATTACTCCAAATAAGCTTACACATTTTCAAGATGAAAACGAATTTATGTCGCTTACACCAGAGCAATTAAATTCGAAGCTAGAAGGCTTTGAGCAAGAAGAAAGTGTTAGAGCATATGAGGAAGCGTTGGATAATTCCTACGAAGAAATTCGAAGAGAAGAGCTTGTAACAAATCTTAAAGCTGATAAGGTTGCATATGAATTTCTTGAAGCAAACAATATGCCAGTTACAGCTAATACCTTGAGCGCAGTTACAGCATTTATGTCAGATAATAATTCGCTTAAAACATTGTTAAGTAAAGCTGCAAAGAGACAAGTAGGCTTAGACAGAGATGGAAGCTACGCAGAAGAAACTAATATGGAAAATGCTATCGTTGAAGAAGATATTAACGATTCTATCGAGAACATTTTAAAGAATTTAATTCATGAATATGGTGAAGCATGTAAGACTCCAAGTGACATGGCCGAGGCAGAACAACGTCTTGAAGAGATGGCTGAAAATGTTATGAAAAATATGTTAGTTTCTGAAGATGTAAGTTCAATCGATGTAAGAGGAATGCATTTGATTCAGACTCAAATTCACACAATGGGACAGGTTGCTCAGCGAAGCGAGAACTATACTATTCCAATCATGGTGGCAGATGAGGTTGGAAATATGTCTCTTAAGATTGTTCGTGGAAAAGAAGAAAAAGGTATTGTAGATATCGCATTTAACATGGAAAAAACTGGTAGCGTCACTGCATCCTTTAGATATGAAGCAGGAGAGTTTACAGGTAAAATAGAAAGTGATAGCAACAAAACAAGAAGGCTTTTAGAGGAAAATGTAAATGGTCTTAGAGAAGCAATTTTTAAAGAAACAAATGTAAATGCTTCATTGGAATTTGCATGGTCCAAAACGGTTGATAAGATGAACATTTTCACTAATGAAGATGTAGATTTCGAAACAGAAAACATTTATCAAGACGGAGAGCTAGATCCAAGTGTAAATGTAAGTGTTATGACAAAAACTTTATACGGAGTTGCAAAAGCATTTATCGATGAATTAGGTTGTTTGGCATAAAATATAAAAAGTATAAACAATTTGAACATTTGGTCCGATATATAAAGTAACAAAATAAATACCTACCGAACAAAAACGGATTTTTTAAACGGTAGAAAAATGATTATTGAAGTGCACGGATGCAGAGTAAATCACACTATCTCTACGTGCACTTTTGTTGCGTAAAATTATATAAAAAGAGAGGGTTTAACATGAAGATTAATAACAACGTTGCAGCACATATTACAAATAGACAATTACTTAGAAACGAAAATTCGCTTGCTAAATCTATGGAGAAATTATCAACAGGATTGAGAATTAATCATGCAGGTGATGACCCTTCTGGAATGGCTATTTCAAGTAAAATGAAAGCTCAAATTGAAAGTTTAAATAGAGCATCTCGTAACTCTTCTGACGGTGTAAGTGTATTACAAACAGCAGATGGAGCGTTGAACGAAGTTACTTCTATGTTACAACGTATGAGAGAGCTTGCAGTACAAGCAGCAAATGGAACAAATACTATTACAGAAAAGCAAGCTATGCAAGCAGAGATTTCTTCATTAAGAGATGAAATTGATAGAATTTCAAGTTCAACAGAATTTAATACAAAGAATCTTTTGGATGGTTCGTTAGATACAAGAGTTTATAGTGATCATATTTCACGTCAGACTGCTTCTAGTGCTGTTAGTCCAGGAGAATACAATTTAACAATTGATAAGGCAGCAACACAAGCAACTATCACTAGTTCAAATGGCTTCGTAATTGATGGTGCAACAACAATTACTGCAGCAGAGGCAGGTACAATTGAGATAAATGGTAGTGTTGTAGAATTAAAAGCTGGTATGACAGGAATGGAAATCTATGAAGCTGTAAGAAGAGGCGCTGAAATAGGTGAAGCTGATATTACAGATATAGGTGAAGTATTACAGTTCAACTCTACAAAATACGGCGCAGATGCAGAACTATTAATTACATTTTCTAATGATGCATTAGCAGCAAAATTCGGAGTTAACACACAACAATTAGCAACGGGAACAAATGCTAAGGTAACATTAGATACAACGTCTGATTTTTCTAAACAAGCAACAGTTGCTCTTGACGGAAATAAAATGGTTATTACTGACAACAATGGTTTTGAAATTTCTTTCCTTGCGGAAGCAGGTTATGATTCAACAGTAGCACCTGATTATGGTAAAATCAGTATGAAGGTTACAGATGTTGGACCAATGGATATCCAAATTGGTGCGAATGAAGGACAATCGATGGCAGTTCAAATTCCTTCAACTCGTGTAGAAGATTTATATTTAGATGAAATTGACGTAACAACAATTCATGGTGCTGTAAATGCGTTAGATAGTCTCGACTTTGCTATAAATAGAGTAAACTCTGTTCGTGCATCTTTGGGTGCATATCAGAACAGACTTGAAAGTGCAGTAGATAGTTTGGATTCTACAAGTGAAAATATGACACAAGCATTTTCTAGAATTTCTGATACCGATATGGCAACAGAAATGGTAGAATATACAAAAGACAATGTTTTGACACAAGCTGCAACAAGCGCATTGTCACAAGCAAACGAATTACCACAAACAGCATTGCAATTGTTACAATAATTAATCATGGAGGGTTTTTATGGAGCAAGAATTAGTTAGTGCATTTACAAGAAGAATCACAAATGGCAACAAAAGCGAAATAATAGTTGTGCTTTTTGATATGATTAAGGTTGATTTTGAAGATGCCGAAAAGGCAATGAAATATAATGAACAAGAAGAGTACATGGAAGCTCTTCGTCATGCAAGTGAGGTTTTAGAACATTTGCAGGATGCACTTGATTTCAAATATGAAATGCCTAAGGATTTATATTCATTGTATGATTATTCGAAAAGATGCATAGCTAAGGCAATGTATTCAGGAAAACCAGAAGGAATTGAGGAAGCAAGAAAGGTAATAGAACCACTTGCAGAAGCGTTTAATGAGGTTGCAGAGCAAGATGAGTCAGCACCTTTAATGCAGAATACGCAAAAGGTCTCAGCAGGAATGACCTACGGACGTAATGACGTAAATGAGATGCTAGAGGAAGGATCAAGCAGAGGATTTTTTGCATAAGTAAATACGATTAATATTTTAATATATTGAGCGAGGCGTAAAGCTTCGCTCTTTTTTTGTTGATTATATACAAGAAATTTTTTTATCTTTGTTAAATGTGTATACTGAAACGTTTTCTGAAAATGCTTATAGACAAATAATTGTGATTGTGAGTATAATTAGTGCACAAAGCGAGGTGATGCTTATGCAGGCCCAAGTAGTAGCAATAGCTATTCTTATAGTAGCCGTTGCATTTGACTTGGCAACCAGGAAGGTTCCTAATTGGCTGATTGTTTTGGGATACCTAATTGGTATTAGTACAATGACCATAAAATATGGATGGTCATACATATATTTAATTCGCGCCATATGGCCAGTTCTGGCTTTATTTATTTTCTATTATATTAAGGCGCTTGGAGCAGGAGATATTAAATTATTTTCTGTCTTATCAATTTTTTGCCCCACAAAAATGATGATAAGTTTTATTATTACCTCTTTTGTAGTAGCTGCAATTTATGGAATTGTTAAGCTACTTTATGCAAGAGAACTAAAACAAAAAATGTATACAATCGTTAATCATATTTTCGAGTGTGCAAATAAAAGAGTGTACGAAACATATAAACCTACTAATAAGAATAGTTATATATGTTTTTCATTATCAATGCTACTTGCGTATGTGATTAATATAGGAATGGAGGTGTTTATGTGAAGGTTGCAATATGTGACTTTGATGAAAGCTACGTAGAGAATCTATTTACATATTTACTTGGAAAATGTAATGCAGATTTTGCCAGATATACAACCGTTGAAGATTATGAAGCAATTGAAATTAGAAGTGAATACGATTATACGATAATGAGCGATGATTTTTTGGATACTATAAAAGCGTTAGAAGAACATCCAGGAATACTATTAAGTGTGAAAAATCTAATTGTGCTTAGTGCAAGAATTGATTGTTTTGATATTAAAGAAGCTTCGCAAATCGTTTACAAGTATGGACCAATGGATGGTTTAGTGAATCTAATAGGATCAACTAGAAGCTATACAAAGACAAGGGATAAATCAAGTTCAACAAAAAAGTGGGCTTTGTACTCTCCATGTCATCATGAGCTAACGGAGGCATATGGAATTTCATTGTGTCAAATGTTAAGTGAAAATGCTTCTGTCTTGTTAGTGGATATGATGAGAAAACCATTGTTAAATGAGTTGATAAGTGAAGGCGAAAGCTTGGTGGATTTTGTATATAATCTTGAAAATGATAATCAAGTTAGTCCTGATTATATTATTAAAAAATATCAAGGTGTAGAAATATTTCCGTTCGCATTTAATCCATTAGATTTAAGTGAAATAACGGGAGAACAGTGGCGCAAAATTCTAGAATATATCAATGAATTATCTTATGAAAATGTTGTATTCATTTTTGATGATTTGAACCAAGGATTTAAAGAAATAATGAGTCAGGTTGATGAATGTTTATTCATAAATAAAAAGGGTGATTATTACAAATATTTGCAGCAAGGAATGAAAGATACGGTTGAAAGAATATGTAATAAAGTTTCTTCTGTTGAATTGATGATGTCGGCAAAAAACCTAAACGAAGGATGTTATCAGATAGAAGAACTGCTAACTGGAAATCTAGGAAAATACGTAAGGGCTCAGGGATATGGAGGCTGATGATAGAAAAGAATTAAATACAAATGAAGCATTTAAAAGGATAGAAGCTAGTCTCTTTGACAAAGTCGAAATTGATGTTGAGATTGACGATGAAAGCGTACTTAGAAAAATTCAAAATGAAATTTGCGAGTATGCAAAAGAATATCCGTTGTCAATAGATGAGCGATTAGTATTGCAAAAAAGATTGTTTTATTCTCTTAGGAAATATGATGTTTTGTCGGAATTGCTAGAAGACGATTCTATTACAGAAATAATGATAAATGGACCAAATGACATATTTATAGAAAGAAATGGCAAGATTGAAAAAACTAATAAACATTTTGCATCTAGCGAGAAATTAGATGACGTTATACAACAGGTAGTGGGGCAAAATAACCAGGTTGTAAATGAAACAACTCCGATAGTGGATACAAGACTTGATGGGTGCAGAGTTAATATTGTTCTTCCACCGATTTCTTTAGGTGGGAGCATAATGTCGATAAGAAGATTTTCAAAAGAACCTATTACTATGGATAGACTAATTGAGTTTGGTTCAATCAATCATGAGATAAAAGATTTTTTGAAGGAATTAGTAAATGCAGGATATAACATATTTATTTCGGGAGGAACTGGATCTGGAAAGACAACATTTTTAAACGCACTTACAGAATTTGTTCCTAGCGATGAAAGAGTAATTACGATTGAAGATGCAGCAGAATTGCAAATAATGGGTATAGAGAATCTAGTTAGGCTTGAAGCAAGAAAAGAAAATATGGAGGGAGACTTAGAAGTTAGCATTCGAGATTTGGTTAGAGCTTCATTAAGGATGAGACCTAATCGGATTATTGTGGGGGAATGCCGTGGCGCTGAGGCTCTCGAGGTGCTTCAAGCATGTAATACAGGGCATGATGGCTCGTTAAGTACAGGACATGCTAATTCAAGTTACGACATGATTTCAAGATTAGAGACTATGGTTTTACAAGGTACTGACATTCCAATTATAGCTATTCGTAAACAGATAGCATCAGCTATAGATATTTTTATTCATTTAGGAAGGCTTCCAAGTGGGGCGCGAAGGCTTCTTTCAATAAATGAAGTATTAGGAATAGAAAATGGAGAGGTTAAGCTTAAGACTTTGTATGAATATGATTATGAGAATTTGGGTGAAGATGCATGGATAAAAAAATCAACATTAGAAAATACAGAAAAAATCTCAAGAATTGGAAAGTTATAGTTGCTACTTTCGTTATATCAGGAATAGTGGCTTGGTTATTCTATCGATCTTTTTTAGGAATGTTATTAATGCCTGTAATATACGCTTTATGTGTTTATTATTTTACAGAAGAAGAACAAATTAAAAGAAGAGATAAAGTGCTTCTAGAATTTAAGGATATGTTAGGAATTATATGTAATGGATTGAAAGCAGGACATTCACTAGAAAATGTGATGATTGAACTAGAAAAGGATTTTGAAAATTTATACTCAAATAAAGCAATAACTATGTATGGAATCATCCATATGAGAAAACAGCTTCAGATGAAGAAACCTGTAGAGCAAGTAATTGGAGAATTTGCAAAGATTTATGATTATGAAGAAATAAATAGTTTTGCATATATGATAGGTTTTGCAAAAAGACTTGGTGGAAACTATATAAAGAATATTTCTAGTGCAGCAGATAAATTACAAGGACGTCTAGAAATAAAGCAAGAGATTTCCACTATGCTAACAGAAAAGAAATTAGAAATGAGGATAATGGGCGTAATGCCGCTTGGAATTCTTATTTATATAGGAGTGACTTCATTTGAATTTATCGAACCACTATATGGAAATATAGCTGGGGTTTGCATTATGACAGTTTGTTTGATAGCTTATGTATTTTGTTTGTACATAGGTAAAAGAATAGTAACGATTGATTGGTAAGGGTAATGATAGGAATAATTTTACTTGGTTTAACTTTGATTTTGCGTAGAACAAAAGTATTTAAAAAGTATGTTTCAAAAAAGATTTACAAGCTTTTAATAATAGTAGAAGTAGCAGCTATCGTTTTGTCGATAGGTGAATATTTGATATCAAATGTCTTCTTTGATAATACATTAAAAAGACCTGCAGTTGGTGAAAAAGATGTTAAAGAAGAAATGGTTGTAACAGCAAATGGAGAAGATCAAGACATAGAAGTTACTGTACCAGCACAAACTCATACTTTGGAAGAACAAGCAGATTTGATTAGTAAAGCAAAAGGGGAAATAGATGAAACCTTTCTAGGTGAAAATGAGTCTTTTGAAAATATAAATCAACCTGTTGTAATGAAAGAAAATTATGTAGATGGTTTAGTTAGTGCAGAATGGCAATTTGATAATTATAAAGTAGTAGGTGCAGAAGGAGATATTAATTATGACAAATATGAAAAAGATACATTAGTAAATGCAAAGGTTACGTTGACAATAGAAGATACATCAGAAGTGTATGCGTTTCCCTTCCAAGTAACTCCACTTTCAAGCGAGTCGCCTCAAGGAACCTTGTACTATATAAAGAAATTACTTACAAAAATTTCACCTCAAAGTGAAGAAATAACATTGCCTGATAAAGTTGGAGAGACGGAGTTATCTTGGAGTAAAAAATATACATTTATTGGAACTAAAATAGGAATACTTGGATTCCTTGGGGCGATGGCAATGGTATTTGGAGAACGTTTTGAAGCCAAAAGTAAAAAGAAGAAACATCAAAAATTATTAGAGAGGGATTATCCTAAAATAGTAGAAAATATCGCTTTATATGTTGGGGCAGGATTAAGCGTAAAAAATGCTTTGTATAGAATTTCTGAAGAATACTTGAAGCGACGGAGTGAAAAAATTGAGCCGGGATTTGAAGGCGTTCTTAGAGTGAGTCGATTGATTGAAGAAGGAAAATCAGAAATAGAAGCGCTAAACGAATTACAGAAAATTTGTAATGTAAAAGAATATAGAAGGCTTGTAAGTCTTCTTGTGTCAAACATAAAAAAAGGATCTAAGGGTATGCTTGAGATGTTAGAGCGAGAAGAAGAAAGTGCATTTGAAATGCAAAAGCAATATGTGAAAGTAGCTGGAGAGGAAGCATCTACAAAAATGCTCTTACCCTTAATAGGATTATTAGGTATAGTTCTTGTAATTATCATTGCGCCAGCAATATTTAATATGCAAATTTAAGGAGGAAAACTATATGGAAGAAATTAAAAATTTTTTAAAAGAAGAGGATGGAATAGGTGTTGTGGAGATAATACTTATAGTGGTTGTGTTAATCGGGCTAGTGTTAATTTTTAAGAAGCAGCTTACAAATCTCGTGAATGATATTTTCGACACAATAACAGATAAAGCAGGCTCAGTTTAATGTCTGAAAGAATAAGAAATACTACTGTGAATGCATCTATAACAATTTTTATGAGTATGTCAATTCTTATGATAGCAGCATTGGGATTTACATTGTTAGAAGTGAGTAGATTTTATGGCGCGCATGAAAAGGCAAAGCAGGTGTCTGATGCTGTGGCTGATTCTACTTTTTCAGAATATATTTTACCAATGTGGGAGCAGTATGGAATACTTGCAATTGATATGGCTCATGGAACAGATGATGAGGGTGATACGTTTCTTAAAGAAAGAATACTTGAGTTCGCAAATAAGTCAACAGAAGCAGATATAGATTATTTCTACATCGAGCCAACAGATATTGAGGTAAAAGATGCAATGCGTCTAACGGATAATGATGGTGAAGCGTTTATCCATGAGGCAGCAACATTTTACAAATCTAATATAGGCAGTGAACTATTAGAACTGTTATCGAATAATGCAGATGAAACTAAAAGCTATCAGGATTGCTCGTGGGGAATTGATGAGTGTATTGGTAAAGGAAATAAAGCTTATAAAGACTCATTAGAAAATGCATCAAAAGAAACTATGAAAGACGAGAAATCACAAAATGAAAACAATAAGCCGTCTTCGACAAGTTTGAGTGAAGCTCAAGTGAAAAAGGGAGAAACGATGATGGATGACGTTAGTGAGTTTAAGTCCAAAGGGGTTTTAGAGCAAGTAATTCCAGGTGATGTGGAAGTTTCTAATGCTGTCTTTAATGTAGATAATGCTGTATCGAAAAGAGATCTTGTAAGAGGTAACAGTCCTAATTCAAGTAAAGCTACTTCCGTCGATAAAGTAATTTTTTCGATTTACTTGAAAGATAAGTTTCAGCATTTCGGGAAAAATCTTGGACATAATGGATTGCAATATGAACTAGAATATATCGTTGCAGGAAATGACAGCGATGTAGAAAATCTAAAGGGTGTCGTGGGGCGACTTTTGGCAGTTCGAGAAGCAGCAAATTTTGTTGCAATTATAAAGGATCCAGTTAAGAAGGGTGCAGCGTTAGAGTTAGCGACAGCGATTGGATCGGTGTCACTTAATCCAGTCGTTGTAGAAGTAATTCAATATGGAATAATAGCTGCTTGGTCTTACATGGAATCGGTTTTAGACGTTAGATTGTTGCTCGAGGGTGGAAGGATTTCGCCTGTCAAAAGTTCAGAGGATTGGACCTGTGAATTATACAATATAGCAGCAGTAGTAGATGTGAATTATAAAGCAAAAAATTGTGATTTTGGAATGAATTATGAAGATTATTTAATGTCGTTTTTGATATTAGATTCTAATAAGACAATAAGTCTTAGAGCATTGGATATGATAGAAAATTCTATGAATGCTACACAATATTATGAGAATTTAAAAATGGACCATTTGATATGTGATATGGATTTTAAAATGAATTATATCGCTGAGCCAATGTATTTTAGTTTAGTGTCCTTAGATGTAGTATTTCTAGATTTATATAAATTTGGTGTTGATGAATACAGATCGTATTTATAGGGAGGTTGTATAAAGGTGTCTCTTTCGTTAAAAAATTTTAAATCTGAATTTTCATTTTTCATTAATCTAAATAAACCATTATATAAAAATACATGTAAAAAAGAACGTATCTTGGCGAATCAAATATATACTGATAATAATCTAAAAGAGACACCTTTATGCAACCTCTATGCAAAAGGAAGCTATACAATAGAAGCAGCGTTTATTTTACCAATAAGCTTATTTATGTTGGTGTTCTTTTTATACTTTTTCCCGGTGATGTATGTTCAGTGGGGTGTGACTAGTGTACTTAATCAAGTCGCTAGAGAATATGCATCTGTATCTATAGATAAAGAGGATAACTATAGCTGGTTAATTATTGGTAAATGTACTTCAGAAATAATGTCTAAGGATAGAATGAAGAATGAAATAATTGGAGGAGTGTTTGGATTAGATTTCACAGAAAGTGAGTTTGAAAAAAATTATATTAATATAAAAGTAAATTATAGGCTGAGAAATCCAATAACATTTTTTGGAAAAAAAGATATTAGGTTAACTAGTGTTGCAAGTAGTCGCAAATGGGTTGGTTATGATCCATTAGAAGATTCTGAAGGTGGCGAATATGTCTTTGTTACAGAGTATGGAACAGTGTATCACAATACATTAAATTGTACATACTTGAAGCCATCAGTTAAAGCAGTTTCAGCGAGTTCTATCAAGAATACAAGTAGTGTTGTTGGTGGCAAATATTCATCCTGTATGTTTTGTAAAGGAAATAAAAATAATGGTGTTGTATACATAACTGATTATGGAGATGTATATCATAGTAAGTTGAGCTGTGGCGCGATAAAGAGAACAATAAAAAGAGTGAAAAAAGATAGCATAGGAGGAATGTCAGGATGTTCTAAATGTGCTTGATGAAAATATTAAATAACAAAATATAAGGAGTTTTGTATGGAAGCGATAGGACTATTAGGTTTATTAGGAATATGTGGTTATGAAGATATAAAGGCTAAAAAGATACGAATTGTTGTTGTAAATATATTTGCAATTTTTGGCGTTGTAATGCATTTATTATTTCAACGTTTAAGTGTGTGGAACATGATAGGTGGAGCTTTTATAGGAGCTGCTCTTATTCTGTTAGCTTATTTATCCAAAGAAAAGATAGGATACGGTGATGGATTCTTATTTGTCGCAACAGGAATATATCTAGGATTTTGGAATAATTTAGCTCTATTAATGTTGTCTACAGGACTACTTTCTTTATACGCAGGAATAAGGTTATTAATAGGTAAACTAAAAAAAGAAGGTACACAAATTCAGGAATTACCGCTTATACCATTCGTACTAATAGTTTATATAATTGCGCTCATCATAAGAGGAGGTAGCATATTATGATTAAATTAAAGGCGTCACTTACAGTAGAAGCTTCGTTTATATTCATAATTTGTTTTAGTGTACTACTTATGGTGTTTTTAGTTATGTTTGAACTTTATCATGAAAATGTGGATTATTACTTGAGCAGAATGAAGGAAGTAGATATTGATGCTGTAAGTAGGTTTAGATTTGTGAGTGTGCTTAAAAGAATAGCATGAGTAAGCATACAGTAAACAGGTAATTTGACACAAGCATTATTTACAGAAAGGAACAGGTATGGAATGTTTTTATAAAAGAGATCTAAAGAAAAGTTATATGGTGTTAGAAGGAGAATTTGAAGAGATAGGATACGAACAAGAGGTGTTAAAAAATAATACTATTTCGGTTTTACTTCCATTTTATACGGTAAATCTAAATAATAAAATGCAAATTTGGTATGACATAACGGGGATGATAACTTTACAAGACTATATTCTGCAGCAGGGGATAACAATAGAATTAATTCGTAAGGTTTTATTGTATCTTAATCTTGCATTAGAGGAAATAAATAAGTATTTGATTAATATTAAATACATAATGTTTGCGATGGATTTTATATATGTTATTCGTAATCAAAATCAATGGAAAATAATGCTAGCATATTGTCCAGTGGAAGAAGAAAATAATTCTATTGATTCTCTTTTTGAGTTTTTTATGAACAATGTTGACGATAAAGAATTAATGGATGTCTGTTTCGAATTATATGATAGAAGCGTAAGAGGTGAAAGTATAAATATGCTTTTAGACTATATTGATGAGAAAATGGATAACAGTGTAGATTATGTAGAAGAGGATGAAATTGGTCGTGAAAATGAATATGAAATAGAACTTGAAAGAGAAAACGATAGTGTAGAAAATAATATTTTGAAATCAGATTCTCGTAAAGAAGAACAAATAGAAGAGTATGATGAATTCTTGTATGAGTATGGACTAGATAATTATGAGAATGAGCAAGCTTCTATAATAGATAAAATTATTGATTATGTTAAAAAATATATTAAGAGTAAATTACATAAGTCTGACAAGGAAGCGATAAAAAAAGACAAAGATATAAAAGCCAAAAAGAAGTTTTTTGATAAGAAACCAAAGCTTGAAGATTTCGAATATGAACCAGATATGCCTTTATATGAACCAACAGTTTTGCTTAAGAGTGCAGTGCAAAATTTTGAGGGTGAGCTGGAATATATTGGGAATAATAATGAAGACAATTATCTAATAAGTAAAAATGAATTTGCAATAGGAAGTGCAACTAAAGGAAATGATGCAGTACTTCATTCTCCTGTAGTAAGTCGTTTTCATGCCAAAATTTATAAGGAGGGAAATTCATTTTTTATAGAAGATCTAAATTCTACAAATGGAACTTATGTAAATGGTGAGCTTCTAAGCTATAAGGAGCGTGTCGAATTATTTCAAAAAGACAAAATAATGTTTGCAGATGTATGCTATAGAATAGTATAATAAACTAGTAATTTATGAAAGGACTATAGATACTAGGATAAATATGAAGATTAATATTTATTATGGTGGAAGAGGAAATCTCGACGATCCAACATTATATGTCATTAAAATGATGGAGAAAATCCTTATTGAAGATTTTAAGGTTGAAGTTCATCGTTATAATATTTATGAACAGAAGAATCAGATTACTACATTACCACAGACATTGAAAAATGTAGATGGAATTATTCTTGCAACAACAGTAGAGTGGCTTGGAATAGGTGGATATATGACACAATTCTTAGATGCTTGTTGGTTGTATGGTAATAATGAGAAATTTGAATCTATATATATGCAGCCAGTTGTTATGTCTACAACTTATGGTGAACGCGAAGGTGTATTAGAGCTTAAGAAGGCATGGGAGATTTTAGGTGGTATTCCATGCGACGGATTAAGTGGATATGTAGAGGATATGGTTTCGTTTGAAGTTAATAATGATTTCTCACGAATTATAGAGAAGAAGACTGAGAATTTATTTAGAACTATTTCTCATAAGATGAAGGATTTACCATCTAGTAATCAAGCTGTTTCAAGAACGGTTGCAAGACCAAAGCAGCTAGACTTGACACCAGAAGAAGGCGAACAATTATCTGAATATGTATCTGATGATATTTTCGTTAAGCAACAGAAGGAAGATGTTAAGGAACTTTCGTCTCTTTATGCATCGTTACTAGGTGAGGAAATTGAGGAAGATGAATTCAAAGAATTTATTGTAGAATTTTCTTCTGCCTTTAAGCCAAAAAATGGATATAAGTTACGTTGCTCATTTATATTAGATGATAGATCTAAACCATTATTTGTTGGTATAGATGGTAACGATTTAGACTGTCATTATGGTAATGAACAAGATATTGATTTGATATCTAAAGTACCTAGTTCGATATTCAATCAAATAGTTACAGGAAGAAGAACATTTCAAGGTTCCTTTATGCAAGGTGATATGAAATGCAAAGGTAATTTAAGTGACATTAAGATGTTAGATGAATTATTTGCATTTGATGAGTAGGAGGTTGACATGAAAGACGATAATTGTATTTTTTGTAAGATTATTGCAGGAGAAATTCCTAGTAATACAATTTTTGAAGATGATGATTTCAAGGTTATATTAGATGCGAGTCCAGCAACAAAAGGACATGCATTAATTCTTCCTAAGAATCATTATGCTGATTTGTATGAGATAGATGAAGAAGTTGCAGGTAAGTGTTTCAAATTGGCTAAGAAGTTAGCTAAGAAGATGACTGATAAGTTAGGTTGTGAAGGTTTTAACATTCTTCAGAATAATAAAGAAGTTGCAGGACAAACTGTTTTTCACTTCCATATGCATCTTATTCCAAGATACAATGATGGTAAATCAATTCTTACTTGGGGACATGAAGAATTTACACAAGAAGAATTTGAAGAGATTAAGAATTCGTTGATATAGTTTGCGATGTAAGAATTATATAAGCAAATAATTATTAGATATATCATACGTTGTGATATATATTAAAAATTGTAAATTAAATAAATATAAAGAAAGTGAATATGGCTCGAAAGATTATTAGGGAATCTAGTGAGAATCTAGAGCAACAGCCATTACTGTATTTGATATCATAAGTCAGGAACCTACCATATTCTAAGGAAATAAACCTGGGCAAGGGGGTACTATATTTTCTGATTCGTACTAATTGTGGATTTTTATTCATGTAATAAAAGTCTTTTTTTGGTGTGTATTAGAAGCATTGACTCTTGTCGATGCTTTTTTTATTTTTATGAAAATATTAATGTAAAAATATTTAGAAATATTGAAAAAGCAAATTATAAATATAAATTAATAATATGAATAAAAATGGTAAAATGAAAAAATTTTTAAGCAAGATAAAAGAATTTTGGAGTAATGAAAAATATCGAAGAAGAACACTGATAGTTCTTGCGATTATAGCAGTAATAATTGCGGTTGTGTGTTCCATTAGCATCAAATCAAAAAGCGAAATGGAAGAAGAAGCGAAAGAGGTTGTTGTAAAACAAGTTCAGCAAGATAATATTATAGAAGAAGTTGTTCAGGATGAATTTGGCAATGTCATTATAGTTAAAAAAGATGATAAAGGTCAGATTATTTCACAAACTAAATCAGAAGAAAAAAGTGAGACTACTCAAACTAGTAATGCAGTAACTACTACAGAAAATGTAAGTGGTAGTACAGGTAATGGCACAGTTTCAAATGCTAGTTCTTCAACTAATGCAGCTAGTAATAAAACTAATAACACGACTAACGATAACAATAATCAGAATGCAAAGTCGGAGCCTGAAGTCGAGGAATATGTGGATGTTACATTACAGATTCGTTGTGATGCGATTAGTAATAACAATGCATTGACCGATGGGGGACAAAAGTTTGAACAATATGCATCTAATCCACAAATTTTATATCAGAATATGACTGTAAAAAAAGGTACTTCAGTGTACCAAGCTTTGGTAAGTGCGTGTCAACAAAATGGTATACATTATGATGCTGATTATTCTGCTACATATAACTCTGCTTATGTTAGAGGTATTAATTATTTGTATGAGAAGGATGCTGGACCTAGGAGTGGATGGATGTATAGTGTAAATGGAACATCACCTAATAAGGGCGCATCACGTTATACCCTCAATGGGGGAGAAAATATTATTTGGTATTATGTTAAATAAAGTAGAACAAACCTTAGATCAATTTTTTAAGTTCAATCCTTGGGTTAACTTCATATATTTTATAGGTGTAATATGTATAACTATGTTTACGCTTAATCCATATTATATTGGGGCAAGCTTAGTTACTGGCGTATTATATTTGACATTTCTAAAAGGGAAAAAGGCTCTTTTTGAAATAAGAATGTCACTGATAATAATTGTCGTATCAGCAATAGGAAATGCTTTAATTACGCATAATGGTAAGAGCGTTTTATTCTATATTAACAACAATAGAGTAACGGTTGAGGCGTTTGTTCGTGGCCTAATTATTGGACTTATGATTGCAGCAGTCGTTGTGTGGTTTTCAATAGTTACAGTTATGTTCGACTCTGAGCGTTTTATGAGTTTATTTGCGAAAGTGATGCCGAAAATGTCACTACTTATTTCGATGATTATTAGGTACATTCCATTTTTGCAAGAGCGCTATAATCAGATAGATGAAGCTACGAAAGGCCTGAAAAAAGATAAAGAAGGATTCTTTGATAAAGTTGAACAAGGCGCATCTAAGTTTTCTATATTAGTAAGTTGGTCATTAGAGGACTCGATTGATACAGGTGACTCGATGGAATCTAGAGGATATGGATTGCAGGGAAGAACCACTATTAGGAAAATACGTTGGAAGAAGAATAGCATTATAAGACTAATAATAATTATTATGTTGTTCGTGTTATCGGTATTAGGAATTACAAACGAAAGCGCAGCAGTTCTTTACTATCCAAGTATAGTGATTCCATCCTTTGATCTTGAAGCTTGGATGGAATATGTGGCATTTCTTATTTTGTTATTGGAGCCATTTATTATTAAATTGTTAGGAGATATTCGTTGGAAATATTTAATGTCAAGAATTTAGATTATAAATATGCAACTGAAGATAGATTAGTTCTTGAAAATGTTAATGTAACAATTCAAGAGGGTGAGTTTGTTCTGCTTTGTGGAGCATCAGGTTGTGGGAAGACGACTTTGCTGAAGCTGTTAAAGCCTAGCATCACACCTTCGGGAATGCGACGAGGAGAAATTTTTTTTAAAGGGGAAAATGTTGATGATATTTCTAAGAGAAGATTAGCCTCAGAAATTGGATTTGTATTTCAAAATCCAGACACTCAAATTGTTACAGATTCGGTAAGAGCAGAGCTTGCATTTGGTTTAGAGAGTCTTGGAGTATCTTCTGAAGATATGATAATTCGAATTGGAGAGATGTCTAATTTCTTTGGGCTTGAAAAGTCTATGGATAGAAAAATCAATACGTTGTCCGGTGGTGAAAAACAGCTACTTAATCTAGCAGCAGTTATGGCACTTAAGCCTGACGTTTTGATATTAGATGAGCCAACAAGTCAGCTTGATCCGCTTGCTACAGAGAAATTTCTCTCAACGCTTACAAGAATAAATCGAGACATAGGAACGACAATCATTATCACAGCGCATCAATTAGAAGAAATATATCCGCTTGTAGATATGGTGATTCTTATGAGTAAGGGCACTATTGAAAATGTAGGTGTACCAAGTGAACTTGTAGCAAATTCTGATATCGAGCTAGGACTTCCTGCAGCAGTGCAAATTGCGCAAGGCTTAACGAGAAATAATGGTGTAAAACATTTCACAGAAATGCCTATTTCAATTAGAGAAGGCCAAGCGTGGTTAGATGAATATATGGAAGAGTCGCAGACTAGTATAAATATCAACAAGAATCTCATAACTGAAACAAATGACGTGACGGATTTTGCGATAGAGCTTAAGGATGTATCTTTTCGGTATGAGAGGTATACGCAAGATGTTCTTAAGGATGTAAATGTTAAGTTTAAGAAGAGTGCGATTACTGCCATTACAGGTGGAAATGGCAGTGGCAAAAGCACAACCTTAAGAATTATCACGGGCTCTCTTAAGCCGTATGAGGGTGTAGTCAAAGTTGAAGGAAAGAAGATGCTACGTCAAAAGGATTTTCCATTGGGAGAAAATGGAATATGTTATCTTCCACAAAATCCGAAGGCGTTATTTACAGGGATAACAGTTGAAGAAAATTTGCCAGATGAGAAATTGCTCAAACAGTTAAATTTATATAAATATAAGACTATGCATCCGTATGATTTGTCAGGTGGACAAATGCAAAAGCTTGCAATAGGAATGTTACTTAATGTTAATCCGTCAATTCTATTGTTAGATGAACCGTCTAAGGGCTTGGACCCTTTGGCGAAATATGATTTGTCGAATACATTAAAGGAGCTTGCGAGAGATAAAACTATTATTGTGGTAAGTCATGACTTGGATTTCGTGGCGAGTACTGCTGACTATGTATGTATGTGTTTCGACAAGAGACTTGTGGGTATGAAGGAAGTGCATGAGTTTTTTGCAAATAATTATTTCTATACAACTGTCGTTCGACGAATATGTAAGAAGCATTTCAAAGATGCAATAACAGTAAAGGAAGTTGTTGGAAATGAATAGTGCGAACGAAGGATTTGTTATAACAGGAAGACAAAAAGGCATTCGTGCTAGAGAAATAGTTATGGTTGCAATCTTGTCAGCGCTTACGGTAATGGGAAACCTTTTATCATTTCAGTTTTTGCCAATTCAAGCGGGGACAGGTATGGTAATAATTTCTGGAGTAGCATTTGGACCAATTGTTGGATTTGTGGTAGGAATGGTTGCAAGGCTGGTATGCAATTTTTATCTAGGACAAGGTCTATATACGATATGGCAAATGTTAAGCTGGGGCCTTTTGGGGCTAATCTCTGGAGTGGTTTTTTCTGGGAAAATGAACAGCAAAGACATAGAAGAAAAGCGAAGTAAAAAATGGATTGAAGCACTTCTTCGGTTGGTTGCACCAGTTGTAATTCTAGAACTGTTAGCTTATATAAGTTATGTAGTATTTCCGGCAGGAGAAGATACATTTTCTGGATGGCGAATGTATCTATTTGGAATAGTTGGAGTAGTCATAGGGATAATTATTTCTGCAAAGAGAATGCCGATTAATAATATTACTTTGGCGATATTTACATTTCTAAATGTATTTATCATATATGGCGGGATAATGAATTTATGCACAGCAATTCTTTCGAGCATAAATACATCGGGAGGCTTGACGTTAGACGGTCTTCGTTTGGTATACCTTACGGGAGTTAGTTATGACTTCGTTCATGCACTTAAGGCTGCGGTATTTGTCTTGTTTTTCGGAAGAATAATGGTAGCAAAGTTAGAGCGTATAAAAATAAAATATGGCTTCTACAGGCATAGGTAATTAGATTTTAATATCGTATGTATAGTTTTAGATATTATTAAAATATTGATTAAATATGGTTTCTATGGACATAAAAATGTCTTATATATATAGAACAAATAAAATACCTTATGGTATGAGAAAAGAGAGGAAAATGAAAATGAACAATCAAAAAAGTTCAAACACAAATTTTGTTAACAAAATGTTTGCAAAAAGAATTAGTGCATTAGCGCTTGTCTTGATGATGGCATTTGCACTAGTTGTTTCAACATTAAATGTTGAGGCAGCAAGTAATAGTGAATTGAATAGTGTTTTGTCTAAAGTTGTAGAAAAAACAGTTGTTAGAGAAGGTGCTAGTAAAGATCCTTGGCTTGTCATAGGAGTTAATCAGTCAGGCTTCGCTCCAGAAGGTTTAGAAACATTTAATAATGCGTATATCGAATCTGTTGATGTAGAAGCTTTGAAAGGTGCAACAGAATATGCAAAAGCAGTGTTAGCTTTGTCTTCAATGGGAATAGATTGTACTAATTTTAAGGGCGCTAATCTTATTGAGAAAATGTTAAATAATAAAGGTGAGTTATTAAGTTTAAATGCATATAGTATGACCTATATAATATTAGCACTTGATTGTAATAATTATTCAGTACCAGCATCTTGTGATATTACACGAGATGAGATGGTTGATGTTATGTTGGCTACGCCGTTAGATGAAAATGGATTAATGGATCCGTGGGGATATGGTGGCGACATAGATACGACATTTATGGCGATACAAGCGTTGTCAAATTATAGAAATAATGAGAGTGTTGACGCATTTATAAAAAAAGCTTTGACACAAATTGTAGGTAACATGTCAGATACTGGAGCGATATATTCTTGGGGAAGTGACAATTGTAGTACATCTGCACAAGTGTTGGTTGCATTAATCGAGAATAGAATTGATCCTAGTAACTATACTAAGAATGGAAGAACATTAGTAGACGGTATTTTGCAATTTGCAAATGTAAATACTGGAATTTTTGATGAGAATAATACTTATGGACCTGAAATTCCTACAGAACAAGGCCTCTACGCCCTCGCAGCAGTAAAACGTGCTAGCGAAGGCAAAACTCTTTATAACATGACAGATAAGTTTGACAAGCGAGAGAATGCTTCAACAGACGTTAAGGAGCAAACATCTGCAAGTGGTACAGTAATTAAGACAAGTGTTGCAGCAGATGCTTATACTAGAGTTATCACAGCAGTTAATGCAGCAGTTTATGCAACAACACAAGCTGTCAAATCAGAAGAAATTCTTAAGGCTACAGAAGCACTTCTTGGTGCAGATGTTAAGTCTGCAACATCGACAGTAATTGCTGTTATTGATATTGTAGGAACTCCTGGACAAGAATTTACATTAAATGTAAATGATGTTAAGGAAGGCGATAATATCATTTTGATTCACTATGGAGCAAAGACAGAATATGTTAAGGCAAAGGCAGGAAATGGAACTATTACAGCAACAGTAGATTCATTCTCACCATTTGCAATTGTTAAGGTAACAGATGTGGTTGGACCTGCAAATCAGGATGCAAATACACAAAATGCAAATGGACCAGCGCAAACAATAAATGAAAAGACATCGCCAAAGACTAGTGATTCTTACATTTATATGATTATGGTAGGTATATTACTAGTTTCTTCAGCATCACTTACAGTTGCATTTAGAAAGAATAAGTAATTGACTCTATTAATAAAGAACAAGTAATTAACTTGACCAAAACCCCCTTAAGGGCTAAGATTAAATTAATCTTACCTTAGGGGGTTTTTTATGAAGAAAATAGTTATGACAGGCGGAGGAACAGCAGGACATGTTACTCCTAATATTGCACTTTTTCCAGCGCTTAAAGAAGCAGGATATGAGATTAGTTACATAGGCTCTTATGAAGGAATGGAAAGAGACCTAATCATGAAGGAAGGAATCGAGTATTTTGGAATTGCTTCAGGTAAATTCAGAAGATACCACGATTGGAAGAATTTTTCTGACCCATTTCGTGTAATGAAGGGATTCGCAGAAGCTAAGAAAATTCTTAAGCATATCAAACCTGATGTTGTATTTTCCAAAGGCGGATTCGTTACTGTGCCAGTAGTATTTGCGGCAAAGAGTCTCAAGATTCCGGTAATAATTCATGAGTCAGATTTGACACCTGGACTTGCGAATAAGCTTGCGATTCCAAGAGCAACTTACGTATGTCATAATTTCCCAGAAACTGCAAACTATTTGCCAGAGAATAAATCCAGACTCTCTGGATGTCCAATTAGACAAGAATTGTTTGAGGGAAGTCGTGAGAAGGGGTTAGAATTTCTTGGGTTTGATGGCAAGAAGCCAGTACTTATGATTATAGGTGGTAGCACTGGTGCTAAGGCTGTAAATGAAGGTATTAGAAATGCGTTAGATGAAATTCTTAAGACATTCGATGTTGCACATTTATGTGGAAAAGGAATGATGGACGAAAGTCTTGCTGACAAAGAAGGATATATGCAATATGAATATTTGTCAGAAGAGCTTAGAGATGTATTTGCAGCAGCAGATATGATTGTAAGTCGAGCAGGGGCAAATGCCATTTGTGAAATATTAGCGCTAAGAAAACCACATTTATTAATACCATTGTCACGCGCGGCAAGTAGAGGAGATCAAATTCTCAATGCTAAGTCATTTAAGAAGCAAGGATTTTCTGAAGTTATCGAGGAAGAAGATATAACGACTGATTCATTAGTAAAGAAAATCCTCAAGGTGTATAACAATAGAGAAGCTTATATTGACGCTATGAACCAAAGCGAATTAAAGGATCCTATTAAGACCGTAGTAGATTTAATTAAAGATGTTTCAAAGTAAAATGCTGTTTGTTTCAAAAATGTTAAGGCGTGAAACAAGTGAAACTTGTGCAACATACACAAACAAGCGAAATTAAACGTATAAATATTAGTAGAAACGAAGAAAAGGTGCACAAAAGTTGACATTTCCTTGTGCGGATGGTAGTATACTCATTGTAACAAATTCGTAACAAATTAAAATTTACGCAACATTCGCGTAAAGAATGAGGAAGAGGAAATGAATTTCAACAAGAAAGTATTAAAAGACCTACCAGTTAAGAAGATTGCACAAGCAGGTGCAGTTACATTTGCATTAGCAGGAATGGTTTCAGTTGCAGCAGTTAACTCAACTGCATCAGCAGAGGAAGTTAATACAACAACGACAGCAGGTGTCTTTGAATACATGAACGAATCAAGAATGCAGATTTCTGATACTAATACAACAATCGTTGGATTAGACTCAGAGACAGCACAATGGATTCTTAGCCTTATGGCAAATGTTGAAGATTATGTATATGTTAGAACTGCTCCTGACGCAGAAGCAGAAATCGCTGGAAAGCTTCGTAAGGGTGACCTTGCTAGAGTAGAACAGCTTACAAGTGACGGTCAATGGTATCAGATTACATCTGGTAACCTTGCAGGATATGTTAAGGCAGATATGTGTGTTACAGGTCAACAAGCAAAGGAATTATCAGAACAAGTTGGCTATAACGGAAGCACAGGTATTACAGTAGCTGAAGAACAAGCTGCAATTGAAGCTGCTAGAAAGGCTGCAGAAGAAGCAGCAAAGAAAGAAGCAGCGAAGAAGGCAAGTCTTGGTACATCACAGAAGGCTGCTTATAACGCATCTTGTGACGAGGTAACACTTCTTGCAGCAATCGTTGAGAAGGAAGATGGAAGTGATGGATATGAAGGACAGCTTGCGGTTGCATCAGCAATTATGAACCGTGTTCGTTCATCAAATTATCCTAATACAATAGAAGCTGTAGTTGACCAGAAGGGACAATTTACTGGAGGTGTAGCAGGATTAGCTAAGATTATCGCTAGAGGTCCTAGCGCAACATCAAGAAGAGCTGCAGAGGCTGCTTTAGCAGGAACAGATACAGTAGATGGAATGACAAACTTTAGAGGTGCTCATACAGGACACGCAGGAACTAAAGTTGGTGCACATGTTTTCTTCTAAGAATTATATTTAATTCTTTCATAATACCAATGGGACAGATTTGCGAGATGCAAATCTGTTCTTTGTATTTACGGCAAAATTGTGCTATAATAGACATTCACTTTTATATAAATTAATGAAAGGAATAAGTGTATCAGTACACGGGAAATGTTATGAATTTATCAGGAAGAAATTATTTAAAATTAATGGATTTTACACCAGAGGAAATACAATATCTCATCGACTTAGCTGCACAGCTTAAGGATGAGAAGAAGAAGGGTATACCACATGATGATTGTCTTAAGGGCAAGAATATTGCGTTGATTTTCGAGAAGACATCAACTAGAACACGTTGCTCATTTGAAGTTGCAGCTCATGATCTTGGTATGCACACAACTTACTTAGATCCTGATAGTTCTCAGATTGATAAGAAGGAATCAATTCGCGATACTGCAAGAGTATTAGGAAGAATGTTCGATGGAATTGAATATAGAGGTTTCGAGCAAGAGCGTGTAGAAGCGTTAGCAAAGTATTCTGGCGTCGTTACTTGGAATGGATTAACTAATGAATTTCACCCTACACAAATGATTGCTGATATGCTTACAATCCAAGAGAAGTTTGGTAAATGTAAAGGCTTGAAGTTCGTCTATATGGGCGATGCTAGATATAACATGGGTAATTCACTTATGGTTACATGTGCAAAGCTTGGAATGGATTTTGTTGCTTGTACCAACAAGAAATATTTCCCGGAAGAAGAATTGGTTAACTATTGTAAAGACGTCGCAAAGGAAACTGGTGCAACAATTACACTTACAGAATCTGTAGAAGAAGGCTGTAAGGACGCTGACGTAATTTATACAGATGTGTGGGTATCTATGGGTGAGCCAACAGAAGTATGGCAAGAGAGATTAGATGATTTGATGCCATATCAGGTAAATGCTAAGGCTATGTCTTACGGCAAGGACACATGTTTATTTATGCACTGCTTACCAGCTTACCATAACCTACATACAGAGGTTGGCAAGATGGTAAATGAGAAATTTGGATATAGCGAGCTTGAGGTTACAGAAGAAGTATTTGAAGGACCACAGTCTGTAGTATTTGACGAGGCAGAGAATAGAATGCATTCTATCAAAGCAATTATGTATGCAACACTTAAGGATGCAGATAAGTAATAAATGACGAGGTAAGAAATGTATTACGATGACGATATTGTGCTTTGTGGCGCAAGCTGTTATAGCAAGAAATGGTATTTTAATCCAGATTTTGAAATGATTCCAACAAAGATAAAGCAAGAGCTTCAAATTATGTGCGTGCTATATACAGAGGATATAGGCGGAACAATTCAGCTTAGATTTGACGCAGATGGCAATCTGTTAATTGACGTAGATAAGAAGGAAGATGACCTTCTATATGACGAAATCGGAAGTGTGCTCAAGGTAAAACAGATGCAGCGAGAGAAGCAAGAATTATTTGAGCAGTTAGAGACTTTCTACAAGGTTATGATGAATCCTGAGGCGTAGTATACAATACATAAGGAAATGAGGAAATATAAATGCTACTTTGTATTGATGTAGGAAATACGAATATTACAATGGGTGTTTTTGATGGCGAGAAGCTTTTTGGTACATTTCGTATGACCACTAAGATAGACAGAACATCTGATGAATACGGTATAAATATAATTAACATTTTAGATAACAACGGAATAAATCATGAGAACATTCACAACGCGATTATTGCATCGGTAGTGCCTAAGGGTATGTATTCTCTTACATCTGGTCTTATTAAATACTTAGGTATTAATCCTATTATTGTAGGACCAGGAATTAAGACGGGAATGAACCTTAAGTTCCCTTCGCCAGAACAATTAGGAGCAGACAGAATAGCCGATTGCGTTGGCGCATATGAATTGTATTCTGATGGAAATCCTGTTCTTTGCGTAGACTTTGGAACAGCAACAACTTATGATTTGGTAGATGCAAATGGAACATTTTTCTCGGCAGTAACAGCACCAGGAATTAAGATAAGTGCAAATGCGCTATGGAATGGTGCGGCGAAGTTGCCCGAAGTAGAGATTAAGAAGCCAAGCACTATTCTAACTAATGATACTGTAAGTTCGATGCAGGCAGGTCTAATTTTTGGACAGATTGGACAGACAGAATATATTGTCAAAAATATGATTAAAGAATCAGGTCTTGATAATGTTAAGGTTGTTGCAACAGGCGGACTTGGAAAGATAATTTTCCCTGAGACGGATGTGCTTCATGTATACGATCAGGAGCTAACCCTTAAGGGAATGAAAATCATTTACGAGAGACAGATGAGGAGAAAGTAGTGTCTATAATTAGACCTTTAGATATTGGAAATGTACAACTAAAGAATAATGTGATTTTAGCACCAATGGCAGGAGTTTGTGACCTGCCATTTCGTGTGTTATGTGCTAATGAAGGCGTGGGTATGACTTGTACAGAAATGGTTAGCGCGAAGGCCATTTTCTACAATAACAAGAACACTTATGATTTGATGAGAATTGACGAGAGAGAGCCTGTTGTGTCCTTGCAGTTATTTGGCTCAGATCCAACCTGTATAAGTGACATGGCAAAACGAATTGAGGACGAAGGGATTAGATTTGATGTTTTAGATATTAATATGGGATGTCCTGTTCCTAAGGTTGTAAATAACGGTGATGGTTCTGCACTTATGAAGAATCCTAAGCTTGCGGCACGCATCATGGAAGAAACGGCGAATGCAATAAGTAAGCCAGTTACAGCTAAGATAAGAATTGGTTTTGATGAAGAACACCTTAATGGTGTCGAGATGGCGCACGTATTGGAAGAAGCGGGAGCGGCGGCAATTGCTGTTCATGGTAGAACAAGAGAGCAGTTCTATTCTGGTGAAGCTAACTGGGATATAATTGGTGAGATTAAGTCTAGAGCGAAGATCCCTATTATTGGAAATGGTGATTTGACTTGTTATCAGGATTTGGTGGAAATGTATAACCAAACTGGATGTGATGGATTCATGATTGGGCGTGCAGCGAGAGGGAACCCTTGGATATTCTCGAATATTTTGGCTCAAGATAAGTCTGAATGTGACATTAACATTTCCCAGAAGGAAACAAAACCGTCTTGGGATGAAGTGAAAAAAATGATGCTTCTCCACGGACAAATGCTTGTGGAACATAAGGGTGAATACATTGGTGTTCGGGAAATGAGAAAGCATGCCGGATGGTACACTGCAGGATTCCCACACTCTAGTAAATTTAGAGGTTTAATTAACCAGGTAGAGTCGTTAGATGCATTAGAGGAGTTAATCAACAATATTGGATAAAGGTTGCAAGAATAGGGGTTTATTGCTATAATAAGCTAGTTGTAAAATAGGCTTTTGCCATAAATTATAGAAGAGAGGAATTTGTGATGAAAGAAAAGAAAATCTTAACACGTGAAGGTTTACAGGAATTAGAAAATGAGTTAGAGCACTTAAAGCTTGTAAGACGTAAAGAAGTATCACAAAAAATTAAAGAAGCAAGAGAGCAAGGTGACTTGTCAGAAAATGCTGAATATGATGCTGCAAGAGATGAGCAAGCTGAAATTGAAGCTCGAATCGAAGAGATTCAAGAATTATTAAAGAATGCAGAAGTACACGAAGAATCTGCAAGTGATAGTGATAAGGTTACAATCGGATGCAAGGTTAAGGTTCGTGACATCGAGTACAAAGAAGATTTAGAGTACAAGATTGTTGGTTCTACAGAAGCAAATTCTCTTAAGAATAAAATTTCCAATGAGTCACCACTTGGTAAAGCAATCATTGGTAGCAAAGTAGGTAAGACTGTTAAAGTTGAAACACCTGCTGGAGAACTTAAGTACAAAATCCTTGAGATAGAAAAGCCAAACTAGGAGAGAAAAATGGCAAAGAATAATCAAAACCAAAATCAAGAACAAGATATAAATCAACTTCTTAAGGTTCGTCGTGAGAAGCTTGCGAATCTTCAAGAAGCAGGACAAGATCCTTTCGTAGAGACAAAATATGACCAAACTCATCACACAGATGAAGTTAAAGCATTATATGAAGAATTAGAGAAGGAGCTTGTTGGAGAAATAGTTGAACCTGATACTACAGGAATGGATGAGCAAGAAGCTCGTCAATTTAAGAAGGCTGAATATCAGAAGCGTCGTGACATTATGGATGCAAAGCCAATCAATGTGTCTATTGCTGGACGTATGATGTTCAAGCGTGTAATGGGTAAGGCAAGCTTCGCAAATATTCAAGACTTGAAGGGTAACGTTCAAATTTACGTTGCACGAGATGTTATTGGTGAAGACTTATATGCAACATTTAAGAAATCAGATATAGGTGACATCTGGGGAATTAAGGGTTATGCATTTAGAACAATGACTGGAGAAATCTCTATTCATGCAGAAGAGATGGTGCTATTATCTAAGTCGCTTCAAATTCTACCTGAGAAGTTCCACGGACTTACAGATACAGATATGAGATATCGTCAGAGATATGTTGACCTTATTATGAATAAGGAATCTAAGGATGTATTTGTTAAGCGTTCACAAATTCTTAAAGAGATTAGAAACTTCCTTGCAGGACGTGACTTTATGGAGGTTGAGACTCCTATGTTAGTTGCAAATGCAGGTGGTGCAGCAGCTCGTCCATTTGAGACACATTACAATGCATTAGACGAAGATGTTAAGCTTCGTATTTCTCTTGAGCTATACCTTAAGAGATTAATTGTAGGTGGAATGGAAAGAGTATTTGAAATTGGTCGAGTATTTAGAAATGAAGGTGTAGATACACGTCATAACCCAGAGTTCACACTTATGGAATTATACCAAGCATATACTGATTATGAAAGTATGATGGAGCTTACAGAATCAATGTTCAAGTATCTTGCTGAAAATGTATGTGGTACAACTAAGATTACATATCAAGGCACAGAGATTGATCTAGGTAAGCCATTTGAAAGACTTACAATGACAGAAGCTGTCAAGAAATACACAGGTATTGATTTCGATGAAGTTGCAGATGATGCAGCAGCTAAGGCTCTTGCAGATGAGAGAGAATTAGAATATGAGGATTATTTCAAGAAGGGTAATATCTTAAACTTATTCTTTGAGGAATACGTAGAAGATAAATTGGTACAACCAACATTTATCATGGATCACCCAATCGAAATCTCACCACTTACTAAGAAGAAACCATCTGACCCAACTAAGGTTGAGAGATTTGAATTATTTATTAATACATGGGAAATGTGTAACGCATACTCAGAGCTTAACGATCCAATCGACCAGCGTGAAAGATTTGCTATGCAAGATGCAAACGCTGCAGCAGGCGATGATGAAGCAGAGCACACAGATGAAGATTTCTTAAATGCACTAGAAATCGGTATGCCTCCAACAGGTGGTATCGGATACGGAATCGATAGATTAGTAATGTTGCTTACAGATAGTGCAGCGATAAGGGATGTGTTGTTGTTTCCTACGATGAAGAGCTTGGACAAGTAAAACGTTGATTTTACTAGGGGTTCAAGCTGTGAGTTGAGAGAATTGCGACCAGATTGCGACCAAATAGAGAGAACATGCTCAAAAATTGAAATAGGACTTCCTTTATAGGAAGCCCTATTTTTTATACACATCTTTTGGCTGTAGAAATTATTTCCTTTTTCCATTCAACAACATTTTTAATTGATAGCTTTTCTTGAGCTCTAATGAATGAATCTATAAAATTATAGTCAATTTTATTATCACATGTAACAGGAAGTGATATTTCCATATTTTTTAAAATGGTTTCATTAAATGACGATTCGCCCCAAGAAAAACTATTAAATGCTTTTCTCATAGCAGTAATTATATAACATGCAAGTTCTGGGTATAAATCACAATCACGATATGTCATTATTTTGATTTTATCGCCAGTAAAGTATGGATGTTCCTGATAAAAAATGGTTGCTGTATCTTGCCCAAAAGAAATGGTATTGCCTTCATTTAAAAATTGTACATCTTCCGTGATATAACCTCGAATACCGTTATTTGTACCACTTCTAGCAACATATGGGTATTTGCCATTGAATTTTACTGTGTTCGCATTAAATCTTTTTTTAGGACTCTTGATATCGAAAAGTCTATCATTACCTACTCCAAGCTTATAAACTTTGTATTTTATGTTATGCGATAAGTAATTATTTAAACTTGTCTTTTCATCTGATGATAATACATAATTCTCTAAATTGCTTGCTACTAGATATGAGGTAAGTTCGCGTATACGCTCCTCTTCGAGTTCGCGTATACAAGATTCCATATAGTCATATGCTATCTCTCCTGTTTCAGTAATCGGCAATTCAATATATGTGTTTTTTAATGCAATTTTTGTGGCTTTTTCATTATAAGCAAATTTTTTTGTTATTACTTTCTTTATACAGGCAATAATGTATAGAGCATTTTTTTCATTAAGATAATCAGATTGGAGAACACTAGTAGCTCCATGCCCATCTTTAAGATAAAAAGGTGTTTCTAAATATACTATATTTTGGTTGTTTGAATGAATTAATATTGTTGGCTTTCCTTCTTTATTATTTAGCACACTTTCATTAAGGGTTTCGAATGATATAATTCCATTGTTAATAGTTGCTTGTCCATAAAACGGATATGAGAAATCTCCTTCAACGGTGAGTTCTTTTATTTTTAATGGATTAATTTCCTTTTGCGATTGCCATTGCAATACCTTTGAAATCTTAAATTGTTTAGTTTTCATCTGACAACTCACCTTTCATAATCATAGACACTTTCCAACTAAGATATTCTTTAACAACATCTCTGAAATCATTTTCTGTTGGCATGGTTTCTATTTTTTGATGCTGTTTGTATGTCCAATCGTTACCATTAAGAGATATAGTGTCTTCTGTGTATTCATCCTCAGTAAAATAATTCAGATATGATTTTCCGTATAGCACTAAATTTACAATTTCTTCGTAGCGTTCAAGTGCATTATCTGTATTTTTTAAATTAGTTTCTTGGCTTGATTTTTTTCTATTTTGTCTTGTGTATCCATCGTTCGAAAAATCTATAAATTTAACGATTTGTTTAGTGTCATGAGGAACGCCAACATTAAATACATAAATAGCTGTCTGAACACCTGCTTTACCGTGAAAAATATCTGACATATGTATACTGGCAACTAGAGTGTTATTCTCTAAGATGTTTTTTGTGTATGGTAATCCATTTCCACTTCCGGCATTCTCTTGTATTAAAATGACTGCTCGACCATTAGTCATACGTTTTAATGCTTTTTCAACGAAAATGAATCCTTTTCCTTGTGCAGAATAAGGTGGATTAAGTAGAAATACATTTGCAGGGTATTTTGTTCCGTTTAATGAGCCCTGCTCATAGTTACCACTATATTCTGTTAGACTATCCTTGTGTATGATATTTGAAGAGCCATCTCCCATAAGAATCATATTAAGGACTGCTAGTAAATAAATATCTGAGCGTTTTTCAATTCCCAAAAGTTGTTCACATTTGATTTTTACTATTTTTTCATCGAGTTCTTTAGGACTTTTAATTCTATCTTGAGCATCTTTTATCATGAGCTTCATGGAAGATATAAGAAAACCTGCTGAACCGACAGCATAATCCCATACATAACTATCTTTATTAACTTGAGCAAGTTTTGCCATAAGCTCTGTTACATATCTAGGAGTTAACACGACATCGTTTTTATCACTATCTGGAATATCAACCCATGCATTGAGTACATTAAAGAGTCTACCTGTAAAATCAAGATGGCGAGCAGATGTAAAGATTGGCATTATATCATTTCGTACACTTGTATATACAGTTTTTAATTTGCTTTCTCCATTTTCTGCTTTCCAAAGGTCAGAATAAATAAACACTCTGGAAAGATCGTTTATTATCATGTCCTTTTTTTCTTGAGGTAGATTTCTTTCTTCGAGGAAAGAATCAATTTTATTAATTATGATTCTTCCGTCATTTGTTTTGTTTCCACCTTCTCCTTTTAGGTCAGTGATTTCAAGAGGAGCAACTTTTCCTTTTACACCAAGAGAAGCCATAATCATACCTGTTACAAGTTCTACTCTTGAACCAACAGATATTTTAAGGTCATCTTGCATTACCTGATTTAGTTTTTTTAATTTGATTTCGATTTCGTTTTCAAATTCTTTGGCTTTAGCTTCTAATTCTTCTTCGGTTAGTCCTATTTTGTCTATTTTTTCAACAAATGATTCTTGATTCTTTTTAAGGAGAAATGAAAGGTCTGCATACGCTTGTATTCTCTTTGGAATACAGTAATTATCAAGAGAAACATAATATGCATCTATTTCATATATACGAGAACAAGCTTCATCGTACCCGTTAAGACCAATAGCAACGACTTCATTGTAACTTTTAGTGTGTTCAATAATCGCATTGGCATAGTGGACTGCTCCATTTACTGCATACTTATTGATATTCGTATAATTTGATGTTCCATCTTTTTTCTTGTTGTCTATTTCACCGTCGGAATTAGTTTTTATTAGGCTTCCCTTTGTTCCCTTTACTTCAATCATTACAGGGATTTTTCTGAGGGAATTTGTTTCTATAAATAATTTAATATCTGGATAATTTGTTCCAGAACCGCCAGTTTTTGAAGGGGCAGTTTTTAGCGCATTTTCAATTTCGGGATTTATGCTCTCAGTTTTTGTGAAGTACTTTGTTTTGCCAAGTTGTTTTTTGCCCCAATCTTCGATTTGTTCTTCTATACTTTTAGCCATAATGCTTACTCTCCTTTTAAAAATCTTTCAATTTGCTAGACGAAATCGTTTTATGTAATTCTGGATTAACTGCAACCAGTTTTTCACTAACAGGAATAATCGAAGCAAAGTCATTATAATTGTCATGAATAATTCCTTCTGTGAATTTTCTTGTTTCTAGTTCAATCCATTGCTCTTTTAACTCAGCAGGAATGTTTGAATCTGCTGTGGCATTTGCTATCTGTATAAGATAGTCAAAATAAGCTCTGTCTATTGATAGTACAGGTAGGGGATAAATATTGTCGGTTTCATCAATCCCTGAAATAGGATGATACTTTAAAGAAAAATACTTGTTTAGCGTTTCAAGTAAATTAGAACCACCCTCGCCCTTACATAAATAGTCCAATGAGACATTATAATGCTTTGCAATAAGAAGCATATTATCAAAAGTTAGTCCCATATCTCCGTTTTCAAGTTTTGAAATAGAGTTTGGAGTGGAATTTATAATATCCGCAAGTTCTTTTTGGGTTTCATTATTTTTTTTTCGGAGCTTTTGTATGCGTTGTCCGACTGATTTTCGGTCTGTTTTTGAACTCATAATCCACCTGCTTTCATATATGATATTCTGAATCAGATTAAATGCCTATAATAGTATTATAAAGCAAAAATAACAAAAAGCAAGATAGTAAAACTACTATATTAGATAACCACACTATCGTAGAAGGTGTTATGCAATAGTTTTAATATGTGTTAAAGTATAATCATCGAAGCGCTAAAAAATATAGGCAGTTGCTTGGATATCAAAGAACTGCCGAAGAGAAAGACCAACTATTAGAAATAGTCAATAAATAGTTTTTAAAACAGAAATGTTTTGAATATAGTGGCGGTGACTATATTATCGCAATCAGCACATTGAAAATTGCATGGCAATCATATCTTATCTATCTCTGATAATAAGACTGATGAGATGGATGCAATGGAGGAGTACCAGGTATATTCTGAGATTATCAAGGATAATATCGAGTATAGTGCACTTATAGAGCGACATCCATGCGAGAAGGACTTGGTTGAGGGTATCGTTGATTTGATTCATGAGACTGTGATTACACAGAAGGAGTCTATCCATGTGTCAGGGCAGGAATACCCAGCTGAGCTTGTGAAATCAAGGTTCTTGGAGATTAATTATTCGCATATTGAGTATGTATTAGGCTGTATGGGAAAAAATACTACTAAGATTCATAACATCAAAAGCTATTTGCTGACTGCGCTGTTTAATGCGGGGAGTACGATGAGCAGCTATTATAAGGCGATGGTGAACCATGATATGCCGCAGTTTGCTGGGTAAAAATAGACTAGTTTTTGATGCAAAATCTGCGATAACCACTTGTCCACGAATTCAAAAAAGTTTAAAAATAACTCGAATTAATATTTGTCCAAACCAAATTGAAATAAAAATAAACTTGACGTAGATAAAAAATGGCAGTATATTAGGTTTAGAATTATGACAAAATAGTTTATACGTAACCCAAGTTGATTTACAAACATGGAGGTGATGATTTTGAATTTGTATTTTGAGCTATTAAAAACTCCAGTATTTACTGTGGAAGATGTAAATAAATATTATGATAATGTGGATAGTGCTCGTTCTGCAATCAAGCGTCTGATGAAAGAAGGAATGGTGGCAAAAATCCGTAACAATATGTACACCTGCATTAGTGGGGAGACAGGAGCGCCGGTTGCTAATCGATTTCAGATAGCAAGCAAGATTACGCCAACCTCATATGTGTCTCACCATACCGCTATGGAATATTATGGGATAACAGACCAGGTATATTACGATGTCTATGTTGCATCAAAAACCAGCTTTCGAGAATTTGAATTTGATGGATATACGTATCGTTACGTTGTTTCAAAAGATATGGAGGGAGTAGAGACTCCTGAAATTAGTGGTGGAATTCGAATAACAAATATAGAGCGTACGCTTGTGGATAGTGTGAAAGACATGGATAAAATAGCCGGAATAGAAGAAGTGATACAGGATATTGGTAGTATGAAACGTATGCAGGAGAAGAGAGTTCTTAAGTATTTAGATCTCTTGTCTAATCAATTTCTTTATCAGAAGATGGGTTTTTTACTATCTGACCATAAAGAGCAGATGGGACTCTCAGATGAATTCTTTGATACATGTAAGAGCCAAATCGGGAAGAGCAAGCGCTATCTGACAAAGGATATGTCTGGTGGACGATATATTGACGAATGGAAGCTTGTGATTCCAGAGAATATTTACAATTTGAAAAATGGGGTGATGGAGGATGCCACAATATAATAGAGCTGAACTTGGAAGAATAGCCACAGAAAGTGGTTTCGTGAGAGACACCTTTGAAAAGGTACTTCGATTAAAGGAAATACTCAGATTCTTTAATGAAGATGAGTTCTTAAGAGAACATTTGCTTTTAAAGGGCGGAACGGCAATTAATCTAACTGTATTTAATCTGCCTCGATTGTCGGTGGATATTGATATGGATTATACGCCAAATGATACCAGAGAAGACATGCTTGAATGTCGCGTAAAAATTACTGAGTTTATAAAAAAATATATGGAGTCGGAAGGATTATTTGAGAATCAGAGAGACTTATTTCGGAAATGTTTTGTCTTCTACATGACGATTTCTGCAGATACGCTTAATAAATCATTTGATACTTCAGCTATTAATACACTTGATTTCAACAAAATTAGACGAGATTTATTTCCAGTGCTAAATAAAAAAGATAACTTTCAGTTGGATGAGAGGAAGAAATTGGCAAAGGATTACATAGCAAATTTAATGATTCTTTCTGAAGAAGAGCAGGAATATCTTGATAAATTCGAGCAGAAGAAGTATATGCCGGAACTACTCTTTGACACTGCAGAAATAATAGAAAGAGTAAAGAACCATCCGATGGCATTGTGGAGATGTAAGGAGTAGATTATTTGAAACTGGAGGTATATTATTGTGGCCATAGTGTTTTCTTCGATGGTGCTAATAGTTGATCAAAAAAATATTCCTTCGCAATATATGAGCAAATACGGAATTACTGAAATCCTTATTGTGGTAATTTTTGTAGCTATTATAAGGCGATGCTGAACCATGATATGCCGCAGTTTGCGGGATGATATGTTTGTCATAGGAATTTTACCCTTGAAAAAAAGAATCTGGCGATTTATAATGCAAATATAACCTATAAATAGCCAAAACGAATAAGATTTTGATGTATGTGGCGATTTATGAAAGGAAATACAAATATGAAAATTATAGGAAGAAAACGAGAAAAAGATAGTTTGATGCAAAGCATACTGTCAAAGCGACCAGAATTTGTAGTTGTTTATGGAAGGCGTAGAGTTGGAAAGACTTATTTGATTCGAGAATATTTTAATAATCAATTTTCTTTTTATGCTACAGGTCTTAGTGATGAAAAGACGAAGGGGCAATTGCGAGCATTTAATGAAAGTTTAAACGAACACGGATATGAAGATAAGAATGCTCCTAAAGATTGGTATGACGCGTTTGCACGACTGAGATCACTTCTTGAAAAAGATAATGTATATCGTGATCCAGTAAACAACAAAAGAGTCATTTTTCTTGATGAGCTTCCTTGGATGGACAC
>JAZUIN010000043.1:0-36887 GCA_045642225.1 Lachnospiraceae bacterium | reverse complement strand
CGAAAATTATGTGAAATTAAAAGAAGAATCATTATATGAGGTGAAAGATACAAATACGATAAAATTATTTAACATAAAATATATTGTTTTAGGATGTATAGTAGGAATAGTTTTGTCTATTATTGTAATACTTTTAAGTTTATTATTATCAGGAAAAATAAAAAATAAAGAAGATTTAGAAGAGTTTTTTTCAGCAAGAATAATAGGTTCGTTTAGACATATTTCGGAAGATATAAAACAAAAAAATGTAATAGATAGATTGGTATCCAGAGTATTTGATAGAGGTATAAATACTTTAGATAATCAAGTGTTAATAAGTAGAATGATTAAAGAGATATTATTGCTTGCAAATACGGATACAAATGAAAAAGTACTTATAGTTGTTAATAATTTATTTGAAGAAAATGTAATATATAATATGTTTAAAGAAACAGACAAAAAAGAATACGAACGATTGGCAGTGGTGACGTATGGATGCGACAGTTTTTATGATAGTTTAGAAGAAATAGAAAAAGTAGTGTTTGTCGAAACTTTGAATAAATCTTTATACTCGAAAGTAAAGGAAAAGAAACAGATTATAGAAACATTTAATAAAAAGCTAATGGGATTTATAGTTATTGAAATTGTATAGAAAACTGTTATGTAATAAATTAATATGTTATATAAGGATGAAAAATTATGGTTGTAAAGGAATATGGTTATGTATGGAGTAAGTGACATTTTTTCGTTTATTGTTGCGACAGTAATAATGTTGGTTCCAGCTTTTGTTGTAGGCGGAGTTTTTGAAAATGAAAGCGTGTTAGAGCGTTTAATTAAGGGATTTATAGTAAGTTTAGCAGAAATGCAGTTAGTAGGTGTGCCATGTGTTTTTTTGAAAACTTCTTTTTCAACTATAGTTATTTTATATGTAACACTAATGGTAATAACTGCAGTTTATGCTATTTATCGAGATATCAGAAATAAAACATATTTGGATTATCATGTCAATATTTTGAGCTTAGAAACGTATAGTGCAATCGATATTATGATAATACCAATAATTTTTTTAGTATTTAAGCAAATAGCTCAGGCTGTTAACGGACAATTTTTTGTTTTTGCCGATAATAATGTATATATTCCTTATATAAATGATATTGTAGAAACGGGAAAAATATATCCATTTAACTATGAAACGGGAAATGAAGTGGAAATATCAGAAGTTAGTAGTAAATATAAGTTTACGTCGTATTTTCCATACCTTGCGATGATTTGTAAAGGGTCAGGAATGCATGCAACAGTGTTAACGCAGACATTTTTATATATAGTTTACATTTTGATGTTTTATGTTGTTATGTGGATTTTTTCATCTGTTTTGTTCAAAAAAAGGAGCGGAAGATGGATGTTTGTTTTTTTTGTTGCAGTTCTTGTTGAGATGACATGCGGTATGGATTTTACTTTTGCGAATCATGTTATTGCAAATCCGTATATGGGTAAAAAGATTTTATTTACAATATTTATTCCGTTTATGTGGTTCTTGATTTGTAAAATGTATAAGCTGTGTGAGAAAGAAACAGAAAACACAACGTGGTATAAGATAGTTGAACTAGCAGTTATGTCTTTTGGAGGATGTTGTGTCTCCTTAATGGCGGGAGGTTTAGTTCCTATGGTATATATTACATTAGGTGTAATAATATCGTTTAAAAACAAATCGTTTAAGCCGTTTACGCAAATGCTTTTAGCATCGATACCAGCTTTGGTACTTTCTATTGTTGTTATAATATGTAAAATGAAAGGGATGTCATAATGTTCAGTTTTGAGATGTTAAAAGAAATACATGGGATTTTTTGGAATAATAAAATACCGATAATAGTGATTTGTTTAATATCAACGATTTCAATAATAGTATTTAGAAAATATTTCGAAAAGGGTTTTTGGATATTTGGAATATACTCTGTAGTGTGTCTGTTACTATATGCTTGTAACCCGATTTTTATAAATTTGGCAAGTGCATATTATTTAGGCGAAAAACAAACAACTGTCAGAGTATTTTTGGTTATTCCTATAATATTAACAGAAGCATATTTTTTAGCACAGCTTGCAACTAGATTTAAGAAGTTGTGGAGATTTATACCTATATTCGCTATGATGGTGGTAGTATATTTATATGGTGTTTCAGCTGATGAAAGACATTTTTTTTTAAAAGCTGAAAATAAATATAAAGTGCATAATGAATCTATAGAAATAGCGGATATGATTAATGAAGATCAAGATGGAAAACGGGCATGTGTATATATTCAAGATTGTCAAGATTTTTACTATCCAACAGGTTCAATCAATTATGGAATGCGGCATTATACTTCAAGGGTACTATTTGTTATTGATGGGAAATCGAATGAGTATATTTTGACTTTACCATATGATGATAGAGTCAAGTATATTGATACTATAAGGCAAATTACTGTAAGTGATGAAGTTGATTCTAGCAGAAGATATGCGGTATTGATTAATAATGAAGAAGTTGTAAAGGCTTTTATTCAAGAAGGATTTACTCCTATTGGTGAAAGTGGAAAATATATAGTATTAAGAGTTGAGTAGAAACTAATGATGTCATTTTTTAATAGAACTATTAATAGAATAACATTTATTGTTGTCACAGCACTTTTTTGTGCTGTGATTTGTTTTAGTGTTATAGCACAAGCGAATTATTCTTTCGAAGATTATCCTTATTTTTCATTTAATACAATATATGTATATATTTCGACGGCTATTTTTTTCTTATTTCTAATTGTTTTTATTGTATTAACTAGGAAGATAAGATATGTATGGCCTATTTTTGTTGTGTTTTGTATATTGAGCATAATAACATTATTACTAATTCCTATGGAACCATATTCTGATATGGGGATGGTATATGATAGTGCAGCTAATGGATTTTATGACAATATAGATTATCTACAAAAGAATGGTAATTTACATGCATTTATAGTATTCTTGTCAGGTTTATTAATTGTATTTAGCAAATCTATATGGGTACCTAAGATTTTCAACTTAATTTGTGCAACTATAACGCTTTTTTTTACATGGAAAATATATGAGTTGTTACATTCAAAACGTAATAGTTCTACTAATAAAATAGGAGACTCAAAGCAAGTATTATTGATGTCCGTATTAATAATACCGGTTTATTTATACAATAATAATATTTACAATGATGTTATGGCTGTTACATTGTCAGTAGCAGTAATCTATTTTGTTTTGCGTAATCAATATAATATAGGATATATTATAACAATAGTGATTTTGTCTACTGTATTATATTTTGTTAGACAGTCTGGGATTATAATTATTATTGCGACTTTTTTATATATCTTGTTAGAACAAAAACAAGTTAAAATGTCTTTGTTATATGGAGTGATTGTAATACTTTTAATTGGAATATTATCATTTGTAATTAGTACGTTTATAGATATTGATACGTCAGAAAGTCCTAATGTATGGTCGTTTATTCAAATGGGTATTAATGAATCAGAATTTGGATTTCAAGACGGTAGTCATTCTAGTCAATGGACATTTATGGATTGTGTAAACAAATATAAGGAATTAGGCTTCTTAAATGTATTATCAATTTGGGGAAAGAAAATAATATGGATGTGGTCTGAAGGAACATTTCAGGCAGAACGCTATGGAATGGGTGGACCAGGCACCTCCTATTTGTACGATACAGTTGTAGTTAATGACATAATTGATGTTGATAATTCAGTTATACGTATGGTCATCAATCGAATTATGAAATCACAATATTTTGTTTATATTGTTTTAGCTGTAGTAGGGATAATAAAAAACAGAAAAAACAAAGGACATTCATATCTTAGATTAATAGTAGTTGGTTTTTTTGTGTTTTATATTTTTTGGGAGATTAAATCAAGGTATATATTTTCTTTATATCCAATTATTGCGATTTTTGCTTGCGATGGATTAATTGAATTGTTAAAATTGGGAAAATTTAGTAGAGTGTGATAGAACATATAGAGGTGTGTTTTTATAATACGTTAAATGGAAAGATAGGTTAAACATGAATAAAGTAAAAGAGATAAACTGGATAACAGGAATTAAAGGATGTGCAAGTATTATAGTTATGCTGGGGCACTCTGTAGCAGTATTATTTCCTGTTGTTTTTTTTGGGGAGGTAAATGGATTTTGTCCGCATTCCAAGCTAGAATTGATAATCCATAATACACCGTTGTTGCTGTTTTTTAGTAGTTCATCTATGGTTAGTCTTTTTTTTTGTATAAGTGGATTTTTGACGAGTTATGCAGGTGTTAAAAGATCATATTGGATTGATGTTTTTAATAGATATATGAGATTTCTTCCGATGTCTATACTGGGAATATTTTCATGTTATTTTGTAATGAAGACAAAAAATGTATGGTCACTTGTTGTGAAAACTTTTTCTTCGGCAGGATATTATGTTGATAATTATAATACATTTAATCCACAAATATTGGGGAGTAATGGAGCGTTACTAGAATCTTTCTTGAATGTATTTATAAAAGGGACATATTATAATAATACATTGTGGTATATAAATATGCTTTTTTTGGGAATGTTATTGATTGGTTTAGTAGCAAGAATAAAAAACAAAAATATTAAAGTAATAATATATGTTATAATCGTTTTATTCTCGAAGATTTTTGCACCATTTATATGGCAGTTAGACTCTTTTTCGTTTCTTGCTGTTGGCGCAATAATAGGTTTATATGAGTTTAAAGCAGTGAATAAATATATATCAAAAATGAGCTTTGTTTCAGGGTTGTTTTTATTGGTAACACCATGGATGCCAGCGGGGTTTTTTGAATATATAAATCGTTTAGGGATAATAGCAAACAATGTTCGAGGCTTAGTATCTGTTGTTTTAATATTATATGGTATTTTGACAGATGATTTTCTCCAGAGATTTTTTTCTGCAAAACCATTAGTTTTTTTAGGTAAAATTTCTTTCGCGATATATGTTTTACATTGGTCGATTGTTATAAGTATAATGTCTTATATCGCATTTTATTTTCATACAAGTTTAGGTTGGAGTTATACTTCGGCAGGTATACTAGGGATTAGCATAGGAGTAGCGATAGTTGTTTTGCTATCATTTTTGATTCATAAATTTTTTTATGATAAATATGTAAGATGGGTAAAAAAGATTGTGAAAAGTTTTGAGAAAGCATGATAATATCTTTTTTCGGTAAGTGAGGAAAATTTGTTTTTTAACTTGTGGAAAGAGATTTTACTGTGTAGTATTTTATCATGCGCAGAACCCGGAGAGGTGTATAAAAAGATTACTAAGTATAAACATTATAAAAGAGAATATTTTTTGTAATGGAGGTTGGTTGAGTTATGAAAGCGTCAAAAATAATAATGGATTGCAACAATAGGACTTGAGAAGAATAATGATTATATTTGCTTACCATACGGTATGCAACCTGAAGCGGTATGCGGAGTTAATTCAGAAGAGATACAACGTAGAATAGCCGAGAAAATAAAAAATGTTGAAAGACCGCATCAATTGCTTGAAGAGTTGTTAGACATACCGTTTGACGCTATTATAACGACCAACTATACATATGAAGTAGAAAAAATATTATCTGATGGGAAATGGTCAAAGAATAAGAGACGTAAAGTGTTTACTGCGTTAGATGGTAATTCGAAAGTACATCATAATACGCATATATGTAATCTTATTACTACAAGTGATGGGCGTCAAGTTCCAGTATTTCACGTGCATGGTGAATATGAAAGAAAACATTTTATGGTTCTAAATTTTTATAGCTATGCGAAAATTCTTTCAAAATTAGTTGAGTATAATCAGCAATTAGGAAATACATTAGAAGAACATCAGCAGAAAGATATGGTTAGAGAATGTAGATCTTGGTTAGATTATTTTATTTTAGGTAATGTATATTCTGTTGGATTTGGGTTAGATTTTTCCGAAATTGATATTTGGTGGTCAATTGAAAGAAAAGCAAGAGAAAAAGCGAAACACGGAAGAATTAAGGTTTATTTCGAAGAAGGGAAAGGATATCAACAAAGTATTTTGTTGAACGCCATGGAAGCAAAATGTAGATTTATTTCCATAGATAATGGTTATGAGGAAGAATATAGAGAAATCATTAAAGATATTAAAGATTCTATAGATAGATATTGATGATTTATTATGTGAATAAATTTTAAAAGCACGGAGGAAATAAGAAAAAATCATTATAGTTAAGAGGAAGTTGATACTTTAAAAGAAATAGAGAAAGTTGTAAGAGAGCTAGCAGCAAAAATTATTTCCCACTAATCAAATAATTTAGAGCATAATAAGTGGCTGATGATTTATATAAAACCCTGTATCATATATGTACAAAAGAAAAATTTGTACAGTATGAGGAGGGTTTTTTATGAAGAAAATACATATTGGAATTTTGATAATAACTATAGTCGTTCCAGTAGCAGTTGGAATGATATCAGCATTTCTATCATATAAGGGTATGGCTATATATGCAACTATGAGCAAACCACCTTTGTCACCACCAGCTTGGGTATTTTCTGTTGCTTGGACAGTTTTGTATATTGTGATGGGTGTTGCGTCATATTTTGTTGTAGTATCGGATGCGGATAGTATGTTAAAGGTTACTGCAATGCTTTTGTATGGAGTGCAACTCGTAATGAATTTCTTCTGGTCGCTAATATTTTTTAATTGGAATAATTATATTTTGGCATTTGTATGGCTAATGTTTATGTGGTGTTTAGTGATTGTGTGTGCTTGGCGGTTTTACGCAGTTAAACCTATAGCTGGATATCTTATGATTCCATATATATTATGGCTAACTTTTGCAGCATATTTGAATCTTGGTGCTTATATTTTAAGCGGGGCTAGTAAATGATAATTTACTATATTTAATCAAATAGCAAATTTTATAAAAGTAAAGATAAGATGTGTTATACCAAACTTGATTGTACAACTTGTACAATCAAGTTTTTGTTGTATAATATAGTAAAAAAAGCAACTTGTTTATTTAAGTTGTACGGATAAATTTGTCTTTTTGTATAAAGGGGGGAGAGTTAGTTATGGTAGATAAAAGGGTTAGTCACATGTTGTCGACCTCACGTACTGCAGCAAATAAGTCGCAGGAATATATGTCGCTAGAATTAAATGTTGCTAGAAAAACAGTGCAAAATTGGGAATATGGTGTAACCGAGCCTAGTGTGAGCCAAGTTATTAGTTGGTTCAAGGCGTTAGAGGTTCCTCCATTACCCTATATATTAGAGTATATTTTTCCTGAATTAGACGGAGTTTCGGCAGATGACGAAGACATTAGGATTCATGAAGCATTTACTGTACTTATAAATGAGTTGCCTAATGAAACTGTTAGGCAACTTTTGTATTTGTTTTATGGAAAACACGGAAGTAGTCCACGTGGTATTATGAATATGATAACAGCGCATTTACAATCGCCAATGCGTGATCGTATATCGCATGGAAGACAAATTGCACAAGATTATGATCTTGCAAGCAGAAAAGACGATATAACATCTCCTGAGCATGTCCAACCAGACATGGATTTTCTTCACTCTGCAATTAGTGAAGGTGAAAGTGCGTTTTTAAATGATGAGAAAGGCTACAAAATGTTTTAGTGAGTTATGCCATTCCCACATATTCATTTCTTTGTTTTTAAGCAAACTTTACATATATTTTGAAACGGCAAAAAATTTCTTGACTAAGTAAATATAGTGTTGTTAACATTGTAATATAAATTAGTTGGAATGTTACTGGTAATGCAGGCTTAACCAACTCTATCTAGCAAATTTGCGTGGTGGAGTTTGGTTATTTTTTTTAGGAGAAATTTTTATGTATCATATTAAAAAAATAATTAACAACAACATTTTATGCGTGATAGATAGTAAGGGAGATGAATTTATAGTGACAGGGAAAGGCATAGGCTTCAAAAGACACCGAGGAGAAGATGTAGAAGAAAATGCAATACAGTGTTTATATCGTAAGGAAGATAAAGAATCTAGATAACGCATTATAATTATAATTTAAAATATTCGGGATAGTTATCTATTTTGAGCTAAACCCATATCAGAAGCACAGGTAAGTGTTTTTGGTATGGGTTTTTTATATACAAATTATCATAAGGAGGAAGGAAATGAAAGACAAAATATTCGGAGTATTGCAACGTGTAGGACGCTCGTTTATGCTTCCTATCGCATTGCTACCTATTGCAGGATTGCTACTTGGTATAGGTAGTTCTTTTACGAACCAGACTATGCTAGAGGCATATGGATTGACAAGTGTAATTCATCCAGGAAGCTTATTATACGCGATTCTGGAAATAATGAGCCAATGCGGTGATGTTATATTTGCCAACTTGCCACTTCTATTTGCAATGGGAGTAGCTATTGGTATGGCGAAGAAAGAGAAAGAGGTTGCAGCACTTTCTGGCGCTATAGCATATTTAGTAATGAACGTAGCTATTAGCACGATGATAGAAGTTACTGGTGGTGTTGATGCTCTTGCAGAAAATACAACTACAACTTGCTTAGGAATCACTACATTACAGATGGGTGTTTTCGGAGGTATTATCGTAGGTCTTGGTGTTGCGGCACTTCATAACAAGTTTTATAAGATTGAATTACCTCAGGTTTTATCATTCTTTGGAGGAACAAGATTTGTACCAATTATTTCGACTATGGTATTTTTGCTAGTTGGTATTCTAATGTTCTTTGTTTGGCCAATCGTTCAATCAGGTATCGCTATGCTTGGTGATTTAGTTATTAAGTCAGGTTATGCAGGTACATGGATTTATGGAATTATTGAAAGAGCACTTATTCCTTTTGGTTTGCACCATGTATTTTATATGCCATTCTGGCAAACAGCAGTTGGTGGAACCGCAATAGTAGATGGAATTACTATTCAAGGTGCTCAAAATATCTTCTTTGCAGAACTTGCATCTAAATCAACGGAAGCATTTTCTGTTTCAGCAACACGTTTTATGGCAGGTAAGTTCCCATTCATGATTTTTGGACTTCCTGGTGCAGCACTTGCAATGTATCGTTGTGCTCGTCCTGAAAAACGTAAGGTAGTAGGAGGTCTTTTGATTTCTGCTACTTTGACAGCTATGCTTACAGGTATTACAGAACCTATTGAGTTTACATTCTTATTTGTTGCGCCAGCAATGTATGCAGTTCACTGTGTATTAGCAGGTCTATCATATATGTTGATGCATATTTTAAATGTTGGTGTCGGAATGACATTCTCAGGTGGAATTATAGACATGACCTTGTTTGGTATATTACAAGGAAATTCTAAGACTAATTGGATTTGGATTGTAGTAGTAGGTGTTATTTATTTCTTCATTTATTACTTCTTATTCCGTTTAATGATTACGAAATTTAATCTTGCAACACCTGGACGTGAAAGCGATGATGAAGAGACCAAATTATATACTCGTTCAGATTTCAAAGAAAAGACAGGAATTGGTCCAGACGGTGCTAAGTCAAGTAATCCGGCAGATACAGTGTCAATGTTAATATTAAAGGGTCTTGGTGGAAAGGCTAATATTTCTGATGTAGATTGCTGTGCTACAAGGCTTCGTTGTACAGTTATAGATGAGTCAAAGGTTGATGACGGTGTATTAAAACAGTCAGGCGCTTCAGGAGTAATTCACAAGGGTAATGGTATTCAAGTTATTTATGGACCGCAAGTTGCTGTTATCAAATCTAACCTTGTAGATTTTATGGATGCCCATGGAGACGAGGATTTTGAAAATGTTAATGTTGCAAAGGAAGCTGATTCTGTTTCAACGAAGAAGATGGAAGATGCTATTTTGGGAGCACATATGAAAGGAAGGATGCTACTTATGGATGAAGTTCCTGATGAGGCATTTGCATCTTGTAGTATGGGCGATGGTGTGGCAATAGATCCGATTGAAGGAAAGCTATTTGCACCATGTGACGCTACAGTAGATTTTGTATTCGACACACTTCATGCTGTTGGGTTGAAGAGTGACAGTGGACTAGAATTACTTCTTCATATTGGTATAGATACTGTTTCGCTTGGCGGAAAATATTTTGAAAAACATGTTGAAGCTGGACAGACAGTAAAGAAGGGTGATTTGTTAATATCATTTAATATGAATGGTATTAAAGACGAGGGATATTCTCTTGTGACACCGATGATAGTTTGTAATACAAATGATTACAAAGCTATTAGACCAATGGTAACTGGTAAGGTAAAAGTAGGAGATAATTTATTATCCTTAAAAGGTTAAAGAAAGTACAAGCCTCTGGGTTATTTAAACTCAGAGGCTTGATTAATAATTTTAACAATTAGAAGTTTTCCATATAAGTTTTTATTTTGCTTTAATTTCAGCAACGTATAATCCGTGTACATTGCAGTATTCGTATATATTTACGATTTCTTCTTGTTCTGATATATAAAAAGTAGTACAAGCTTCTGCTTTCTGACACTTGTCTAGCATATGCCTGTATATGCCACAGTTTGTTTCGAGAACAATCCATTTTATAGAGTGATGTTTTTCCATTGGGTGTGGTTCGCTTCCAACTTTGACATGAACTGCCTTGACGTTAGAAGTCGAGTCGGTGTCTGTTCGGATTGTATCAAGTGTACATACAGGTACGTGCTTTTCTAAACTGCCATCACTTTTCCCAGGTTTCAATTCTTCCATGAGTTTATTACAACAGATCGGTACATTACCGCTGTCTTCAATTGTCTCAATCAAACTGCCACAAGTACGGCATAAGTAAAATCTCATAGGCGTCCTCCTTTCGAATTATTGTCAGAAGAAGCGACTAGTTGTGAAAAATGTGTGAAGGGGATATAAGTCGCTTGCTCCTGCTGTTGAAGTTACGCGTTTATTTTATAATGAGATTTTAAAATTGTCTGCCAACTTCTAGAGCCAAATTATTTGAATATGTGCGTAATATTTTACGCAAAAGAGAGGCTTTGTTCAAAATGGACAAAAAAGATAATAATGTCTTGATTAAATATTAATAGTTGAATAAAAAAATATGTAATAAAAGAATTAATTCTATGATATAATATATGGGTGATTTTTTGATTAGAAGGATAGAGGTTTTATATGAACAAAGGTTTTGTACTTAATACTATAAGAAGACATTATAAAGATGCTGATAAAGTAGTGGTAATAGGCTTTTTCCCTTTTGATAATGAAGATGGAAGAGAGCTACATGCATTTATCGATGGAACAGAAGTGCCAATGCAGATATCTGTTGAGTCAAGTATGGAGATACGACAGAAATACGTTTCATATGAATGTAACGTGTCAGAAGAGATTATAGCGCTTATAGATGTACCATATGATGTGAAATCTTTTGAAATTTATGAAGAATATCACAATAAGAAAAAGAAGATATATTCTGTTGAAAAAAGAAAAATGGAAGAAATGCTTCCGATGATAGACGTTGTTATTGATTATGTAAATAAAGATAGTGATATGACTATTGTAGGTTGGGCTGCTATTTCTGGTGATGCTGAAATAAAAATATTTGCAGATGGAGTAGAGTGTTCGTATACAATGGAACGAGCATACAGAAGAGATGTTAAGGGTTTTTATCCAGAAGCGGAAGAGTTGGCAGAGTTTGGTTTTACTATTAACATAGATCAGGTAGAGGCAGAGGAAGTCTTAATAGATATTATCGATGGAGAAAGACATTTTGCAAAAAAACTAACGATTAAGGATTATCCGAGCCAAGAAGATTTATTTGCAAGAAAAAATTTGATTCAAAAAACGCTAGATTCATTGATTAGTAATGGAATAAAAGAGACAACAAAAAAGGTTTATAATAAGGTATTTAAAAATAAGGAAAAAGATGAAAGAGAGAATTATGAACTTTTCTTAAAACAACATCCTGTTACGGATGAAGAATTAGAGAAACAAAGAAATACGAAGTTTCAATATGAACCGCTTATTTCTATTGTAATTCCAATATATAATACGCCGCTTAATTTTTTGAAGGAGTTAATAGAATCTATTGAGGCACAGACATATAGTAATTGGCAGTTGTGTCTTGCTGATGGAAGTGATACAAACAATCTAGAACAGTATGTTAAAGAGTATTCTAATGATGACAAAAGAGTAAAATATAGACTATTAGGTTATAATGATGGAATATCTAAAAATACAAACGGAGCTATCGAGATAGCAGAAGGAGAGTTTATAGCCTTTTCCGATCACGATGATTTGTTGACGGAAGATGCGTTGTATGAGGTTGTTAAAGCTCTTAATACAGATGAGAATATAGATTGTGTGTATACTGATGAAGACAAAATAGATATGGATGGTGAAACTCTATTCATGCCGCATTTTAAGCCAGATTTAAATATTGATTTGTTATGTAGCTATAATTATATTACACATTTGTTTGTAACTAGAAAAACTTTGTTAGATGAAGTGGGGTGGCTTAATAGCGAGTATGATGGTTCACAAGATCATGATACTATTCTAAGATGTGTTGAAAAAGCAAGACGCGTTTATCACGTGCCTAAAGTTGTATATCACTGGAGATGTCATAAGAATTCTACAGCTAGTAATCCTGAATCTAAGATGTATTGCTATGAAAGTGGACGTAAAGCCGTACAGGCACATTGGGACAGATTGGGAGTTAAAGCTAGTGTAAGATTATCACCACACTTTGGACATTATATAACAGAGTACAATTGGGATGAGAAACCACTAGTTTCTATTATTATTCCTAATATGAATCATAAAGCGGAGTTAGAGACTTGTGTAAATTCTATACTCAAGCTTTCAACATATACTAATTATGAGATTCTAATTGTTGAAAATAATAGTACAGAAGAAGAAATTTTTAAATATTATGAAGAATTAGAAGCTAATGACAAAGTAAGAGTTGTTAAGTATGAAGGTTGCTTTAATTATTCATTAATAAATAATTTCGGTGTGGCCAATGCTAAAGGTGATTATTTATTATTCCTTAACAATGATACAGAATTGATTGCTTCTGATAGTATTAAAGAAATGTTAGACATTTGTATGCGTTCTGATGTTGGCGCTGTAGGTGCGAGATTGTACTACGCAGACAATAGGATTCAGCATGCAGGAGTTATGCTTGGAGTAGGTGGTATCGCAAATCACGCTTTTTATAATACTGACAGAGGCGATGTGGGATATTTCTTCAGAAGTATTTCTGTTCAAGATTTGTCTGCAGTTACAGCGGCATGTATGATGACAAGTAAAGAGGCATTCGAGTCAGTTGGTGGAATGTCAGAAGATTTAGCCGTAGCGTTTAATGATGTGGATTATTGTATGAAACTAAGAGCAAAAGATTTGCTCGTGGTATATACTCCATTTTCAGAATGGTATCATTATGAATCTAAATCTAGAGGATATGAAGATACACCGGAGAAGATAGCAAGACTTCAGAAGGAATCAGATACATTTATGAGTAGATGGAGCGCCTACATAGAACAAGGTGATCCATATTATAATCCTAACTTTTCTTGTGAAAGAGCGGATTATAGATATGATGTGAAATAGGAGATGTTATGGACAACAATAGTACAAGTTTTAAAGAGAAGATAAGTATGCTATGGAAATTGGCAAAAAATGACTTTAAGAGTAGATTTGCAGGATCTTTTTTTGGAGTGGTATGGGCATTTGTAAATCCTATAGTAACAGTGTTGTTATACTGGTTCGTATTTGAGAAGGCATTAAATGTAGGAACGCAATCGACGAAAGCAGGAATAACTGTACCCTATGTACTTTGGCTTATAGCAGGTATTGTTCCATGGTTTTATTTTTCAGAAGCATGGAGTTCAGGGACGAATTCTTTGATTGAATATAGTTATCTCGTAAAAAAAGTAGTATTTGATATCAAATCATTACCGGTAGTAAAAATTATTTCTAGTTTGTTTGTTCACGTATTTTTTATAGTATTTTTGCTTATTATGATGGCGCTTTATGGATTTTATCCCAATTTGTATTTTTTGCAGATTTTGTATTATTCTTTTGCTATGATTTGTTTTACAATAGGTCTGACGTATTTGACATCGGCGTTGGTTGTTTTTTTTAGAGATTTATCGCAGATTATAGCAATTTTTATGCAAGTATTAATGTGGATGACACCTATTTTGTGGAATATAGATGCGATGAATATTAATTCTGTTAGCATTAAAATTCTTAAGCTTAACCCTATGTATTATATAGTGGCAGGGTATAGAGATTCAGTAATAAATAGTGTATGGTTTTGGGAAAGACCAACTCTTTCGATATATTTTTGGGTAGTGACAATAGTATTATTTTTTGTAGGAAGAGCCATATTTAATAAGTTGAAAATTCATTTTGCAGATGTATTGTAAAATATTTGGCTTTTTATGAGAGGAAACGATATGAACGATATTGCTATTAGAGTGAATGATATTAGCAAAATGTATAAATTATATTCGCGTAATATAGATCGAATAGGTGACGCATTGGGATTTTTTAAGAAAAATCCCAAATATAATGAACACTATGCGTTAAATCATGTTTCGTTTGATATTAATCGCGGTGAGACTGTAGGAATAATTGGAACTAATGGTGCTGGTAAATCTACAATTTTGAAGATTATAACAGGTGTACTTAATCCTACAGAAGGAGAATTAGAAATCAATGGACGAATTTCGGCATTGCTAGAGTTGGGTGCGGGATTTAATCCTGAGTATAACGGTATTGATAATATTTATTTAAATGGCACTATGATGGGATTCTCAAAAGAGGAAATAGATAAGAGAATTGATGATATTTTGAAATTTGCTGATATTGGAGAGTTTGTTTATCAGCCTGTAAAAACATATTCTTCAGGTATGTTTGTTAGATTAGCATTTGCTGTTGCTATTAACATTGACCCAGAGATTTTAATTGTAGATGAAGCACTTTCTGTCGGAGATGTATTTTTTCAAGCAAAATGTTATCAGAAATTTGAAGAGTTTAAAAGAAAAGGTAAAACTATACTTTTTGTTAGTCATGATTTGGGAAGTATTTCGAAATATTGTGATAGAGTAATCCTTCTTAATAAGGGTCAAAAAATGGATGAAGGTTCTCCTAAAGATATGGTGAATTTGTATAAGAAACTTCTCACAACGGGACGAGACGGGGCTGAATCAGGGAAAAAGGTTGTACATTCTATAATGAGTGAAGCGAAACATGGGGCTTGGAAAGGTAACTTTACAATCAATAAAAATCTAGAAGAGTATGGTGATGGTAAAGCAGAAATTATAGATTTTGGTATTTTTGATTCGAAAAACAATGTGACGAATGTAATAGAAAAAGGAACAAAGTTTACTTTGAAATCAAAAGTAAAGTTGTACGAGCCCATTAAAGATCCGATCTTTACATTTACCCTTAAAAATGTCAGAGGAATAGATATTACTGGAACTAATACATTTATAGAGGATATTCTTTTGGGTGTGTGTAATGAAGGTGAAGAATATGTTGCTAGTTTTACACAAGATATGAATTTACAAGGGGGAGAATATCTTCTTTCGGTGAGTTGTACAAGTTATGAAGAGGGTAATTTAAAAGCGCATCATAGATTATATGACTTATTGAGTATTACAGTTGTATCAGATAAGAATACGGTTGGCTTTTATGATATGAATTCTGTTGTAGAAGTAGAGAAGGTTAAATAATGAGTTTTAAAACTAGAGTTTTATTAAATGATTTAAAAGAGAATACGACAGAGGATTTTATTAAGAAAAATCCGTGCTACGAAAGTCTAATTGCATTGTCACCTATGGTTGAGAATGCAATTAGTTTTATTGATTTTAAGCAAGGTAAAAGAGCTTTGATAATTGGCGCTAGTTATGGTGCCTATGCTAGATATTTGGTGTCACAGGGTGTGAGTGTAGTATGTATAGAAGAAGATAAGGATTCTGCTGATGTAATAAGATATTTATACCCTGAAGTTGAACTTGTTGATAATAATGCTGATATTCAATATGAGCAATACGACTATGTGATTGTGGATAGAAAGTCAGAATTGTTTGTATCTGAGATAATAAATAAAGCTAAAGACAAAATTGAAAAATTGATAATACTTTCTAATAATATTATTCATGATTTAAGTATGAATCATAGAGTATATTATCCATATCCAAATATCGATTTTCCTTATGAAATATATTCTGATCGTAGGCTTCCAAAATTTGGTGAATTACATATAATAAATTGTCCAAAAGACAGTAAAAATATAAGTTACACGATGCGTGATGATTTGTTGGAAAAGTCCGTAAAAGATGGTTTTTTTGATAAATTAATAGGTAATTATATTTATGTGTGTCAATGTAAAGATGACGAAAATAGTATAGCCCTAGACGACATGCCCAATTTTATCAAGTACTCATGTGAAAGAATTTCTGGATATAATACAATAACATATTTGTGTTCAGACAAAGTAATAAAAAAAGCCTATCAACCAGAAGATAATGCTAATATTAGTAGAATTAATAAGATATATGAAACATTAAATAATCTTTTTCAAACATCGCGAATTAAGATTAACAAATGTAACATGCTTACAGATTCAGAAATAGAGTTAGAATTAGTAAAAGGAAATTCTATTGAGTCAATGCTAGACGATTTTTTGTATAGAAAAGACAAAAATAGTTTTGAAAATTTAATAAAACAGTATGTTAATATTGTCAAAACTGTGTATCTTGATGCAGGAGTTTCGTCAGATGACAGTGAATCTGTGGAAAGTGATAATAATAATACACATTTTACTTTAGTAAAAAATCTTGACATTGATTTAATATTTCAAAATATAATTGTTGATGAAAATATATGGCATGCGATTGATTATGAATGGACCTTTGAAGAGCCTAAACCGTTAGAGTGGTTGTTTTATAGGGCAATTACTTATTATTATTATCAAAGCCGAATTGTGAAAAATGAATATGAATTAGATGAGTTAGTGGAACTAGTCGATTTAAACAAGGAACAGATTGAAGAATTTCAAAAAATAGAGGATGATTTTCAAAATAGTTTAATAACATCTTCAACACGAGTTACAGATTGTTTGAATGATTATAATTATTTATCTAGAGAGGATTTTCATAATCATTTATTGTTTACTTGCATTGATAGTGATGGGAAAGTTTTGGAGAAATTAGGTTGTATATCTACAGTGATAAAGGGAAATGTTGATATATCTTTGGATGTTCCAAGTGGCACAAAACAAATATCAGTTAATACCGCTATTACAAATGCAATTGTTATTTTTAAAAGTGTAAAAGGCTTTTATAATGGTAAAGAGGTTAATTGTAAGTTGATATCAAAAAGTTATGATGCCGAAGATGGGGTGAAAATTTATCAAAAGTCACCATTTCAATTTGAGTTATTGTTTGATACAACAATAGATGAAATATACATGATATATAATATTTGTTATAGTATGGCATTTAAGGCAGAAGATACGGTACTTTATAAGGTTCAGACTAAATTGATGGATTATAATGAAAATAAAAAATGGAAAGTTATTGCAGAAGAAAGATTAGATATTATTGAAAATCAGGAAAAAGCTTTACATAAAGTTTATAATTCATTAATATGGAAAATATTTGGTAGGTTCGTTAAGTAATTGCTATTTTAAGTAGCTTATGATAAAATTTTAACAAAACGACCGGAAATGAAGGAGGATTAAAATGAAAGTTTTAAGAGTAATACTAGGTATTCTAGTAATGTTTTGTGGAATGGATTGTATAATGTTTCCAGCACTTGGAGCAACAGCGTCACTTTGGATGATGGTAATTACAATGTTGATTACAGGTATTGGCGGAATTGTTATGTATTTTACAAGCAAGAAGCTTGAGAAACAAGCAACTAAAGCAGGATTTAGATACGTAGGTATTGGTGTAGGTGGATTGATTTTTGGTATTGCATCAGCTGTTCTTGCTATCCTAATTATGACAAATCACACAGCATCACAAATATTTTCAATGGTTATTTTTGCACTAGTTGGTGTGTTTATGTTTGTATCAGGAATTGTAAATATTGTTCGTGCTATTGCACTTAGCAAGATAAAAGGAACAGGTTGGGGATTTATTCTTGCTACTGGTATAATGCTTATAATTCTAGGTATTGGAGGAATTGCTAATATCTTCGTAAATGTAATTGCAATCGGAACATTATTTGGTATGAATATGATGTTAATGGGTATGGCATTAATGTCAACACTAGGTGATGAATAAGAGAGGTTAATATGCAAATAGTTATTCTAGAGAGGAATACAGTTGGCGCTGCAATAAGCGTTGATTGTTTTAACGAACTAGGAGAATTTGTAGTATATGATAATACATCAGCATCCGAGATTCCTGAAAGGGTCAAGGATGCTGATATTATTATAGCTAATAAATCTCCGCTTAATGAGTCGACACTTAAAGACGCTTCTAATGTCAAATTAATATGTGAATTAGCAACGGGGTACGATAACATCGATATTGATTATTGTAACTCGAGAAATATAAAGGTTTGTAATGTAAAGGGATATTCTACGCCTTCTGTTGCACAACACACTTTCGCGTTATTATTTTACATTTTAGAGAAAATGAATCATTACGATAATTTCGTTAGGTCTGGCGAGTATAGTAAGCAAGATATGTTTACGTATTCGGGAATGCCTTTTAATGATTTGGAAGGTAAGACCTGGGGAATCGTTGGAATGGGAAGTATAGGAAGTAACGTGGCTAGAATAGCAACAGCGTTTGGATGTAACGTAATACATTATTCTGTGACGGGTTCTGGGAAATGTAATACATATCCACAGGTTTCTTTTGATGAGTTGTTAGCTCAATCAGATATCGTTTCTCTTCATTGTCCTAAGAGTGAGTTGACTGCTGATTTGTTTGATTACGATGCGCTTTCTAAGATGAAAAAGTCAGCTATTCTTATCAATGTTGCAAGGGGTGGAATTGTAAACGATGCTGATCTTTATAGAGCACTTATTGAAGAGAAGATATATGGAGCAGGACTTGATGTTGTAGGTTATGAGCCTATCAAAGAAGATAATCCATTGCTTCAGTTTGAGGATTCTAATAGATTAATTATTACACCACATATGGCATGGGCATCAACCGAAGCAAAAGAGCGTTTAATTAAGGGTGCCTATGAAAATGTAAAGGCCTTTATGGATGGAAAAGAATTAAATGTTGTTAATTAAATTCACTTTCTAATAAACTATAAGCGTAGTGGTCTTCCCATTTGCCATTGAGCTTGATTTTGTCACGGAGAAGACCTTCGCGCTTGAAGCCAAGACCTTCAAGTATAGCAATACTTGCGTCATTACGAGGAAGAACGATGGCATCGATTTTGTGAAGACCTAAGTCTTCAAACATAACTCGAATTCCTTCTGTAAGAGCCTCTTTACAGAAACCTCTACCAGTATAATCTTTGTCCATTTTATAGCCTACTGTACATGATGAATAAATAGGTTTAACAATGTTTCTAAAACAAACTGTTCCGATTATTTTATAAGGATTGTCTTTTTGGTAAATCCAGAATCTAACAACGGAAAGTTGTAGAGTCATTTTATATTCGTAATTTAAAATATTCTTTTGGTGGTCAAGATTGTAGAAGTTTTCGTGATCGATTGGTTCTACTGCTTCAAATTCTTTCTTATTGTGTTGGAAAAATTTAAGCGCATCCTTTGCAATTTCTTGTCCACATACTTTTAGAATTAAATGTTCGGTTTCGTAAGTAAAATTCATAACTATTCCCTTTTTACATTTTAGAAATGCAGATTGTCATATTACTATATACATTTTCAATAAATCAATTAAATGTTATTATAGCAACAAGTATTATACCAAAACGTTGGAGGAAATTCTATATGGTAGATATTACCTGTGATAAAAAAGAAGAGTATATGGAATTAGCTGTGAAATTAGCAAGAAAATCATATAAGAATAATGAAGCACCAATAGGTTGTGTTATAGTTCGTGACGATGGTGTTATTGTTGGTAAAGGCTATAATAAGCGTAACAAAAAAGGTACGGTACTTGGTCATGCAGAAATAATGGCAATTAAGAAGGCGTGTAAAGCTTGCGGCGACTGGAGGCTAGAGGATTGCACGATGTACGTGACGCTCGAACCTTGTCAAATGTGTGCGGGAGCCATAGTTCAATCTCGGATGAAAAAAGTCGTTATAGGCGCCATGAGTCCTAAATCAGGATGTGCAGGCTCTGTTATTAATTTGTTGCAAATGAGTGAATTTAATCATCAGGTAGAAATTGAAAAGGGAATTCTTGAAGAGAAATGTGCTTCATTGATGTCTGAGTTTTTCAAAGAACTGAGAAATAGCAAGGATAAATAGTGTAAATCATTGACTTTTTGTGTTGAAGTAGATAAAATAAACTCTGTAGCTGGGGCGTTAGCAGCGTCTTGTAACCGATTGCTATAGTCGGAGTGATATCCTTCTGAGGCCCTGTTGGGCGAGGGAGCTGCCCTTAGAAAGTGGCGTTGAGACCTGGGTCTTGCGCATCAGATGCTTACGAATCGTGTCAGGTCAGGAATGGAGCAGCACTAAGTTTGATTTTCTGAGTGACGTGAGGTAGCCTGGGTTGAGTTAACTACTAAGGTACCGTCTTTTCTGTCCGGGGTCGAAGTTGGATAGTTTTTGATTAGAATTTGGAGTCTTATCTAGAAGGATAACCGAATAAAGTAGATTATTATAAATGTTTATGATTAATTGACTCCTAGTAGGAGTCTTTTTTTGTGAGATTAAGGTTTAAGCAATTTGCTAATGAATGAGATACGAGCGCTTATAGACAAATTGAATAATGAACATTTTCTAGAACTAGCTGAATGGGAAATGTTAATTGGCTTTGGAGTCAAATACTTTAACTTAAAAAATGCATCAGAACAAGGTGTAGAAGAGCAAGATTTGATGAATTACATTAGAGATTTAGCAGTGGCAAAGCGAAAAGAAGTTTTTTCAAATGAGGTGTATGTTAGAGGCCTTATAGAAATATCTAATTATTGCAAAAATAATTGTTATTACTGCGGAATCAGAAGAGATAATAATTCAGTAGATAGGTATCGCCTTACTGAAGAAGAGATTTTGTCCTGCGTAGACGAAGGCTATGAGTTAGGGTTTAGAACCTTTGTGCTACAAGGCGGTGAAGACGCTTGGTTTAATGACGATAGACTATGTAAGCTCATTGAGCAAATCAAAGCAAAGCATAAAGATGTTGCGATAACACTTTCATTAGGTGAAAGAAGTAGAGATAGTTTTGAGCGTTTGTATGCTGCAGGTGCAGATAGATATTTGCTAAGACATGAAACTGCAGATAAGTCTCATTATGAATTACTTCATCCGCAGGAAATGAGTTTCGATAATAGAATGAAATGCTTACAAGAGCTTAAAGAAATTGGTTATCAGGTAGGCTGTGGTTTTATGGTTGGATCGCCTTTTCAAACTGAGAAAACTTTGGCTAAAGATATGTATTTTATTCAGGAATTCAAGCCGCATATGGTAGGTATTGGTCCATTCATTCCGCATCATTCAACAAGTTTCAAAGATGAGAAGGGTGGAAGCTTAGAGCTGACCTTATATTTATTATCCTTGCTACGAATATTAAACCCGAGTGTTTTGCTTCCGGCAACAACAGCATTAGGAACTATACATCCGGAAGGCAGAGAGCGAGGAATTCTCTCAGGCGCAAATGTTGTAATGCCAAACCTTTCGCCAACGGCAGTTAGAGAAAAATATGAATTGTACGACAACAAAATTTGTACAGGTGATGAATCGGCTCAATGTAAGTCTTGTCTATCTAGAAGGATGGAATCGATAGGCTATGAAATAGATGTAAGTCGAGGTGATTCGCCAGATTATTTAAGGGATATACATAATTAGGAGGATATAGAAATGTATAACGTAATGAGTTCAAAGGCAGAAGAATTTATTTCTGATGAAGAGATTAGAGAGTGTCTAGCATATGCCGAAGAGAATAAAACTAATAGAGAGTTAATAGAGCAAATTATTGAGAAAGCTCGTAAGATGAAAGGTATTTCTCATAGAGAAGCAATCGTTCTTCTTGACTGTGAGCTAGAGGATTTGAATCAAGAAATATTTCAACTTGCAAAAGATATAAAGAATGAATTCTATGGAAATAGAATTGTTATGTTTGCACCTTTATATTTATCTAATTATTGTATTAACGGTTGCGAATATTGTCCTTATCATGCTAAGAACAAAACTATTAAACGTAAGAAATTGTCTCAAGAAGAAATAAAGCAAGAGGTAATTGCATTACAAGATATGGGACATAAGCGTCTTGCACTTGAAGCGGGTGAAGATCCTAAGAATAACCCTATTGAATATATTTTAGAATCCATCAAAACAATTTACGGAATTCATCACAAGAACGGCGATATTCGTCGTGTAAATGTTAATATCGCCGCAACAACTGTAGAAGAATATAAGATGCTTAAGGACGCAGGAATTGGTACTTATATTTTATTCCAAGAGACATATAATAAGGAGTCTTACGAGAAGCTTCATCCAACAGGTCCAAAATCCGACTACGCATATCACACTGAGGCTATGGATAGAGCAATGGACGGAGGAATTGATGATGTAGGACTTGGTGTTTTATATGGTCTTAATAATTATCGATATGATTTTACGGGAATTATCATGCATGCAGAGCATCTAGAAGCGGCTAAAGGTTGTGGTCCTCATACAATATCAGTGCCACGTCTTCGTCGTGCAGATGATATTAATCCTGACGAATTTGACAATGGTATTTCCGATGAAATTTTTGAGAAAATAGTAGCTTGTATAAGAATTGCTGTTCCTTATACAGGAATGATTGTTTCGACTCGTGAATCGAAGGAAACTCGTGAAAAAGTATTAGAGCTTGGCGTGTCTCAGATTTCAGGAGCATCTCGCACATCAGTAGGTGGATATTGTGAACCTGAGCCAGAAGAAGAGAATACAACTCAGTTTGACGTTAGTGATAATCGTACGTTAGACGAAGTGGTGAGATGGTTAATGGAAATGGATTTTGTTCCATCATTTTGTACAGCTTGCTATAGAGAAGGTAGAACTGGAGACAGATTTATGCAGCTTCTAAAGAGTAAGCAAATTGTAAATTGTTGTCATCCAAATGCACTTATGACGCTTAAAGAATATTTGGAGGACTACGCATCAGAAGAGACAAAAGCGATTGGAGACGAGTTAATTAAGAAAGAATTAGAGATAATAACTAATTCTGTTGTTAAGAAGAAGGCTACAGAGTATATAGAGAAAATACACGAAGGAAACAGAGATTTTAGATTCTAAGGTAGCTGCAATTTTTTTGAGGAAATGATATGAGTTTAAATGATACACCTAGTTCAGATAGAATACATATAGGGTTGTTTGGCAATCGTAACGCAGGTAAGTCTAGTCTAATTAATGCTATTACTAGTCAAGAGTTAGCTGTGGTTTCTAACGTTAAGGGGACGACAACGGATCCTGTCAAAAAAGCAATGGAGCTTTTGCCACTTGGACCTGTTGTCTTCATAGATACACCGGGGCTTGATGATGAAGGTGAGCTAGGAGTCAAACGTGTTGACAAAGCATTACAGGCGCTTCGTGGTTGTCAAATTGTTGTCGTAGTAATTGATATTTGTGAGTTATGTGAAAAAGGTATTGCAACAACATTTAATGATAATATTAAGAGTGTTATAGATAAATCTAAAGCAAATAATGTATCAGTATTTATTGTGCTCAATAAGCTTGATAGCTTGAATAAAGAAGCGGTTGATAATTCGAAAGTCGATTTAGATAATAAGAAAAAAAATCACATAGAAACTTTATCTGAAGGTAATGTTGAAGAAATTATAATTAACATTTCCAATAAAATGAACATAGAAAAGTCTAACGTACTAGCCGTATCAGCGGTGACAAATGAGGGTATATATGAGCTAAAAGAAAGTTTGGCAAAGGTGCGTATTAACTCAAATAAGAAGCCTTTAGTTTCAGACTTAATTCAGCACAAAGATCATGTTGTACTCGTTATTCCGATTGATGAGTCAGCTCCTAAAGGAAGAATTATTCTACCACAACAGCAAGTGATTCGAGATGTGTTAGATGCAGGAGCATATGTTCATATTTCTAGGGAGACGGAGTATAAGAGTCTTCTTGATTCTCTAGAAAATGTATCGTTAGTAATTACAGATTCTCAAGCATTTAAACAGGTAGCAAAAGAGACGCCAGAGGATATAAGACTAACGTCGTTTTCAATCCTAATGGCACGATTTAAGGGTGATTTGGATTGGCAATATGAAGGCGCAAAAGAACTCGATAAATTGGAAGATGGAGATACAATTCTAATTGCAGAAGGTTGTACGCATCATAGACAGTGCAATGATATAGGAACGGTTAAACTGCCTAATTTAGTCAAAAAATATTCTGGTAAGAAAGTTGCTTTTGACTTTGTAAGTGGAACAGAATATCCGCGTGATTTATCGAAGTACAAAATGGTTATTCATTGCGGTGCTTGTACCTTGAATCCAGCGGAAATGAAAAGTAGAATAGAAGCGACGAAAGAGAGTAAAATTCCGATTACAAATTATGGTGTAGCGCTTGCTTATATGAATGGGATAATTGAGCGCTGTATGAACGTTTTTGATTAATATTTATAGGGGGTATTTTCTTGCGTCAAAAATATTTTAGTTATATAATTTAGTAAATATTTAAAGCGTAACATTTTATATAGGAGCGATATATAGGAGCGATATATGGGAGCAAGTGATAGAACTGAGAAAGTATTAAGAGATATACACGTATTATTTTCTAAGGCAGAGCCATTTGAAGGTAGTGCAATAAATGTTGTTGTAAATAAGAATGATGTAATGGAACTTCTTCGTGAACTTAATGATTGTATGTATGATATGCAAGAGGAATATCAGCTTACAGCAAGAAGTCAAGAGAAGGCAAAGAGAGAACTTCGCAAAGAAGGCGATGATATTGTTTTTGATGCACAGCGTAAGGCAGAAGATATTTATGCGGCATCGATAATGTATACGGATAATACCTTGAATGAGATTCAAGATATTATGAAAAAAACAGAAGAGAAATACGAGAAGCTTTATGAGGATGCAAAAAAGGATATGGAGGCACAGGTTCGATTGGTAAAATCTAATCAGACAGACCTTAAGGCAAAGCTTTCAGATTTAATCGATACTCAGAAGTATATAAGACTAATTGAAGATGAAAATGCGCGAATTGCCAAGGAGAAAGCTAAGGGTAATCCTAATGAAGTTCTTCCTGGAGAGAAGTCTTATTCTAGTATTCAACCTGAGATCAAAATTAATGAAGACTACTTTAGAATGCAGGGAATTAATCCAGATGGAACACCACTTGAAACAAACTTGAGCGACGATGAAATTGCAGCAATGCAAAATGACCTTGATAATGAATATTTCGATTGGAAGGACGAAGGAGAAGAAGAGAAAGAAACTTCGTCTAAGAAGGGTGGTTTTTCATTTTTCGGAAAGAAATAAAATGTGACTTATAATAGTTGTTGATAAAATATAGTTTTTGTGGATAAAAAGGGATTTCTTAGAAGAAGTCCCTTTTTTATATGTAGATTTCTTGATTTTATAAGCGAAAATCTATATACTAGATTTAGCATTGTGTCTATTTTTAGGAGGATAATGATATATGAAATTACATGATAATGGAGTTTACTTAGTAAACGGGACAGAAATTGTTACAAATGATGCAGAACTTGCAGCCAAAACTGGTAAAAATATTTCGGTTGAGGAAGCAAAGCAAAATACAATCGCTTATGGTATTTTGAAGGAGCATAATACATCTGATAACATGGATGCACTCCAGATTAGATTTGATAAATTAACTAGTCACGATATTACATATGTTGGAATTATCCAAACAGCACGTGCATCAGGGCTTGAAAAATTCCCTATGCCTTATGTACTTACAAACTGTCACAATAGTTTGTGTGCTGTAGGTGGAACTATTAACGAAGATGATCACATGTTTGGATTAACATGTGCTAAGAAATATGGTGGAATTTATGTACCACCTCATCAAGCAGTAATTCATCAATTTGCTAGAGAAATGTTAGCAGGTTGCGGCAAGATGATTCTTGGTTCTGACTCACATACACGTTATGGTGCACTTGGTACTATGGCTATGGGTGAAGGTGGACCAGAACTTGTAAAGCAATTACTCAATAAGACATACGACATTAACATGCCTGGTGTAGTTGGAGTATATATGACAGGAGCCCCAATGAAGGGAGTTGGTCCACAAGATATCGCTTTAGCTATTATTGGTGAAGTATTTGAAAAGGGTTATGTTAAGAACAAGGTAATGGAATTTGTTGGACCTGGTGTTGATAACTTGAGTGTTGACATGAGAATTGGTGTTGACGTTATGACAACAGAGACAACATGTCTATCTTCAATTTGGAAGACTGATTCTAAGGTTAAGGATTTCTATGATATTCATGGAAGAGTTGGTGAATACAAAGAATTAAATCCTGGCGAGGTTGCATATTATGATGGAATGATTGAGATTGATTTGAGTGCTATTAAGCCAATGATTGCTATGCCATTCCATCCAAGTAATACATATACAATCGAAGAGTTAAATGCTAATTTAGATGACATTTTACTTGATTGTGAGAAGAGAGCTAAGGTTAGTCTTGATGGTCAAGTGGACTTTACTCTTAGAGATAAGGTTAGAAATGGAAAGCTTTATGTGGATCAAGGAATCATCGCAGGTTGTGCAGGTGGTGGATATGAGAACATTACAGATGCTGCTGACATTTTACGTGGCGCATCAATTGGACCAGATGAATTTACATTGTCTGTATATCCAGCAAGTACACCGGTTTATATGGAATTAGTTAAGAACGGATGTGTTGCAGATCTTATGGCAACAGGTGCAATTGTTAAGACTGCATTCTGTGGACCATGCTTTGGCGCAGGAGATACACCAAGTAACAACGGATTTTCAATACGTCATTCTACTCGTAACTTCCCTAATAGAGAGGGCTCGAAGTTACAAAATGGTCAGATTTCATCTGTTGCACTTATGGATGCTCGTTCTATTGCAGCAACAGCAGCTAACAAAGGCTATCTTACAGCAGCAACAGACATTGATGTTAACTTTACTAAGCCAAAATATTTCTATGACAAGACTATCTATGAGAATAGAGTATTTGATTCTAAGGGTGTTGCTGATCCTGATCAAGAGATTCAATTTGGTCCAAACATTAAGGATTGGCCAGCAATGAGTGCGTTGCCAGAGAATATGATGCTTAAGGTTGTTTCTGAGATTCATGATCCTGTAACAACAACTGATGAATTGATTCCATCAGGTGAGACATCATCATATAGATCTAACCCACTTGGACTTGCAGAATTTACATTGTCAAGAAAAGATCCAGAATATGTTGGTAAGGCTAAAGCAGTTCAGACAGCTCAAAAGGCAATCGAAGCGGGAGAGTGTCCAGGCAAAGCTTATCCAGAGATCAAGGAGTATATGAAGCTTGTTAAGGCTGAATTTGAAGGTGTTGATCCTCATTCAAATGTTGGAGTTGGTAGTACAATTTTTGCTGTTAAACCAGGTGATGGTTCGGCAAGAGAGCAAGCAGCATCATGTCAGAAGGTTCTTGGCGGATGGGCAAATATTGCAAATGAATATGCTACAAAGAGATATCGTTCAAATCTAATTAACTGGGGAATGCTTCCATTTATTATTGATAAGGGAGATCTTCCATTCTCTTGTGACGACTATATCTTTATTCCAGGCATTAGAGAAGCAGTTATTAATAAAGCATCATCTATGAAAGCATATGTAGTTAAAACGGATGGATTGAAAGAGTTTGAACTTAAGTTAGATCCACTTACTGATGATGAGAGAGAGATTATACTTAAGGGATGTTTGATTAATTATTACAGAGGTTAATGTGTTATGAAACAAGAAGATAAGGAGCCTTTAATAGAAAGGTATAAGAAGAGTCCAAAGAAAATTATTTTTAGAATTTCTTTGGCAGCAGTTATTTCGTGTTGTTTAGTAATTTCATTTTATTTTATAATTGCGCGATATGAAGGATTTGCAGAAGTATTATCTGCTATAGGTGCGATTTTTCAGCCTTTTGTTTTTGGAGCCATAATGGCATTTCTTATGAATCCAATTATGAAAGCGATGGAGAAGCCGCTTAATAGATGGTTGCTTAAGAAATCTAAGGATGAGGTCAAGACAAAATCAACAGTAAGAACTGTTACTTCAATGATTTCGTTGGTTATTCTTATAGCAATAATTGCGTTAGTTTTGCTTTTGATTATTCCAGATACGTATGATACAGTTTCTGAGCTTTCGGCTAATATTGGTGGACAAGCGCAATCGCTTTTGGCCAAAATTGATAATTTAACACAACATAGATTTAGCGCAGAGATTGCAGTTTTACAGAATAGCAAGCTTATAGAATTGGTACAAAGTGCATATGGTTGGATTCTAAGTTATTTTGATTTGACTAATAAGACAGCGTTGCAAAGTGTTGCTACAGGAGCATTTGCTGTGGGACGTGTTGTTATTAATATTATAATTGGTATGTTCGTATCAATTTACATTTTGATATACAAGGATAATTTTAGAGGACAAATAAAGCAAATCGTTTATGCTATTTTTAAGAAGGAACAAGCTAACGTAATTCTTGAAGTGGGACGTAAGACTAACGATATTTTTTATGGATTTGTAATTGGTAAAATTATAGATTCTATTATAGTTGGTATAATATGCTATATTGCTTGCTTGATATTCTCAGTTCCATATGCAGTACTTGTATCAGTTATTATTGGTGTAACTAATATAATTCCTGTATTTGGTCCATATATTGGAGGTATTCCAGCAGCTATTATTTTGTTACTAACAGATCCTGTCAAAGGTTTGATATTTGTAATAATATTTGTCGCAATACAGATTGTAGATGGAAATTTAATCGGACCAAAGATTCTTGGAGAATCAACAGGACTTTCAGTTTTCTGGGTACTAGTAGGTATTCTAGTTGGTGGAGGTCTATTTGGATTTGTAGGAATGCTTCTAGGTGTACCTGTTATGGCTGTCATCTATTACATTTTCGGAAGATTGTTCAAGAAGATGGTTAGAAAGAAAGGCTTGTCAGATAATACTGCTGAGTACATAGAGCTTAACAGAGTTGATCTTGAGACTAACGAGATGATTCAAAATGAAATTGAGCCAGATGAAAAAAGTTCGATGGGATTTATTGATAAGCTTAAGAAAAAGTCAGCTCAAAAGAAGGATTCGAAAGAAGACGACGAAGCTAAAGATAGTTCAAACAAAGACGAAAAGTAATAATAAATAATTTCACACTTGAGGTGAGATATGGACAGAAATAATTATAAAGAGATAATTAAACAGGTCAAAAATTTAATAAGAGAAGGAAGCTATGAAGATGCTCTAGATTTACTAGATGATTCTAATTGGCGCAAGATCAGAAATGTTAATGCACTAATCGAAGTGAGTAAATTGTACGAACAATTAGATCATATTGAAGATAGTAAACAGCTTCTTTTGATGGCGCATGAACGTTCTCCGATTGGTAGAATGATTCTATATCACCTTTCTCTTGTTTGTATCAAGATGGGTGAATTAGAAGAGGCAACGTCTTATTATGAGAAATTTATTGAGATTGCGCCACATGATAGCATGAAGTACATTTTGCGATATAATCTTGCAAAAGCTTCAGATGCTTCGCCATCTGATTTGGTCAAAATACTTGAGGAATTTAAAGAGGCTGATTTTAGAGAAGAGTGGGCTTTTGAACTTGCTTATTTGTATCACAGAACAGCGCAAGGGGATAAATGTATTGCTTTGTGTAATGAGATAATTCTTTGGTTTGGTGATGGTCCTTATGTTGAGAAGGCTTTAGAGCTTAAGATGTTATATAGCCCTCTTGATAAAGAGCAAGAAGAGAAATATAGAACTTTCCAACAGAATCGGAAAGGATATACACATTTCTATGAAAATGAAATGTTAGAATCCGGTGAAATAGTTCGTCATGATATTGCAATACCACCGGTTGAACTTGAGCCTGAGCATTTTAATACGGTAAATCTTCAAGCGCAAATTAAGCGTAACATTGAAGAAATTATGGAAGCGACAGAAGAGAAAGAAGTTTCTGAGAATATGGAAAATATAAAGGGACTTCTAGAAGACATTCCATATCTTCAGGTACAAGAAGATCCAGAAAGTGCAGCTAAGAAGCAAGAAGAGGAAGGCAAGAAGATTGATGATTCTCTTAAGAGTAAATTTAAGGAATTGCTTGCCGAAGAGAGGGACGGACAAATTAGTTTGTTGGTTCCAGAGGATAAGGAAGTTGAAGAGCAGATTGAAGGTCAGCTTTCTATCCAAGATGTAATGGATGAATGGGCTAAGACACAACGTGCAGCAGAAGCAGCACTTGAATCCGCAGAAGAAATAAAGCTTCAAAATGCGAAGGATAAAGCATTAGAGGAAGCAAATCAAATAATGGATAAGCTTTCTGATGTTAAGCCAAAGCTTGATGCGGGTGTTGCACCAACAGAGTTGCTTAAAGAAGAGATTTTGAGTAAGCCTGAGGAAGCAACATTGGCAACCGCTTCAATTGCTCCATCGAAGGTGGAGGAGTTAGTTTCAGAGGTAGAAGCTGAAGAAGAATCTGTTCCAGAATCTGAAGAGATTGTAGAAAGTATTTTAGAACCAGAAGAAACTAAGGTCGTAGAAGAAGCTGCTTCAGATTTAGAAGAACCGGTAGAAGCTGAAGAAGTACAAGAAGAATCTGTAGAAATGGCTGATTCAGAAGTTGAAGCAGATACTCAACAAGAAAATTCGGAAGAAGAAAATATAGAAGAAAAAGCTTTAGATAAAGAAGGAACAGAATTTAAAGAGTTTACTGTTCCGAAAGTTTCAACATCTGGAGACGATTTGACATCAGGCATTTCAATTCCAGTTGTTGATCCAAGTAAAGTGGTTGCTAAGGCTGAAGAACCATTTGAAGTGGTTAGAGAGCAAGCAAAGAATATGTCTGAGTGGAAACCACCAGTTCTTAGTGAAGAAGAAATTGCTTCTAGCAAGGTGATTAAACCAGATGAAAAGCTTGAAGAGGCGGAGCAGAAAAAGCAAGCTAATTTGGAAATGGCAAGTAAGCTTGTTGAAGAGATAAATCAATCTATGCAAAAGCAAATAGATAGATTGTATGAGGAAAATGAAAGCTCTGTGGAAGACGCAAAAGAGACGGAGCAGGCTGTAGATACAATAGAAGATGACACAGAAGACGATTTGGAACTCTCTCCTGTAGTAGAGAAACCGCAAGTGACACGTATTAAGCAAGGCTGGGAGGCAGCGAAGACTCAAGTGCTCCCTAATATTTCTGAGAAGAATTTAGAGGAGAAGTTAAGTAAGCTTGAGATACAAGAAGATGAAGAGGATGATGCGGCAATACTAGCTAATGCACAGTTGAAAGCTGAGACTGATTCGTTTGAAGAAGATCCTTTCAAACCTGAACGAGATGTTGAGCTTGATGAAGAGCCAGAAGAGAAAATGTTACGAGAAGAGGTGGCAAAGAAGTCGATTGAGAATAATACGACGAAGTCAGAACCACCAGTGGAAGAGTATCCACAGCTTACAAAAGAGGAACGCGAACAGTTCTCATATTTCATGCCGATTAATGGAATGGAAGATAATATTAGACGTGTCCTTAATAGTGTAAGAAAGCATTATGAAGACGATGCCTCTACTGAAGGAAATATTATTATTCAAGGTATTCCTGGAAGTGGTAAAACAATGATGGCAACAAATATCATTAATGTTTTGCAAGAACAGATTGGAAAGCCAGGTGGCAAAGTTGGCAAGATAGATGGTGATAAGCTAAATGGTAAAGATGTACAGGCGTTATTTTCAAAGCTTAAAGGCGGATGTCTTATTATCGAAAAAGCAGGCGAAATAAATAGAGAGACTGCAGTTAGACTTTCTATTACAATGGATAATGATCCTACAAAGGTATTGGTTGTGTTAGAAGATTCTAAAATGGGAATAGAAAGAGTATCTGCGTTGTCGCCAGAGCTTATGAAGAAGTTCCAAGAGAAAGTAATTATTCCGCCATTTACAATAGATGAACTTGTTAATTTCGCAAGAACTTATGCAAGTGAGTGTGAATGTGTAATAGATGAATTGGGAATTCTTGCATTGTATGATAGAATAAATATAATCCAAAGTCTTGATCATCCAACAGCCATAATAGAGGTTAAAGAAATCATGGATGAAGCTATGGAAAAGGCTGATAAGGCTGGCGGATTTAAAATACCATTCTTCGGTCTTGGAGAACAAAAATACGATGAAGATGGATTCATGATTTTGCGAGAGAAGGATTTTATAATTAATTAAGATACGGGGGTATGAATTTATGAGTAATTTTACAGACCTAGATTGCTACTTGTTTGGACAATCAACACACTATGACATTTACAAGAAGATGGGTGCACATCTTGCAGTTCAGAAGAAGAAAAAGGGTGCAACATTTGACTTGTGGGCACCACATGCAGTAGCTGTTTCAGTTATTGGTGAGTTCAATGATTGGAACGAGACAGCTAATATGTTACAACGTGTTGAGCCAATGGAAATGGGCGTGTGGGAGACTTTTGTTCCGGGCGTAGAAGCAGGACAATTGTACAAGTATGTTATTTTTACTGCTAGTGGACAGAAGTTATATAAAGCAGATCCATATGCTGCTGAGGCAGAGCTTCGTCCAGGAACAGCATCTAAGATATGTGCTACAGAGGAATTTGATTGGACAGATGATGCTTGGATTAAGTCTAGAGAGAAGACTGCTGACAAGTTTGAATCTCAACCAATGTCTATCTATGAAGTGCATTTGGGCTCATGGATGAGACATCCAGTTGGCGATGAAGATGGATTCTATACATATAGAGAGTTGGCAGACAAGTTAGTGGCATATGTTGAAGAAATGGGTTACACACATGTTGAATTGATGGGTGTATCAGAGTATCCATTTGACGGATCGTGGGGATATCAAGTTACAGGTTACTATGCACCAACTTCTAGATATGGAACACCTGAAGATTTTGCATACTTAGTAGATTGTTTCCATAAGAAAAATATTGGTGTAATTCTTGACTGGGTACCTGCACATTTCCCAAGAGATGCACACGGTTTGGCCGATTTTGATGGTCAACCATTGTATGAATATCCAGATCCTAAGATGGGAGAGCATCCTGAATGGGGTACTAAGATTTTCAATTATGGCAAGAGTGAAGTTAAGAATTTCTTGATTGGTAGTGCTTTAATGTGGATTGAGAAATATCATATTGACGGTCTACGTGTAGACGCAGTTGCTTCAATGCTATATCTTGATTATGGTAAGGAAGATGGACAATGGACTCCAAACAAATACGGCAGCAACCAGAACTTAGATGCAATTGAGTTCTTTAAGCATATTAATACATTAATCAGAGGTCGTAACAAGGGTGTAGTAATGATTGCTGAAGAATCTACTGCATGGCCAAAGGTTACAGGAAATGTTGAAGAGAATGGTTTGAACTTCTCTTACAAATGGAATATGGGATGGATGCATGACTTCTTAGATTATATGAAGCTTGATCCATACTTTAGAAAAGATAATCACAACAAGATGACTTTTGCAATGAGTTATAATGAATACGAGAAATATATCTTGGTATTATCTCATGACGAAGTTGTACATTTGAAATGTTCTATGATTGGCAAAATGCCGGGATATGAAATTGACAAGTTCAAGAATCTAAAAGCGGGTTATGCATTTATGATGTGTCACCCAGGTAAGAAGTTGCTTTTCATGGGACAAGACTTTGCGCAACATCAAGAATGGTCTGAAGAACGTGAATTGGATTGGTATTTGCTTGATAATCCTAACAATAAATCTGTTAACGACTTTATGAAGGACCTTCTTCAAATGTATAAGAAAAATCCTGCACTTTACGAGCTTGATTGTAGCTGGGAAGGCTTCGAATGGATTAATGCAAATGATTCTTATAGAGGAATCTTTAGCTTTGTTCGTAAGTCAAAGGATGGCAAGAATAACATTTTATGCGTATGTAACTTCACACCTATGGAGTACGCTGATTACAGAGTTGGTGTTCCTAAAGAAGGTCAATATAAGTTATTGATTAATAGTGAAGCTAAGAAGTACGGCGGAAGCTGCACAAGTAGAAAAGTAAATTATACAACAGAGAAACAAGAGTGTGATGGAAGAGAAGATTCTTTGGCATTTCCACTTGCACCTTATGGAGTAGGAATTTTTAAATTTTAATTGAAAATGTTATCGAAGATTAAAGAAAAACTGTTAGAAGTATGGAGTGTGATTTGTGATTTTGTATTAGATCACTTGAAGCTTGTAATAGTGGTAGGTACAGCATTTATTGTGTTGTTTACTTGGTTTATTGTGAGCATTCTCCGTACTTACACAGACTACAATGTAAAAAAAGAAGTTCAGTTGGAGGATTCAGAAGGCACAGCCTATGAATCCTTCGATGACTATATAGTAAAATATAATTCTGACGGAGCATTTCTGGTTACACAGCAAGGGGAAGTACTTTGGAACGAGACCTATGACATGTCCTCGCCAATGATTGAACAATGTGAGGATTACCTTATCATTTACGAAAAGGGTGGCACTAGTATCTATGTGATGACCGTTACAGGCAAGAAGGGATTGGTTGAAACCAACAGGCCTATTATGCGAGCACATGTATCAGAACAGGGACATGTTGCTGTTCTTATGTCAGATAAAAGTGCAGCGCATATACAGATTTGTGATTACAAAGGTGGAGTGATTGCAGCAGGCGTGACAAGAGTGGAAAATGGCGGATACCCATTAGATATTGCTTATTCTCGAGATGGAGAGAGATTGGCTTTGTCGTCTGTAGATGTTAAATCTGGTAAAGTGCAAACAACAATAACCTTCTATGATTTTTCTAATTCTGGTAAAAAAGAGAAGGATAATATTATTGCAACTAGTTCTTTTCCTGATTTAGTAATCTCTAAATTACATTTTTTGGACAACGGTAGATTAGTAGCATTTGGAGATAGAGAGGTTGTGCTTTTCTCAAGTAGCTGCAAGATTAAGAAAGAAATTTTTGCGGAGAATTCTGTTGAAGCCGTGTTCTACAATGGGGATTATTTTGGATATATTGGTTCCGAGACGACGGATGATGGTGAACTTGTTAAGGTTATCCATGTATATGGTTCAAGCGGATGGCAGAAGTTTGCCAAGGCCCTTGATGCTTCATATACATATGTAGAAATGTTAAGGAATAATGACATTATAGTTCAGAATGAAAATGAAATGAGCATTTATACAAAATATGGTATAAAGAAATTCTTCTACGCTTTTGAGAATAATATTATTGAAATTATACCTAATGGTGGAAGACGAGAGTATGTGTTATATCAAAATGGTGTAGCGCAACACATTAGACTTAGATAGGAAGTAAGAAATGAATATATTGTTGATTGTTTTGGCTGTCGTCTTACTAGTTTTTGCAGTAATAGGTTTCAGACGTGGGCTGTTAGGAATCGTGTTTAACTTGATTTCTTGGATATTTATATTGGTATTTGTTATGGTGATGAATCCATTAATTTATTCCTTTTTGATAGAGAAAACAAGTCTTAAAACTACATTAGATAATAAAGTATCAACATATGTTAATAGAGAAGTAGAAACTAGAGCGGGAAATGTATTGAGTGACGCTAGTATATCTTTGACGAAGGATAGTGCGGATCTTGCAAATGTCTCACCGGAAATGTTGAGTGAATATGGTATTTCTATTCCTGAATCAATATCGCAAACTGTGCTGGATGATATTGTGAACACTAAGGATAAGGTGGTGGTGGGTATATCTTCTACCATTTCTACCTATATAATAAAAGGTATATCTTTCCTAATAGCATTTTTGTTGGGTAAACTAATATGTTTTGTTGCGTTGAAACTTATAAAAGCTTTACAAGAGATTCCTATATTACATGGAATATGTTCTTGGTTAGGTATGACGATTGGCTTGATAAAAGGAATGTTGTTGATCTGGTTGTTTATGTATTTAGTTTCAATAACACAAATGACGTCATTTGGTCAGTTCTTTATAGCGCAAATAGAATCTAGCAAGGTATTAACATTTGTATATCAGAATAATTTGGTAGAATATTTTGTTAATTGGTGGTTATAGATATTGTACAATAATTAATACATAATAATGCAGGTATAAAGTATTTGTGTAAATGTGATTGTACATATTGGATTTTTTGAGATAAAAGTTTTAATTTTTTTTATAACAAAATTATAGATGTTGTGTTTTGTTTTATGATAAAACACAACATCTATTTTATTATGAAAAACCCCTTAAAATAAAGGAAAAATACTATATAAAAAGCATTGACATAGGGAAATTATCTTGATAAAATAACTCTTGCACCGTTGGTGATAAAACTTTTTAAAAAAAGTTGTTGACAAAGGTTGTCGTAAATGATATTCTATCAGAGTTGCGGCGCTGATGCGAAACAACACAGTACATTGAGAATTAAATAGTGAAACAAATGCAAACCAAATTGGTAAATGCAACCCAATCAATTCATTTTGATTGAACGAACCTAAGTCTTTTAGACTAGTAAATTATTTGGAACAAAAATAAGCCAAGCTTAGTTTTGAACCGAAGATCAAACATGTTTGTAGTAAGCAAATGAAAGGACGCTCGCCATTTTAAACGTCACTACGTGACGAGGGCTCGCGGTAAAGTCATTTGCGAAGCAAATAACTTTATAAC
>JAZUIN010000042.1:0-2358 GCA_045642225.1 Lachnospiraceae bacterium | reverse complement strand
AACAGCTACGAATAAGAATTGCCATATAATAGTTTGATATTCAAAAGCAAACGGATTGCTGTTACCAGTTACACCTACTACTAAGAGCAACGGGATAACAGTTATAGCTCCATAAACAGATGAAAGAGTTGTACATGTGATACTTCCATATTTTTTTACTCTAGGTTTATTTAATACAGTATATAAACTGAATACTAGCATACCAACAAAAATTAGAAGAACACCCAATATAAATAATTCATGAAGATTCTGTTATGGGTACTTCTACAGCAGAATATATTGAAGCAAGTATTGCTCAGTCAGGTTTAAAGTTACTCGATAATATGGCGTATTCAGCAAGTGCAACTACATTAGACTCTGAAGTAACAACATTAGCAGGTTTAAACCCAGATGTTTTAGTTTGTATAGGTTATTATTCAGATACATCTCTTTTGTTTAGAACTATTAATGAAAGAGATATTAAGTTTAAGTGTGTATTAGGTGTTTGTAACGGCGCAATCTCAGATGAGAAGTTCGTTGCAGAATTTGGTGACAGTGTTGAGAACTTCTTGAACTGTAACTATAGTATTAACACAAATAGTGATGTGGCTAAGAAACTGATGGAAACATATAAAACTCAGTACAATGATGACATCATTAACCATGCAGTATTTGCATATGAAGCAGTTAAAGTTTTGGCTGCTGCATTAGAAGAAGCAGGAACAACTGATAGCGATAAAGTATGTGAAGCTCTTAGAGGTTTGAGTTATCCTACTAGTGAAATGGTTACTGCTATGTCTGGTAATATTGAATTTGATGAAAAGGGTGAAAATAAAAATGCGTCACTTACTTTGATTCAGATTCAGGATGGAACTAATAAGGTTGTATATCCAACTGAGTTTGCAGAATCAGAAATCAGATACTAATTGATTAATTAATCATTATGAGAGGCCAATGGTAAACATTGGTCTCTTTATGTATTGATGATATTATTTATAATTAAAAATTAAGGACGAGTGATTTATGAATGCTAGACAATTAGAATGTGTATTAGTACTTGCAGAAGAGCGAAGTTTCTCAGAAGCGGCTAAGAGGCTTGGAATATCTCAACCATCATTAAGTCAATATATTCAAAAGATAGAAGAGGAATGTGGAAATGAATTGTTTGAGAGATCCATACCTCTTAATTTGACGTATGCAGGTCAAATATATGTTGATCATGCAAAGAAAATCACGCGTTCACAAAAGCAGATGCAAGAAATACTTGCAGATATTTCGGCAGAAGAGGCAGGGAAAATAGTTGTAGGCACAGGTCCAATAAATAGCATTACTTTTTTGCCGGCAGTTGTTTATGAATATAAGAAAAAATTTCCAAAGGTCGAGATTATACTCGAGGAGTATTATGAAAAAGAACTAGAGATGCAGGAACTTGATGGAAAGATTGATTTAGTAATAACGACTAGGAAAGTTAATGAAGATAAATTTGAGTATATACCTTTATTTGACGAGAAAATGTTGCTAACAGTCAGAGCGGATTCGGAATTTGCAAAGAATCATCCAGCTGATAGTGATAATAATTATATTGTTTGTACCAGTGATTGTTTAAGTCTTAAATATATCGAGATGGATGAATTTTTTCCAATACAAAGAAGTTTAAAGCAAATGTTTGAGGAAAATGAGGCTACACCGGAATATGTTGTCAAATGTGGGAGCATAATGACAGCTTATGCTCTTGCGCAAACTGGTATTGGTGCGATGCTACTTCCCTCAGGAGCTATAAAAAATAAGAAAGATGAGAATATGAGATATTATAATTTAGTGCCAGAGCCAGGCGTTCGTCCGTTTGGAGTGTATTATTCTAAAGGAAAGTATATTACTAGAGCGATGCGCGAGTTTATAGAAATATTGAAGAGTGTAAAGTAAATGGGAGAAAATAAACGCATATAGGCAAAAGGTTATAATACAAATAAATATTTATGTATTTGTGCTAATAATGGTCGGATGCTAATATTGTTTCAAGATCATTAGTAGAAACAAAGAGGTTTCGGAAAATAATAATTCCGAGACCTCTTTTTTTACATAAGGAGGTATTAATATGGCAGTTTCAATTACGCAATCTTTGATTGATGGATTATTGATGGGAGGTGTGTATGCACTAGCTGCACTTGGTGTTTCTCTCATTTTCGGTGTTATGAAGATTACGAACTTTGCACATGGTGCATTGATAACAGTAGGTATGTTTATCTCATATCTTATTTTTTCAACATTAGGGATTTCACCATATGTGTCATTGCCAATCACTATAGCAGCAATGTTCTTTCTTGGTTATGGAATTCAGAGAGCAACAATCAATCCTATTATCAATGCTCCTTCTCATAA
>JAZUIN010000041.1:0-3889 GCA_045642225.1 Lachnospiraceae bacterium | reverse complement strand
GTGCTGCAATTATGATATGTGTATTCACGATGACTGGTTTAAAAAAGATTTATCGAAGCTTCCTTTTACTTTTATTTGTCTTAGAGGGAACCATGAAGCAAGAGTAACAGATGTTATCAGTGTTTATCCAGATAATTGGATTAAACAAAACAAGTATGGGGGAGTAATCTATAAAGAATTAAAATATCCTAATATAGAATACTTATCGGATGGACCGGCTATATATCAGTTTGCAGGGTATAAAACCCTGGCTTTTCCAGGAGCATATTCTGTAGATAAATGGATTAGAATACGCAACCAGCAGCAATGGTTCTCCAACGAGCAGCTTTCGGAGGAAGAGATGCAGGCCGGTAGGGAACTGGTAGGTAAAGAGAAATCCGTCGACTTGGTTATCTCTCATACCTGTCCGATAATGTTTGAACCTACGGATCTGTTCCTGTCATATTTGGATCAATCTCAGGTTGATAAGTCAATGGAAAGATTTCTTGGTGAGGTTGAGGCAACATTGAACTATAAGAGATGGGCTTGGGGGCATTTTCATGCAGACAGACTTTATCCTTGGGATGGAGAGAAGGAGAAGCTGATGTTGCTGAATGAACATGTGGTAAATTTGGTTAAGTTTATGGAAATGAAAGAGACCGATTATTTTGAGGATATATTGGCATAAAAAAGGAGGAAAAACATGAAGTTAGTAGCTTATTTTAGTGCAACAGGAAAGACTAAGTCAGTAGCAGAGAAGGTGGCAACAGATTTAGGAGCAGATATCTTTGAAATTGCTCCAGAAGTTGCGTACACAAATGCAGATTTGAATTGGACGAATAAGAAATCTCGTTCTTCCGTAGAAATGTCTGATAAGTCATTTAGACCTAAGATGAACGGTGAGACGGTTGATATTTCTAAATACGACGAGATTTATATTGGCTTCCCAGTGTGGTGGTATGTTGCGCCTACAATAATAAATACATTTTTGGAGAGCTATGATTTAACAGGAAAGACAATAAAATTATTTGCAACAAGTGGTGGTAGCGGATTTGGAAAGACAGTTGCGGAATTACAGCCTTCTGCAGAAAATGCAACTATTGAAGAATGGATGATTAATGGTAAAATGTGCAACTAAAATGTTAATTTGTTTAGTTGGAAAGGTTATTTCGGTAACGACCGTGAGCGAAATGTTGTCCTTATGTTTATAAAATGATATAATTATGAAATATCGTGAGATATGTATATGAAAAAAATGACAGGGGTAGAAAGTATGGACGAAAAGACTTTAGATGAACAAAAGAGAATTAAAAAAAGAAATATAATAATTATAATTATTGTAGCATCTGTTTTGGTGGTATCTGCAATAGCAGTTTCTATTACTATGGTTATTAGAAATAAGTTGGCATCGGCAGACTTTGGCTCTGTAGAGGTTGCAGCTAAGAGGAATTTAGAGAAAAGTGTTACTGCCGCAGGTGTGTTCGATTCTGTTAATAGTGAAGCTGTCTCAAGTTCACATGTTGGAACTCGTATCAATGCGGTTTATGTTAAAGAAGGAGATAGAGTTGCTCCAGGACAAGTGATTTGTCAGCTTGATACATCTGCTTTAAATGAGACGTATTTAGAATTACAGAAGTCAATTGAACAGACAAAAGCAGATAAAGTAAGACATAATCAGGAATTTGATAAGGATGTGCAAGATGCTCAAAATGAGTGGAACGCAGAGATATCTAAAATTAACCAAGAAATTGCAATAGCACAAGATGCTTGCAATTCTACTTCGGCTGAACTAGATAAGCAAAAAGCAAGATATAATCAGTATCTTGCTGATCCAGAGCATAGTGAGTGGGATGATGAAGCAATTCAGTTAGAGTCTAAAATAAGTGATTTGCAATCAACTTTACAGAATAATCAGTATAAGGTTGGAATATATACTAATGTTCGAAATGCTGTTTTGAGTAGCGATAATAGTAATTCTTCTGGTGATGAACTTCGACAAAGCATCAATGGAGTTATGGATAGTTCTATACACGCTATGGAACAGCAAGCTAAGGAACTACAAAAGAGTATTGGTGAAGCTACAGTAAGAAGTACTGTAGGCGGTGTTGTAACAAGTCTTAATGCTAAGGCTGGTGAAACATACATTGGTGGAACAATATGTATGGTTGAGGATTCTAATGCATATATGATTTATTCACAAATTGGTGAAGCAAATATTGCTGATATAGCTACTGGTATGAAGGTTAAAGTTAAGACTGAAGCTACTGGTAATGAAGAAATGATTGGATATGTTACATATGTAGCTCCTAGAGCAAGTGCAACTGCAACTTCAAGTGATTCTCCTAACGCAGGAGCAGCCGTAAGCGCTTCTCTTGGTTCATCAGGTAATTACTTAGTTAAGATAGCATTAAGCGAACAAAACCCAAGAATTAGGCTTGGAATGAATGCAAGTCTTAAGATTATTACAAGTGAGACACCTGATGTTCTAGCTGTACCTAGTGCTGCAGTTCAAGATGATAAAGGTAAGAAGTATGTTGAAATAGTAACTAATATGGATGACGTTGAGAAGGATGATTCGACTTCATATAAGAAAGAAAAGGTGTACGTACAGGTTGGAGATTCAGATGGTACTTATACTCAAGTAGAAGGAAAGGAAATTAAGGAAGGCACTCATGTCTATGTTCCTTTAGCACTTGATGAAGAAACTGCTGAAGGTCTCAAGAATTTGGTTAGTGAGGACTAAGGATTTTTTGAATCACTATAGGCGGGAAGAAGTTCCCGCCTTTTTTTATTTTAGAAATGATTAATTAAGTTTGTTTATACATTTTAAGAAATAAGTCCTTGATATTTTTATTATTAGAAAAGAGGGAAGTTTTTAAAATTATCAGGAAGAAGACTTCTCATTTTGTTGCGAAGATAATTCTGCGTAGCATCAATTGCTTTATAAGCAGACATTAAAGGACCGCCTCCTGGAAATGTGCAAATTGCTCCTTCTACAGTATTCTTAACACCATTTACTAGATGTGTTGCTCTTTCTTTTGTGGTTTTTGCATCAATAGACTTTGAAAATTCTTCCGCCGCTTTAAAACCCTTCTTAACTACTCCAGCAGTAGGAAGCATTTCTTTTATACCAAATCCTTCACCTGTACCAATAGCAATTGTTACCATCTGCTTCAAATATTCTTTATCATCTTTATTAAGGCTATCACTCTCATCAATCTGCTTACGAATTTTATCACCATATTTTGTGTCACTTGGATTAATCACTTTATTAATTAGTTCAAGAGTCTTTGTTACGCAGCTTGTTTCATCATTGTTAATAATATCAAGAATTACATTAGGATCTATCTCTGAGTGCTTAGAAAGCTCATCAGCCAATTGTTTTAATCTTCTTGTTTCTTCTGCTTTCTTTGCAGCTGCCTCTTCTTGTTTTCTGATTTCATCTGGCCAACGTGTAACATCTACATTTGGTTGATTAATAATTGTATCAAGAAAATCATTATCGAAATAGCCAATACCAGCAATTGCAACGCTTGAATTAACGTGATTATCATTGTTATTTTTTTCTATTTCTGTGGCATCTACTGAAATTTTTGATTCTGTTGCTACTGGTGTTTCATCTTCTGTAGCTACTGCGAATTGATCATCAATAACATCGCCTTGACCTTCAACATATGCAAATTGATCATCGATTACATCGCCTTGACCTTCAACATATGCAAACTGATCATCAATAACATCACCTTGTCCTTCTACTACAGCGTCATCTGTCTTACCTGCGCCAACTCTAACTACGTTGTTTGCTGAAACAGAAACTACATCGTTTCCTGTAACAGAAGCTACATCATTTGCTGTAACGGAAGCAACTTGTTGTGTTGCAACTACAGATCCTTTAGCTTGCACTTGGAGT
>JAZUIN010000040.1:0-2626 GCA_045642225.1 Lachnospiraceae bacterium | reverse complement strand
ACTTTATTCTGCACCGCTTCATAGTCATAACCTTCAGCTGTAAGTCTGGCCTTTCTTTCAGAACCATTACCCCACAGCCCCTGGATTACTTCCTTTGCGATTGCTGTATAATCCTTAATGCTTAGTGAAAACTTGTTCTTTGATTAACTTAGTTTATTATTTTAAATTAAAGGAAAATAAGTTGCTTATAAACCAGATTCTTTAAGCTGAATTATGTTCTTTTCTATCTCTGCAATAACAGCTTTGAAAACATCATCGCTTTGTCCGGTCGGATCCATAAGTCCCCAGTCATCATCAAATGGTCTGCCTATAAACGGACATCCAACATCACATCCCATTGAAACAGCGATATCCGGATCAGGGATTTCATCAATAAGTTTGCTGTGATGACCATTTGCATTCATGTCTATTCCATACAGTTCCTTTACAATTCGAACTGCATCCTGGTTAATCTGTTCTTTTAGTTCTGTTCCAGCTGAATAGAACTCAATACTGTCACCATACAAATGATTTCCTATAGCCTCTGCCATCTGACTTCTGCATGAATTATGCACACAGATAAATGCAACTTTCTTTTTCATTATTTAAACCATCCTTTCGTGCTGTTTGCTGCTTTCACAAGAGCAAGCATAACAGGAACCTCAGTAAGCACTCCAACTGTTGTTGCAAGTGCTGCGGGACTTGTTGTGCCGAATAATGCAATTGCCACTGCTACAGCAAGTTCAAAGAAATTTGATGCGCCTATCATTCCTGCCGGAGCAGCGATGTCGTGCTGCAGTCCGAATATTTTTGATGCAATATAAGCAATAAAGAAGACTAAAACCGTCTGGATTGTAAGAGGTACTGCTATCAGTACTATGTGCAGAGGATTTGATAAGATGACCTCTGTCTGAGACGCAAAAATAAGTACAAGTATCAGCAGTAAACCAATTGTTGTGGCATTGTCAAACTTGTGAACAAAGATTTTTTCAAAATATTCTGTGCCTTTGCTTTTTACCACAGCAATTCTTGTTAATATACCACCGGCAATTGGAATAACTACAAAAAGAATAATACTGATGAAAAGAGTACCATAAGGAACTGATACATTTGATACGCCAAGCAGAAACTTAACTATTGGTACAAATGCAACCAGGATAATAAGGTCGTTTGTCGCTACCTGTACTACAGTATATGCTGGATTTCCTTTTGTAAGCGTACTCCATACAAAAACCATTGCTGTACATGGAGCTGCTCCAAGCAGCACCGCTCCTGCAAGATACTGAGTTGCAAGTTCCGGTGTAATGAAACCTTTAAATATAGTAAAGAAAAACAATGATGAAATTCCATACATGGAAAATGGTTTAATAATCCAGTTTGTGATCCATGTAATGAATAATCCTTTTGGATTTTTTCCTACCTGCTTTACGCTCTGAAAGTCAACCTTTAACATCATCGGATATATCATAACCCATATAAGAACAGCGATGGGTATTGATATTCCTGATATTTCAAGTTTTCCAAGAGTATCCGGTATGACTGTAATGTATTTTCCAACAAACACTCCGATTATCATACATATGAATACCCATATTGTCAGATATCTTTGAAAGAAACTGATTCCAGCATTCTTTTTCATTAAAAGCCCAGCTTCCCAAGCAGCTTAATTACTTCAGCGCTCTTTAAAACCTTGCCGTAAGCTACTACTTCTTCATTGACTACAATTGCCGGCATTGACATAACACCATATCCCATGACTACTTCCATATCTGTGATGTACTGAACGTCTGTTGCAATACCAAGTTCAGCAACAGCATCAATAACATACTGATACTGGTCGTGGCACGACTTACACCCTGCGCCAAGAATTCTGATGCTTTTCAGTTCATTTTTGCAGCAGCAGTTTTCTGTCCGGGAACTGTCTCCTCCGCAGCAGCATGAAGATCCTGCTTCATAAGCAACTGCATCTCCGTTACAGGCACATGCAGGCTCTGATTTTACTTCTTCCACAGGTGCTCCTCCGCAGCAGCATCCTTTGTTTTCAGCAACTTCATTTTTCTTTCCAAACCCGAATAATGACATAATAAATACCTCCTGAAATTATAATTTATATACCAAGCCAGAACATATATAAACCTATAAGCAGAATTAAAATGCCCATTATGATTTTTATGATTGTTCCGACTTTGCTTAACTTTTCGTTTGTACTGACTTTTTTTACAAATCCCATTGATGTTCCTGCTATTATGACAAGTGTACTGTGTCCAATGGAATAAAGTATCATCAGCAGAATTCCCCATAATAAATTACCTTTTCCTGCAACTACTGCAAGTAATGCAATAAGAACCGGAGTTGAACATGGTGATGAAAAGACTCCTGCAAGTATTCCGGCTATAAATGCTCCTGCAAAGCCTCTTTTTTTGTTTTTTGAAAGCAGATTTGAAGAGGGGATAAAATTATATATTCCCCATGTCTGCAATGCCATCAAAAGCATAAGTATACCAAGTATAATATACCATAATTTAGACGATGTCCCCATAAGTCTGCCGGCTGATGTTGCAATAATACCGAGAACAACAAACGTAATTGCCGTACCAATTGAAAAGACTGCTGAATACTGGAATGCTTTTTTTGTATTCTTTTCGCC
>JAZUIN010000039.1:0-5893 GCA_045642225.1 Lachnospiraceae bacterium | reverse complement strand
TATTTGGTTGTTTCATTTTTATCTCCTTTCATAAAACAACCCACGCTTACAATGCTTGCCTTTAAAAAGTATAGCATCGGCATGGGTGTTTCTCAATGAATCTTTTAATTTTTACGAAGCTTTTTTCCTTAATTTTTGTTTTGCTTCATGCATAATCACTTCTTCAATGGTACTTTTTATGGAAGAACCATTCTCAGCAAAATGCTCAGATACTATGATTTTCACATCGCCATACACAAAGAATTCAGGATTATCATTTTCTAAAATAGCTACACTAGTTTCATCCATTAAAAATCCTCCAATTCTAATTTTTCTGAGAACTGGCTTATGCTATAATCAAATTAATTTAGCACCAGCTATCATGCTTTAAGTCTAAGATTTTATGGCTAAAACCACATTGAGCGTCAATTGACTGTCAATTGACCATTTTTTATTAAAGGGGGGATTTACATGGAACGATTAGATTTTTGTTCCGTTATGACAATCATATGTAAATACATAAATGAAAATAGATATACTAACCAATCGGATTTAATTCATGATTATCTTTTTCCTGCATACAAGTGCAATGATCCATTTGATAATGGATCTATTTGCCGATGGTTTAGCGGGCAGAAAAAAGTAAGCCCACAAATCACTTCTTACTATCTGAATGAACCTAAAGGTGTATCCATATTGGCTGAAGGAATTGAAGATAATCTTCTTACTATAATCTATGATATAGGCAATGCCATGATCGAATTAAAAACATTACTATTACAGGATGCATCTATATCAGAGATACAAAAGAAACAGCTTCTAGACACCTACGACGATTCTTCACCAGAAGGACAGGCATCATTTATTGCAAATATACTATTGTTTGCTCTAGAGAGAAATTTTGTTCCAAGGGAAAAGAATGCCTTACAAGTAATAGAAGCGTCAAAATCTCCAGTTCTTGCTGATTATATATACGAGAATTCAATCCCAAATCCATGCAAATTCTTTTGTGGACGAGATACAGAACTGGAAGAACTACATACTGCTATAACCACACATAAACATGTATTCTTACATGGTATTGCCGGTATTGGTAAAAGCGAGCTTGCAAAGGCTTATGCCAGCAAACATAAGAAAGAATATACCAATATCCTTTACTTGGTTTATAGCGGCGATCTTATAACAGATATAACAGAAATGGATTTTGCTGATGACCTTTCCACAGATTCTAAAGAAGACAAATTTAAAAAGCACAACCGTTTTCTGCGCTCATTAAAAGAAGACACCCTTATTATCATAAATAACTTTAATACATCGACTAATAAAGATAGCTTCTTAGATGTTTTACTGAAATATAAATGTTGCTTACTATTTACAACAAGAAGTCGGATAAGCGACAACACATCCTACGAACTGTCAGAAATCACTAATAGAGATGCCCTTATCACTTTATATGCTAACTTATATTCTGAAACTGACAATAATAGGGATATTATTGAGAAAATATTAGATGAAATTCATTGCCACACTCTTGCTGTAGAACTTTCTGCCAGATTATTACAGTCTGGTTTATTAGAGCCAACAGAACTACTTTCAAAGCTACAAACTGAGCATGTTGCATTATCATCATCAGATATTATTGGCATAAAGAAAGATGGCACAAGTACACGTGCCACATATTACAATCATATTCATATGTTATTTTCTTTATACAATCTCTCAGAAATACATACTATGATAATGAGAGCTATGTCTATGGCTCCTGTCACCGGAATCAATTCTAGATTGTTAGCCAAATGGCTTGGTCAGTCAGATATGAATTCGATAAATGAACTAATTGAACTTGGATTCATAAAGCCATTGGATAATCGTACTATTGCTCTACATCCTATGATGCAGGAAATAACTATTGCTGATACAAAACCTTCTATTAGCAATCTTTCTGTTATGCTTGATTTTATTACCGAAAATATATTCAAACTTTCTGGTATTGATATTACTTATTACAGGACACTTTTTTCAGTAATTGAAAATATTATTATCCGTGCAGATAAAGATGATACTCCAAAGTATTTAACTTTCATTGAAGATGCATTTAACTGCATGGACAAGTACAGCTATATATCTGGAATGAATTTAATTGTAACCGAAATGGAAAGTGTTCTTGCTGATAATACAACTGACAATGTCTCTGATCAAATATTACTTCTCGATTACAAAGCTACACTTTCTGTATTAAATGATAATAATATTAAGACCGCTATCAATTATGAGAAAAAGGCATTATCCTTATTACCTGCATTAAATGACAATACTGCTCTTCTTACATCTAATATATACGCAAATATGGGAAGCTTATATCGCATGGATGAGCAATTAGAACTTGCTTCTTCTTTTATGGAAAAAGGTATCAGTATATTAGAAACATATAATCTTACACACATGAACGAGAGCATTGCTCAAATATGCAACTATGCAACACTTTTGCAAGAACTTAACCGACCTGATATTGCAATCAGTGCCCTAAGAAAATGTGCAAGACTAATTAAGTCTGCCACTTCTGATGCCACACTAGATTATGCCAGAGTAAAAGAAACTGAAGGTTATATTCATCTTGCCATAGGCGAACTTCCACTAGCCCAGAAATGCCTTAAAACTGCAATAACTATTTATGAAAATACTTGGAATGATGAAGGAATGATCGAAGATAAATATAAGGAAATCGCGGAAGCTTATGCTGCTACTGGAATTAGTTTTGCAAGAAAAATGTTGGAATAAAAAATATAGGCAGCTAACAGTAGCTTGTTAGTTGCCTACCCGCCAATGGAATATTTGGATTCAGGCATTACCCTTGCCTTCCTACGGTCATAAATTAATTAAGGACACCATAATAGGTGTCCATGCCCTCGGCTTACAATCTATACTATGCCCTTCGGCTTAATATAAATTATTCTATTAAGCGTTTATCCCGAAAATTTCTGCATATACATCATCTGCTGAAGAATTAACAGAGTCATGCATTGTATCCACTGGGTTTTCTTGAAGCGACTGATACAAGAAGCTTTCTTTAACAGCTTTTCTTGCATTTGCTTCGGACATATTATATTTTTCAATTAATCTCAATATAACACAATTCATATAAGATAATGCTTTTGTACTCATTGTCATTTCCTCCTCTCGATGATTATTTCATACTCTCTTTTTAAAACACATTCCAAACCATTATCTGTATGCAATGACATTTGAGTCCCTAAGGTTCTTCCTTCATCAGTCAATACATCATATACAGAAAGATCAGAAAATGTGATGTCACCCTTATCAATATGGCTAACTAGTTCAGAAACATCTGAATCAGCAATTGATCCTATAACTATATCATAACGCAAATCTCGATTATGCTCAAGTTCAATATTTGACTCTAAATATGTATCTGACAATCTATTCGCTATTATAAAGTGTAACCAATTTTCATTACAATAATCAAATTTCTTAACTTCTTTATCATTTAATGATTCCATATCTATCGTTACACTAACTATAGCTGGTGACTCATTACACTTATGAATTCGATTATATACTCTAGTTTTCTGAAAAGCTCTTCGCCTTGCAACTTCTATATCATCAGTAAGATAAAAACCAACTCCAAAATCTAGTTCTTTCTTACTTCTACTAAAATCAATTCCATCTCGACAAATATTAACTGCAGATGATTCATTTGTGCCGTGATACCATACAGAAGTCAACTCTTGTATACCGCTCCTCTTTTGAATATTTCCTTTACTTTAACTTATACTCGCAACAATAACAATACCTTTTTTCATAATTAATAAATTTATAACAAATCATTTTTCTATATTTAGCCAATTTGCGTTCAATTCCCAGTCAATGTGCTTATCCCCCTGCTCACATAAACTAATCTCATACGATATCGGTGCTAGTTTTTCAAAACAAGTACCAAATCGTAAATAAATTAATCAAGGAGGATTTTAGCACATGATAAAGCTAAAAGATCAAAACAACGAAGACATTTACATTATCGGCTCTGATGGTGGCTACGCAAATGTCAAAACAGCTAATTCCATCATTCCAACAGGCGTTACTGCTTATGATGTTGAGCCCATATTTTCTGGGAACATTTTTGAGCAGAACGGAAAATTCTATCACATTGGCGAAAACCACAAGGAATTCATTGCCGACAAGACGCAGGATGATGATTACAGAATTTTAACTCTTGTATCTATCGCAAAGTCTCTTAAGCCCGAAGGTATCACAGATGCCAATGTACACATCGCAACAGGTCTTCCACTTACATGGCTGTACACGCAGCGCGATTCATTCAAAAAATATCTTACTCAAAAAGAGGAAGAGATATTTAAGTGGAACGGCACTGAATACCATATTCATATCAAAGGATGCTCTGTTTATCCTCAAGGATATCCAGCGGTTCTTGATAAGCTTAAAGATTTTAGAGGTACAAATGTTGTGGCAGATATTGGAAATGCAACCATGAACATTATCTTTATAAAAGATAAAAAAGTTATTGAAAGCAAATGCTACACAGAAAAGCTTGGAGTTAATCAATGTGTCATAGCAACTAAAGCAGCTGTATCAAACCAGTTTGCAACTACGATTGATGAAGCTCCTATTCAGAGTGTGCTTCGCTTTGGCAAGGCTGACATTACGGATTCCTATCTTAACTGCATTAAAGCAAATGCTGTAATCTATGCCGAAAGCATTTTTGCCTGTCTTAGAAAATATGAATACAATCCTGACCTCATGAGACTTTATATAGTTGGTGGTGGTGGCTGCATCATAAAAAACTTTGGCAAATATGATAAAGACAGAGTGACCTTTATTGATGACATTTGTGCTACTGCCAAAGGTTATGAAAAGCTTGCTTATAAGGCTCTCACAAGAAAGAAGGCATAGCCATGGAACAAAGTATAAAAAGCACTAATTTACGTTTTAACCTTAATAAGCCTGAACATCTAAAAGCCTGGAACTATTTACAGGATATGGATAAAGGAACATTCAAGTCCTACACCTCTGTAGTTGCTACAGCAATTAATGACTACTTTGACAAATACTATAGAAGTCTTGATGATCCATATTTTGAAACCAGAGAACGTGAGGAATTATTCATCAAAAGAATTATATCAGCAGTTGATGACGCTCTTTCAAAATCAATTCCTCTATTCTTGTCAGGATATATGACAGCTATTGCCATACCGACTATAACCGCGCCTATTACAGTACCTGCTGTCAATCCGTCAGATAGCAATGACAATTCTGATGATGATAATGACGATAGCGTTGACTGGTCGTTTATTGGCGAATAGCCTTATAAAACACCAAATGGTACTAAATCATTTACAGACTAGTGCCATATAACAACCACAAATATATGTTTATTGCTACTACTATCACTATACATACTGAACTTTTAATACTACGTAAATTTGATAAGTAGCAATTCCATATATTTGTAATACCAATTCAAAAAATATACTACCAATTTTATTAGAAAGGACCAAAATAATGAAAATAATTAAATCAAATAATGATACACCAACTGAAAAAGATCTCCTCCAAGCCAAACACCGCGTAGAAGAAGCTCAAGCCAGAAATCGTGCTAAAGAAAATAGTCAAAGAACCCATCGCCTTATCCAAAAAGGTGCCATTCTTGAAAAAGCTATTCCTGAAGCCAAAGATATGAGCCCCACAGAGCTTCAGGAATATCTATATACGCTCATTAAATACCGTACTACTAATTCTAAATAGCCATACTTCTTTTCATTAATTACTTCCCTTCTTTAGAAGGGCGCACTTACTCACCACCCCTAAAGGGGCGGTGGTATCCCTCCCTTCGGTCGGGCACGGCGCTCTGCCGAGGGCTATGCAACCACCACATAAA
>JAZUIN010000038.1:0-32298 GCA_045642225.1 Lachnospiraceae bacterium | reverse complement strand
ATGACACAAAGGATACTATAAAAAATGTGATTTCCTTTCTTGCAGCAGATCCAATTCGTGCCAAAATTGAACTTGAAAATTTATTAAAAAAAATATAAAAATTTCATATACTACATATAGAGGTTCATTGTAGAGATGTTTCACGTGAAACATCCCTATTTTATTATTTTAAAATTTAACCAAAACACAATATGATGTGTTCTTAAAAATATATTTTACATACAATTGGTATATAAACACAAAAAATACTTATAGTGTTTCACGTGAAACATTTTATAAATAATTGTTGAACGATTATTAAACAAACTATATATAGTAAATAATAGGATATATATGTAAAAATGGTAAGGAAAAATTGGTAGAAATGAGAATTTTATAATGATATAATATCAAAAGCACAAGAAAGGAATTACAAGTAATGGGAAAAATAATTGCAATAGCAAACCAAAAAGGTGGAGTAGGAAAGACAACTACTTCTATTAATCTTTCAGCAGCAATGGCTGAATTAGGAAAAAAAGTATTAGTTATAGACTTGGATCCACAGGGAAATTGTACTAGTGGATTTGGAATTGAAAAAGAAAGTATAGAAAATACGGTATATGAGTTAATGCTTGATCAATGTTCTGTAAAGAATAGTATGACTGATGTGGAGAACACACCGAATTTGAAGATAATTCCTTCAAATGTAAATTTAGCTGGTGCAGAAATAGAATTAATTGATCTTAAGGAAAAAGAGTATATTTTAAAAAATGCTATAGATTATGTAAAGGAAGATTTTGATTATATAATAATTGATTGTCCTCCTTCTTTGAATATGTTAACAGTTAATGCTATGACTACAGCAGATTCTGTGTTAGTTCCAATTCAATGTGAGTACTATGCGTTGGAAGGAATTAGTCAATTAATTCATACTATTGACCTTGTACAAAAGAGATTGAATTCTAGACTTCAGATCGAAGGTGTAGTTTTTACAATGTATGATGGCAGAACTAATTTATCTAAGGAAGTTGTAGACAACGTAAAAGAAAATCTTAATGCAACAATTTATAATACTATTATTCCTAGAAATGTTGCTTTGGCTGAAGCTCCTTCTTTTGGACTTCCAATTAACGCATATGATAAAAAGTCGGCTGGTGCAGAAAGCTATAGAAATCTTGCAAAAGAAGTAATTGAGAAGAGGGGTTAATAATGGCAGCAAAAAAAGGTTTAGGAAAAGGATTAGGCGGTAAAGGTTTAAGTGCCATAATTCCAGAAAATCCAGAAACAGAAAATGTAGGAAATGGCATAAAAGAAGTAGATATTAATAAGGTTGAGCCATGTAGAGATCAACCTCGTAAAGTATTTAATGAAGATAAATTACAAGAGTTATCAGAGTCAATAAAGAAGCATGGAATAATTGATCCTCTTATTGTTCAGGATAAAGGTGACTACTTCGAAATCGTTGGTGGCGAAAGAAGATGGCGAGCATCTAAAATGGCAGGACTAGAAAAAGTACCTGTTATCATTGGAGAGTATTCAGAACAGCAAAAAGTAGAAATAGCTCTTATTGATAATATCCAGAGAGAAGATTTAAATGCTATTGAAGAAGCTAACACTTATAAAAAACTTATGGACGATTTTGGAATGACTCAGGATCAAGTTGCTGAGGCAGTATCTAAATCAAGACCAGCTATTGCAAATGCATTACGATTATTAAAATTGAGTGATAAGGTTCAACAGATGATTTTAGATGATGTTGGTTTGTCGTCTGGTCATGCAAGAACTTTGCTTGGTTTGGAAGATACTACATTACAAGATGAGTTGGCTGATAGAATTATAGACGAAAGACTCAGTGTAAGAGAAGTTGAAAAAGAAGTAAAAAGATTAAAGAGCGATAAAGCTGAAAATAAGGATAAGAACAAAACTGTTATTGATGAAAAATTGCTAGCAATTTATTCAGACCTTGAAGAACAAATGAAAACTGTTGTTGGCACAAAAGTATCAATCATTCCAAAAAATAATCAAAAGGGTAAGCTAGAAATAGAATATTACACACAAGATGATTTAGACAGAATTGTTGATATGATAAAGAATATACAGGAATAAACAGTACAAACAAATGTTTGTATAGAAAGGCAGAAATATGATAGAGAATTTAATTGGTATAGAATTAGATTATATAGTTTTAGGATTGGCAGCTTTAGTTATAGTTTTATTGATTTTGGTTATAGTTGCCTTATGTAAATGTGGAGCTTTAAAGAAGAATTACAAACAGTTTATGTCTGGTAAAGATACTAAGTCTTTAGAAGACACATTAATATTTAGACTAGAACAAATTGACGAATTAATAGAAGCTAATGCAGCGAACGAAAGAAATATCGATTTGTTGTTTAAAAACATGAATAAGACATTCCAGAAATTTGGAATCGTAAAATATGATGCATTTGACGAAATGGGTGGAAAGCTATCATTTACACTTGCAATGTTAACAGAAAAAAATAATGGTTACATTTTAAATGTAATGCATAGTAGAGAAGGTTGCTTTAGCTATGTAAAGGAAGGTATTGATGGAAATGCAATACTTTCTTTATCAGAAGAAGAAGAGGCAGCATTACAAGAAGCATTAATAAAAGAATAAAATTGAATCGTAACTCAACAAAAAGCGGAGTTTTTTGCAAAAACTCTGCTTTTATTATATAATTACAGTAATTGTAATGTTCGGAGAAAATATGCATAAGTATTTAAGATCAATTGGATTTTCAAATATAAAAAAAGAAGAATTAAAAAAGATAATTCATATAGTAGAAAATAATCCTGATTACGTTGAAATGGCTATGGATTCTGAGGGAAATGAATTTTCTGAATTGAGGATAGAAGTTACAAAAAGAACAGGAATTGCGTTAAGAGGAAATTATGATTCAAAGGATGAATTTCATTTGGATTATTATTTTCCATATTATGAAGCTGTTCAGGATACTTGTCACTCAACAGTTCAAATTATGAAAGAATCTGATAGAGAGTGTTTTCAAGGAGTTTGTGAAGATAACAATATTGGATTAGATATAATATTTCATATTCAAAATATGATTCCATTTTTACAGTCAAAGAAAACAGACCAAGATATTGTTAATCCTTCATCAACATCTTTATGTGGGTTATCGATAGAAGGTAAGATTATTTTACCAGTTTATACAGATGAGTTAATTAGGACTAAAACAATAAAATCTAAAAACACTCGAAATAAATTAATAGCAGAAGCTCGAGACGGAGATGCTAACGCTTATGAAAAGCTTACATTAGATGACATGGATAAATATTCTATGATATCTAAGAGAATTAAAAGTGAAGATGTGTTGTCAATTGTATCTTCTACATTTATGCCAAGCGGTATTGAAAATGATAAATATGCAGTTATAGGCGAAATAATGCATTTCACAAAACAGACTAATACTATGAGTAAAGAAGCGATATACATTTTGACGCTCGATTGCTCGGGATTATGTTTCGATGTATGTATAAATGAAAAGGATTTATTAGGTCAGGTAGCAGTCGGTAGAAGATTCAAAGGTACTGTTTGGATGCAAGGAAAATTAAATATGTGATAATTATTCGGTAATACCGATGATAATTATAAATGCCCCCTTAGTTAAATGGATATAACAAGTCCCTCCTAAGGATTAGTTATCAGTTCGATTCTGGTAGGGGGTGGTACTTACGATAAGAAAGTTATTTTATATGAAGGAGAGGGTTTCATATGAAAAAAAAGAGTGAATCACCAGAAGTGGCAATTAAGAAGGACGGATTAAAGATTGGCCTTTGCGGTATCGTAGTAGTCTTACTAATTATAATGGAAATCTATTCTATGATGTATTTAAACGTTATAGTGGATATCGTAATTGCTATATTAATTGCAGTTGATGTCTTTTTCTTAATAAGCCTTTCTATTGATTTGGGACAACGCTTTAAACAAATGGAGAGAAGAGAATATGAAGATTTGTATAAGGCGCAGAAAGCTTCGTATCTTGTAATAAGAAAAAGCTTCGAGGAACTTCAAGATAGAATAGATATGCTTGAAGAAAAGACAGCAATTCCTGCTGATGAGATTATTACAGCACAGAAGGCAGTTGCTAAAGTCACAATAAGTAGAAGTAAAGAAAATACAGATGCGCTAATGAATTCAAATGATGAGTTGATTAATCAGTTGTTTTCCTTCCAAGAAAAAATGGATACAAATAACAAGGAATTAATTGATGAGCAAGAGAAATTATTAGATGCAACAAGAGATGAAATATTAGCAAAGAATAAAGAGTTAGAAGAGAAGGTTGCTTCTTTAAATGGTTCTATTGATTCTATAATGTCATCAATGAATAATATTAAGGATGATATTTCAGCATTAGAGGCAAAAGAACCTGTTGTTCAAATGGTAGCAGCGCCGCCGGTAGTAGAACCTACACCAGTAGCAGCGCCTACACCTGTAGTAGAGCCAGAACCAGTGGCGGAACCTACACCAGTAGTAGAACCGGAACCAGTAGTAGAGCCAGAACCAGTGGTAGAGCCAGAACCAGTAGCAGAACCGGAACCAGTGGCAGAGCCTGAGCCAGTAGCAGAACCTGAGCCAGTAGTAGAACCGGAACCAGTAGCAGAACCAGAACAAGCAGATCCATTTGCGGGAATAGATACTTCAGATCCAAATAAGCAAATGAGTCCTGATGATATAGCTGCATTACTTGCAGCAGCAGAGTCAGCGATGCCAGAGGATGCGGCTCCAGTTGAAGAAGAGCCAGAACCAGAAGAAGAGCCAGAACCAGTAGTAGAACCTGAGCCAGTGGCAGAACCTGAGCCAGAGCCTACACCAGTAGCAGAACCAGAAGCGGCAGATCCATTTGCGGGAATAGATACTTCAGATCCAAATAAGCAAATGAGTCCAGATGATATAGCGGCATTACTTGCAGCGGCAGAGTCAGCGATGCCAGAGGATGCGGCTCCAGTTGAAGAAGAGCCAGAAGCAGTAGTAGAACCAGAACAAGTAGAAGCACCAGAGCCAGCGGTAGCTGAGCCAGAACCAGAGCCGGTAGTAGAAGAAGAGCCAGTTAAGGAAGAGGAAAAACCAGCAGATGATCCATTAGCTGCACTTGATACATCAGACCCTAATAAGATGATGAGTCCAGAAGAAATACAAGCTTTGTTTGCAAATTTATAAGTATAATAAGAAAAATGCAAGAAAATGAAAATTTTTCTTGCATTTTTTATTTCATTCCTATATAATAGTCATTGTCGTTAAGATGTATGCGCGATTAGCTCAGCTGGCAGAGCACCTGACTCTTAATCAGGGTGTCCAGGGTTCGAACCCCTGATCGCGTACTGAGGTCGTTGAACTTTGATTTTACAAGGTTTTTCGACTTTTTTTCTGATTAAGGAATTATAGCACAAAAAAATCAGTTGTTCTAGAATTAATTCTGTATAGCAATTAGTTTATGAATAGGATTTCCAAGTGATGAAAATTTTTCTTCATACTCAGTCATCACATTTCCCATCAACATTTTTGAATCATTATGTAAATCATATGTTATTTCTGATATTTTCCATAATTCAGATTCGTTAATAGTTTCTACGGAGTAATCAAATAATATTTTGTTGTCTGTTTTGAATTCGATATTACCATTAGGGTTAAGGATTTGAGAATACCTGTTTAGATATTCTGGGGAAGTTAATCGTCTTTTTGCATGTCTATCTTTAGGCCATGGATCTGAAAAATTAAGATATATTTTATCAACTTCATTTTTTTCAAAAATATCGCTTATATTTTCCGCATTAAAGCATAAAAATCTAAGGTTATCAATAGGTTCTTCTTCCATTTTTGTAACAGCACGAAGAAGGACTGAAGAGTATTTCTCAATACCTATATAGTTAATATTGGGGTTGTTTTTTGCTAAAGTTGTTATAAATTGCCCTTTACCCATTCCAATTTCGATATAGATTGGATTGTTGTTTTGGAAAAGTGTGGATTTCCAAGAGCCTTTTAATCTAGTAGGTTCATCAATACAAAATTCACTATTTTGAATGTGTTCGTCTGCACCAGGAATATTTCTTAGTCTCATTTTATTACCTCGTATTTTATTTGATCAAAATCATACAAAATGTTTTTCCTACATATTTTATATGAAATGAAAATTATTTTCAAATTCAAGTATATGTAAATGTCAATATAAAAATGCAGGTTTTACGACATTTTTATTTGCCATAATTCCTACATCCTTATTATATATTTTGCATATATGTTACTAAGTGTAATATATATAAGAAAGAATAACTCAAAAATAAATATCTATATTTGAAATAATCTTAAGGAATTTGTATATGATATTTTAGGAAAGTTGATAGAATACGTATTGATATTGTAAAACGACATAAAGATAAATAAAAATCGTAAAAAGCAATAGAAGTACAAAGTCGTATAGAAGCATCAATACAAGAAAATGTTAAATATGAGTAGATGTTCTTTGAAAAGATTTTGAGAAATGTATATAAATAGATTAATAGTAAATATAAATAGCATAATGCTTGAAAAATAAATATGTTAAATGTATAATTAGACAAAATACTGTCGTTTTATTATGAAAAGACAAATAGTAGAAGAAATATGAGCTAAAAACAAATAATAAGACTTTAATGTTTTGTTTATTTAATATGTAGTAGCGTTGTTTGTGGAAAAATATTTTGAAATAAATCAATAGTTATAAAAAATTGTTAAACTTTATAAAACTAAGAAAGAAGGAAAATATGGACAAAATAAAAAGAAATCCGTCAAGAAAAGAATGTGAGGAAACAATAAGAAGAATATTAATGACAGAGGTTCTTGAAAATGGAAGCAATAAGCATTTTAAAAGTGCGAAGGATTTCATGAAGTATTTCGAATCTCTTTACCCCGCAGGAGATAGCTTGAACAAACAAGTACAAAGGGCTGTCAAAGCATTAGAAATGCCAAAAGATGAAGCTGGATATTTTATTATTAATAAAACAGCAGGTCAAATGGATGAGGATAAAGAATTAGGAAGAATGTTTCGTAGGATGAACGCAAAGACATTTGATTTGGAAAAATACGAGACATTATTTTTAAAGGTTGATGGAAAATATAAAGATTATTTAATGCAATTAATATCAGAGTCAAAGACATTTGAAGGGAAATATGTTACAATGATTTCTGCGAGTGCGGGAATTATCTTTTATACGGAAAGTAAAGCCGGGCTTGAAACATTGATAAATAGTTTAATTTAAAACTATGTAAAGAAGGATGAAAAATGAAAAAATTGAATAAAATAAGTGGCATTTTGCTAACAGCTATTACACTTACAGCAGTAATAGGAAGTTCATTATTAGCGAGTATTACTGGAGTAGAAAATGTTAAGGCAGCAGAGGTGTGGCCGAGTAGCATAGATACAGTCTCTCAAGGCGCTATTGTAATGGATGTTGATTCTGGAGCTATACTTTATGAGAAGAATATAAATAACGAGTATTATCCAGCAAGTATTACTAAAGTCCTAACAACATTACTTGCAATTGAGAATTGTAGTCTTGATGAAACAGTAACATTTTCTAGTGACGCAGTGTTCAAGAATGAAGGAAATACTTCTCATATCGGTCGTGATTTGAACGAGCAAATGACAATGGAACAATGTCTATATGCTGTAATGCTTGAATCTGCCAACGAATGTGCATATGCAGTTGCGGAACATGTTGGAGGTGGAGACATAAATAAGTTCATTGATATGATGAATGAAAAGGCGAAGGAGCTAGGCTGTAAAAATACACATTTTGCAAATCCTAATGGATTGCCTAATCCAGACCACTACACTTCATGTTATGACATGGCTTTAATTAGTAGAGCTGCTTATAATAATAAGACTTTCGCAAAAATTGCGGGAACGAAGTCATATTCGATACCACCTACTAACAAGCATGCAGAGGTAACACCTCTTAATAATCATCATGCTATGCTTAATTTTTATCAGACTAACAAATATTTGTATGATCCATGTGTTGGTGGAAAGACAGGATATACAGATATTTCGGGAGCAACACTAGTTACATTTGCAAAAAAGGACGGTATGACGTTAGTTTGTGTAACGATGAATGCTCCGCAGCCAGCGCACTATGAAGATACAACTAATTTATTAAATTATTGTTTTGATAATTTTGTGGCGTATAATACGAAGGATTCTTTAAATAGCTTTCTTGGAACGATTTCTACAAAGCTAGGACAGCTTAATAGGGATAACAAATATATTACAGTTTCTGAAAATGGGACAGTTATTCTTCCTAGAACAGCAGAATTTTCTGATGCTAAGGTACAATTAGTACCAACGAAGGATGCTAAGGGAAATGTTGTAGGTCAGCTAAAGTATACTTATGCAGATAGAATGGTTGGTTCGGCAGATTTAATATTTAACACTGATGAAAAAGTACCATATCCATTTCATAATATTGATCCAGAGAATGGTGGAAGTAGTATAAAATACCTCCGATTCGATTTTAAAATGATATTAATTATAATAGTTGTGATAGCAGCTATATATGGTTTATATCAATTGTATAAGCATCAATCAGGAAAAGTTTTTAAATTTAAGAAGCGTAAAATTGATACGAAGGTTAAAAGAAGAAAGCCAACTCATCCTGTAATTAAGAATCAAGACAGGAAAAGAAGAAATAGACGAAGAAATAAGCGTTGGTAGTATATATTTTGAATAATTAAACGCTATAAATTTTATCGAGAAAAGACAAAGAGTTATAAAATAGACAAAATATAATACATTAAACAGTTATAAGGACAAATCCGAGTAGGGATTTGTCCTATTTTTGTAAAATAAGACAAAATCAAAAACGCGTTAAATTGTCTGACAATTTAAAAATAACCTATGCATTTTGAAATATTTTAAATAAAAATTTCCACACTGTTTATTTACAAGTGGCAAAAATATATAGGGTGTAATATAATATTTTTAGTATAGAAAAGAATATAATAAACATTTTAAATAAGGATAATACTTGATATTTCAAGGGAGGATACGTATGGAAGCACCATTTCCAATGGATAGACAAGAGAAGAAAGAATATGAATTTGAATTAATAGAAAAGCTTGTTGAAGAAAATAATGGTTTTGTTAGAACAAAACAAATAACAGACCTTGGAATAGATTATAGAAGAATAATATCTTACGTTGAAGAAGGAAGATTAATTCGAATAAAGTCAGGATATTATGCGCTTAATCTTAATGATCAAAATGAAGAAGATATGGTAGTTAGTTTGTTTCCTGATGGAATATTAACTATGGAATCTGCGCTTTATTATTATGGTTACTTGGAGGTGCGACCTTTTTCTTGGAAAATTGCCATAAGTAAAAATACTTCGAAATCCAGATTCAAAATGGATTATCCTAGTTTAGAACCATATTATACAGAACCAGATACTTTAGAATTAGGAGTTTCATCTATAACAATTAACGGAAAAGAAATGCAAATCTATAGCAAGGACCGTTTGATATGTGATGTATTGAAATATCAAGAAAAAATGTCTAGAGATGATTTCAAAAAAGCAGCTTGGGCGTATATTCAGGATGAAGATAAAAATGTATCCGCATTGATGGAGTATGCTAGAAAAAGAAAAGTTCTTAAGAAAGTTCAAACTATGATAGGTGTGTGGCTTTAATGATTAACACAAATATAATTAAGATTAAAAGTGAAGAATTAAATATTCCTTTTCAAAATATGCTATATGGCTGTTGTTTGGAGGATTTGGTAGCGTATTTATCACGTAATTATAAGGATGATATATGGCTTATAAATGACAGAATTTTGGGACTTAAATCATACAAAAAGGCTAAGGATTATCCTATAATATGTGCATATTCTGGAGAAGAAGCCATAGACAAATTTATTCGTAAGATGGCAATGAGCGTTGTAACGGAGTATTTTACTGGAAAATGTAAGGTGAAGAGTGTCTTTGAAGGAACTAATAAAGTAACGTTTATTATGTCTTTTGAAAAAATGACAGTGCCTCTTCCAGTGATACTTCAAGAAGTTAAGGATGTTCATGCATTTCCAAAGGAAAAGACAGCAAGACTTACACTTCAAAATGCAGCAAGCTTTTCATATATGGCATTTCCTATTGAGGAAAATGTAGCAGATTTATTATTTGAGATTCTCGATAAGCTAGAGCTTTTAAACGAAGTGGAAAAGTATTTATATTTGTATGACTTGCTTAAATCAGAAGCCTTAGAGGGACGAAAAGTTAAAGAGTGCTTGGCTAGGAAATGTCAAGGAAAGCTAGGCTTTGATGAGAATCGTTGGCAGGAATTCATGAAATATAGAGATTATTCCTATATGAAGAAAAAGTGGAAGGTAATCAAGCGAAGAGAAAAAAGAAGTGATTTAGAGTGGGAGGAAGTATTTGATTTTATAATCAAATTTGTAGGTCCACTTTATGAGGCCTTAATTAAGGAAGAGGTCTTTTTTGGAGATTGGATGCCAGAGTTAGAGAGATTTTTGGATTGATGAGTTTACATAATAAATTAGTAGAATATAGCAAATCGGATTATTATCCATTTCATATGCCTGGACACAAAAGACAAAATTTAGGTGATGGCTTAGAATCTGTTCGGTTAGACATTACAGAAATAGAAGGCTTTGACAATTTAAATAGCCCAAGTGGAATTATAAATGAAATGAACGAGCAGATTGCAAGCTTGTATAATTCAGAAAAATCGTTTTTTACTGTAAATGGAAGCACCTGTGGAAATCTTGCTGCAGTACATGCTGTTTGTAATAGAGGCGAGACGATAGTAATAGCAAGAAATTGTCATAAGAGTGTTTATAATGCATGCAAGCTACGAGGTCTTAGCGTAGAATATATTGTTTCAAGGGATTTTAACGAATGTTTTTTGGGCGAAGTCACGTTAGAGGATGTGAAATCTAAGGTAGAGGAACTGATAGAAAATGAGAATGTACCCAAAGCAGTATTGATAACAAGTCCTACATATGAAGGTGTTGTAAGTCCGGTAGGAGATATAGCAAAATACCTTCATTCTAAAGGGATTGCGTTAATTGTTGATATGGCACATGGAGCACATTTTGCATTTCATAAAGCATTTCCTGAAGTAGATTTGCGTGAAATAGATGTATGTATTATGAGTGCGCACAAAACTTTGCCCGTTATGAATCAAGGATCAATCGTACATGTCAATTCTAATATTGTTGATAGTAGTAAGGTGGCAAAATACATTAGCATTTTCCAGACGAGCTCGCCAAGTTATATAATAATTGCAAGTATGAGTAAGGCACTAGAGATACTTAATGAGAAGCACAATGGCTATGTGAAATGTTTAGAAGAGTTCTACGAAAATAGCGAAAAACTCAAACATTTGACAGTGGAAAACCAAAATACTATATCGAGAGATATATCTAAAATAATAATTTATACAAACGGATACATGTCAGGTTTTGAGCTTGCGGATATACTTCGTGAAAAATATAAGCTAGAGTTTGAAATGGCAGAAGAAAAATATATTCTTGCTATGACAAGCTGCATGGATACAAAAGAGGGATTTCTACGGTTAGAAAAAGCACTAAAGGAAATAGACGCTTCACTTAAAGGTAGAAAAATAGAAGATAATTTACGAAGAAAAAGCGCATTTCCAATATGTAAACACGAAAAAGTAATGGAAATATATGAAGCTGAAGAACAATTAGAGCTTGGAAATGTGGAAGAAGTAGATATTACTGCTGCGAAAAATAAGATTTCACTTGCGACAGTCATGGCATATCCACCAGGAATACCGTTAGTTGTACCAGGAGAAAGAATTACAGAATCAGATATAGATTATGTTATGAATAATATTTCACAATCGGGGAAAATAAACGGTTTAAATGGAAGTAAAATAATAATTTTTTCGTAGAGCATGTGTAAATGTGTTACAATATATTTTAGTTAACTGTATTGGAGAGAAAAGGTAATGCTTTATTGTATTATTGGCAAAAGTTCAACAGGTAAAGATACTATTTTTAAGGAGCTTCTTGCGGATAAGGAATTAAATTTGATAAATGTTGTTCCATATACAACAAGACCAATTAGAGCGAACGAAACCGATGGCGTTGAATATCATTTTGTTACGCCAGAAGCAAGAGATGAGCTTATTAAATTAGGAAAAGTCATTGAACTTAGAACTTATAATACGTGTCATGGACCTTGGGATTATTTTACAGTTGATGACGATATGGACTTAGAAAATCAAGATTATCTGATAATAGGTACCTTAGAAGCCTTTGAAAAAATAAAAGACTACTATGGTAAAGAGAAAGTTTATCCGATATATATAGAAGTAGAGGATGGTTTGCGTCTAAAGCGCGCGCTTGATAGAGAAATGAATCAAGAGAATCCGAAATATAGTGAAATGTGTAGGCGATTTCTTTCAGATGCGGAGGATTTTGCGAAGGAGAAGCTTGAAAAGGCGGAAGTAAAACACATTTTCGAGAATATTGATAAGGATGAAACCGTAAAAAATATCAAGAAATATATAATGGATAAAAAATAGGAGAAGCCTATGGATATGAAGATTAGTAATGTGGCTCCAGTAAATGCTACAGGAGAAGCCACTGAGGTAAAAAAGACGGACGAAGAGTTTAAGTTTACCTTGATGTCTAAGATAGATGATGCAAATCTTAAAGAGAAGCTTAATGGTCTTATGGATGAAATCAATAAGCAGGGCGACAAGATTGCAAAGCATATGGATATTCAGGACATGAAAAAGTATAGAAGTCTTGTAAAAGATTTTATGAATGAAGTCGTGAATAGGTCACACGAGTTCACTCGTGAGAATTTCCTAGACAGAAAAGGACGTCATAGAGTATACGGAATGATTCGTCAGGTAGACGATAATTTAGATAATTTAGCACAAGAGCTAGTTAAAGATGAAAAGGACCACTTAGCAATTCTTGGTCATATTGATGAGATAAGAGGTCTTCTTCTAGACATTTCCACCTAGGGTGGTATTTATTGAGGTTTATAGATGAAATTTGATAATGTTGTTGGTCAAGAGGCAGTAAAGAAACACCTTCGTGCTGCCATTCGAATGAATAAAATCAGTCATGCATATATAATAAATGGCGAAAAAGGCTATGGAAAGTTAAAGCTCGCAGAAGCCTTCGCCGAGTCTTTGTTATGCAAATCCCTTAATCCTGAAATTGACGAAAATCAAATAACATTTCCTGGTATGGAGCCTCCGGCAGCAGTTTTGCCTGAGGTTATTGAGCCATGCGGAGAATGTATTAGTTGTCGAAAGGCACAAGGTCGAAATCATCCGGATATAATATACATTTCCCATGAAAAACCAAATACAATTTCAGTAGGTGAAATTAGAGAGCAGATAAATTCTACGGTTCAGATAAAGCCTTACGAAAGTAAGAGAAAAATTTACATAGTGCCAGAAGCGGATCTTATGAATGAACAGGCACAAAATGCAATATTAAAAACTATCGAGGAGCCGCCAGAGTTCGTGACAATATTGCTTCTAACGAATAACGCGCAAAGCTTGTTGCAAACGGTTTTGTCTAGGTGCGTTTTGCTTAATATGACACCTGTAAATTCTGAGGAAATCAAGAAATATCTTATGTCACAAGGAGTTGTTGATTATCAAGCGAATATGTCGATTGCATTTGGAGAGGGTAATCCAGGAAAAGCATTGATGCTTGCAATGGATACTGAATTTGATTCTAGAAAAAAATTAGTAATCAAGATATTTCAAAAAATAAGAGGTTTGAATAGTATTGATAGGTCAAGTCTTGCAGAGGAATTAGAGGCTGATAAAGACTTTTTAAATGAATATTTTGATTTGATGACTGTATTTATGAAGGATGTTTTGGTATATAAAACAACATTGATAAAAAAAAGATTGATATTTCAAGATCAAGTATTATTGATAAAGGATATAGCAGGGGAAATTACTCTTGTGGGTATCAATAACATAATAAATGAAATAGCTGCTGCACGGCAGAAAATAAGAGCTCTGGTAACACCAGGTCTAACATTAGAAATATTACTAAAAAATATAAAGGAGAATATGTAAATGATAACAGTAGTAGGAGTTCGTTTTAGAAATGTAGGTAAAATATATTATTTTGATCCAACAGGATTTGATTTGAATCAGGGAGACAAGGTCATAGTTGAAACTGCAAGAGGTAAAGAACTTGGAACTGTACTTCTTGCGCCAAGAGAAGTACATGAGGAATCTGTTGTAATGCCGCTTAAGGGAATTGAAAGAGTTGCAACAGAGAAGGATGTAGAACAATCAATTGAAAATCGAGAAAAAGAGAAGGAAGCATGTAAGATTTGTAAAGGAAAAATCGAAAAACACGAGTTAGATATGAAGCTTGTAGGTGCAGAATATACATTTGACAGAAACAAATTACTATTCTATTTCACATCGGATGGACGTGTTGATTTTAGAGAATTGGTAAAAGATCTTGCAGCAGTATTTAGAACAAGAATCGAGCTCCGACAAATCGGAGTAAGAGATGAGGCTAAGATTGTTGGTGGAATTGGTATCTGTGGACGTGAGCTTTGTTGTGCATCGTATTTGTCAGATTTTGTACCAGTATCAGTAAAAATGGCAAAGGAGCAAGGATTATCACTTAATCCAACAAAGATTTCTGGCTGTTGCGGTAGACTTATGTGTTGTCTAAAAAATGAAAATGATACATATAAATACTTAAATAGTAAGCTACCTAATAAGGGAGATATTGTTAAAACACCTACAGGTAGAGAGGCTAAAGTAGAAGAGTTAAGTGTTCTTCGTCAAACAGTTACAGTAGTTGTCGAAGGTGAAGATGACATTATGGAGAAGCAAACATTTCACGTAGACGAATTGGAATTTCAATCAAAAAAGAAAAAGATAGAGGTCACTGCTGAGGAATCGGCAGAGTTAAAGGGCCTTGAAGATGCTGAAGAATTAGTAGAAGTAAATGTAAAGAAAGACAAGAATCATAAGGATAAGAAGAATTACAAGAAGGATAAGAAGGATTTCAAGAAAGAGAATAAAGATTATAAAAAAGATAACAAAAATCATAAGAAAAATAATAAGAAGAAATTCGACAAGAATAAAAATAGTGATAAATAATATTTAAAAAGGAGAAGAGCATTGGTTCGAGACGGTGAACGAGTGGATGAATTACATAGAAATGGTTACAAAATCATTCAAAATCCAGAAAAGTTTTGTTTTGGAATGGATGCTGTTTTGCTTTCGGAATTTGCCAAAATCCGGTCTAAAGACAAGGTGTTAGATATAGGGACAGGAACGGGGATAATTCCGTTGCTGCTTGATGCACGATATGATGTTGGTCATGTGACAGGCCTTGAAATACAAAAAGAAATGGCAGAAATGGCTTCAAGATCTATTAAGCTTAACAACGCAGAAGAAAGAATAACTGTTGTAGAGGGCGATATAAAGCAAGGTCTGACTTTATTCGGAAATGGGACTTTTGATGTGATAACGACAAATCCTCCTTATATGACGTTAGAAAAAGGAATTGTCAATCCATCTGACGCTAAAGCCATATCGCGTCATGAAATTAGCGCAACGCTCGAAGATATAATATGTCAGTCTTCAAAGCTTCTTAAAAATAAGGGCAGATTCTATATGGTGCATAGACCAGCTAGGTTAGTTGAAATAATGAATATAATGCGTTCATACAATATGGAGGTTAAAAATATTCGATTTGTACACCCTTATCAAAACAAGGAGGCAAATATGGTTTTGATAGAGGCAATTCATGATGGAAAGCCATATTTGAAAGTTGCTCCGCCGCTTGTCGCTTATCAGGAAAACGGAGAATATACGAAAGAATTAATAGACATTTATTATAATTGAGTCTTTGAAAGGAATTATTATGTCAGGAACATTATATCTTTGTGCTACACCTATTGGAAATATGGAAGATATAACATATCGAGTGGTTAGAACATTAAATGAAGTTGATTTAATAGCGGCAGAGGATACGAGAACGAGTCGTAAGTTATTAGATAGGTATGAAATTAATACACCGATGACGTCTTATCATGAGCATAACAAGATAGAAAAGGCTAAGGTTTTGATAGGAAAGCTTCAAGCTGACAACGATATTGCGTTAATTACAGATGCAGGTACGCCGGGTATTTCAGATCCGGGAGAAGAGTTAGTGGAAATGTGTTATGAAAATAATATAGAAGTTACTAGTTTGCCAGGACCAGCGGCATTAATTACGGCAGTGACAATGTCAGGTCAGTCTTGTAGAAGATTCGCATTTGAAGCATTTCTTCCTAAGGACAAAAAGTATAGGGCTCACATTTTAGAGGAGTTACAAAATGAAACTAGAACAATGATAATATATGAGTCTCCACATCATCTTAAGGATACACTTAAGGAGCTTGGAAATGCGCTTGGAATGGATAGAGCACTGACTATCACACGAGAACTAACTAAAAGACATGAAGAAAAGGTTAAAACAACATTCGAAGAAGCACTAGAATACTATAGCGAAAATGATCCTAGAGGAGAATACGTTTTAGTTGTTGCAGGTAAATCTAGAGCGGCTCAAGAGGAAGAAGCAAGAAAGGAATGGGAAGCGCTTTCAATATCGGAGCATGTTCAAATGTATATGGATAAAGGCTTTGACAAGAAAGAAGCGATGAAAGCCTGTGCTAAAGATAGAGGTGTTGGAAAACGTGATATATATAAGGCTTTGTTAGAGGAATAGAATCGGAGGATGTGTTTTGAAAGATATAAAAGCAGTTTTATTTGATATGGACGGTGTATTAACCGATACAGAGAAGTATTATCACAAATTTTGGCTAGAGGCTGCGCGTGAATGTGGCTACACAGAGTTCACTCGTGAGGATGCATTAGATTTGCGAAGTGGATGGAGAGGTTATACGATACCGCTTATGAAGGCAAGATTTGGGGAAGATTTTGATTTTATGAAGGTTCGTAACTTGTGTGCAGACAAAATGGTTGCATTTCTTGAAGAAAACGGTATTGAGTTGAAGCCAGGCGTTCATGAGATAATGAAATACCTAAAGGGTAAAGATATTAAAATAGCGCTTGTTACGGCTACAGAGCTAAAAACTGCGACCGCAAGGTTAACAAAAATAGGATTAATAGATTATTTTGACAAAGTAATATCAGCACATGAATTAGAGAGAGGAAAGCCATTTCCAGAACCGTATTTATACGCCTGCAAAGAGATTGGAGTGGAACCTGAAGATGCAATTGCAGTAGAAGATTCGCCTAATGGCGTAAAGTCAGCAATTGCAGCAGGGTGTAATACGGTTATGATTCCGGATTTGACAGGGCCAACAGAAGAGTTTGAAGATAAGCTATATGCTTGTTTAGAAAGTCTTGTAGAACTTAAGAATATTTTATAAAACTATGTTAAAAAAATAACTTTTCTTGAAAGGCAATTATTTCTAATTTATTATATAAATAACTAGGCGGATAAAAGGAAAATAGATTACTAAACATAATTCCTTTACGCTAAAAAGAACGTTATAAAATAAAAAGGAAAGGAAAACAAAGGATGAGTCGTTTGAAAATTGCATCTCCAGACGTGGCACAGGTCACGGTTGAGAGATTGTACAAGGATTTGGAAAGAAGAATAGTTGCAAGTCCACCAGGATTGTGTCCGGTTGACTTACAGTTGCAGTTCTTGAGAATGTGTCATGCACAGACATGTGGAAAATGTACACCATGTCGTATCGGTTTAGGACAGCTTGGTAATTTAATTGAAGATGTCTTAGAAGGAAGAGGTTCAGAGGATACACTAGTTCTTATAAGAGATACAGCGGAAAACATCATGAATTCGGCTGACTGTGCCATTGGATTTGAAGCGGCAAATATGGTATTAGCTGGTCTTGATGGTTTTATGGAGGATTATAAGTATCACATTGAACATAAAACATGTTCATGTCATTTAAATCAGCCCGTACCATGCGTTGCAATGTGTCCTGCAGGTGTAGATATTCCTGGATATGTTGCATTGGTTCGTGAGAAAAGATATGCGGATGCTATTAAACTAATAAGAAAGGATAATCCTTTCCCAACAGCATGTGCGTTGATTTGCGAGCATCCATGTGAAGCGAGATGTCGTAGAAATATGATTGATGCACCTATTAATATTAGAGGTCTTAAGAGGGTTGCTGCTGATAATGCAAGAGCAAATACAGTACCTAATCCTGAGAAGCAAGCGTCGACAGGTAAGAAGATAGCTATAATTGGTGGTGGACCAGGTGGTTTATCTGCGGCTTATTATCTAGAGCTTATGGGACATCATTGTGTAGTATATGAGGAGAAGAGTAAGTTGGGAGGAATGCTTAGATATGGTATTCCGAATTATCGTTTTCCTCGTGAAAGATTGCAGGAAGATATCGATGCTATTCTTTCTACAGGTGTTGAAGTTAAGCTTAATACAAGAGTTGGTAATGGTGAGAATGAAATTTCCTTCGAAGAGCTTAGAAATGAATATGATGCAGTTTATATAGCAATTGGTGCTCATTCAGATCGTAAGATTGGTATTGAAGGAGAAGATTCTAAGGGCGTTATTTCAGCGGTAGAGCTTCTTCGTAATATTGGTGATGATAATATGCCAGATTTCACAGGCAAGACAGTGTGTGTTGTTGGTGGTGGAAATGTAGCAATGGACTGTACTCGTTCAGCTATTCGTCTTGGTGCAAAGAAAGCAATTATAGCGTATAGAAGACGTCAAGAAGATATGACAGCTCTTCCAGAAGAAGTAGAAGGCGCTATTGCAGAGGGTGCAGAGCTTTATAGTTTGAATTCGCCTCAGAAGATAGAAGCTGATGAGAATGGAAATGTAGCTGCTCTATGGGTAGAGCCTCAGACAGTAGGAAATGTTGATGCGTGGGGTAGAGTAAGACCTGTTCGTTCATTGGCTGATCCAGTCAGAATTCCTTGCGATGTTGTAATTGTAGCGATTGGACAAGGTATCGAGAGCTTCCAGTTTGAAGAAGCTGGTATAGAAGCTAATCGAGGAAGATTCCACGCTAGTGAGACGGGAGAATTCCTTAAGAATCCTGGAGTATTTGCTGGTGGTGACTGTGTTACAGGTCCAGCGACAGTTATTAAAGCGATTGGTGCCGGTAAGGTTGCAGCCGCAAATATTGATGAATATTTAGGATTTAATCATAAAATCGATGTTGGAGTAGAAGTACCTCCTATTAGATTTGAAGATAAAGAGCCTATGGGCCGTGTTCAACTTAGCGAAGAAGAGGCATGTGAGAGAAAGACAACATTTGAACCATTTGAGTGTGGCATGTCTATAGAAGATGCTTGTCAAGAAGCAGGTAGATGCTTACGTTGTGACAAATATGGTTATGGTATTTTCAAAGGAGGTCGCAGCGGATTATGGTAAATTTAACAATTGATGGAATAAATGTTAGCGTTAAAGAAGGCACAACTGTGATGCAAGCAGCTAAGTCTGTAGGAATTATTATCCCTCATTTGTGTTTCTTGAAGGGAATAAATGAAATTAGTGCTTGTAAGGTTTGTGTAGTTGAGTTACAAGGAAAAGACAAATTAATTACAGCTTGTAACTCACCTGTAGAAGAGGGAATGGTAATATTTACTAACTCTCTTAAGGTTAGAAGGGTAAGAAGAACAAACGTAGAGCTTATATTATCACAGCACGATTGTCATTGTGCTACATGTGTACGTTCAGGTAACTGTAATTTACAAAAATTATCAAACGATTTGGCAATTACAGATGTTCCATTTGAAACAGACTTGCCTGATGCGGTATGGGATAAGAGCTTACCTATAATTAGAGATAATTCGAAATGTATTAAATGTATGAGATGTATTTCATACTGTGATAAAGTACAAAAGCTAAGCATTTGGGATGTTCATAATACAGGTAGTCGTACACACGTAGGAGTAAAAGAAAATGTATCTATGCTAGATACAGATTGTTCAATGTGTGCTCAATGTATTACGCACTGTCCTACTGGAGCTCTTCGTGAAAGAAATGATATACCAAATGTGTATAAAGCTTTAGAAGACCCAGAGATCATTACTGTGGTTCAAGTTGCGCCAGCAGTTCGTGCAGCTTGGGGTGAAGAAATGGGCTTAAAGCGTGATGAAGCAACAGAAGGACTTATGACTGCTGCACTTAAGAGATGTGGATTTGACTACGTATTTGATACAAACTTTGCAGCCGATTTAACAATCATGGAAGAAGGAAATGAGTTGCTACAAAGACTCAGCAATCCAGATAAACATAGCTGGCCAATGTTTACAAGCTGTTGCCCTGGATGGGTAAGCATGGTTTATAAGAAATATCCTGGATTTACAGAGAATTTATCGACAGCAAAATCTCCACAGCAAATGTTTGGTGCTGTTGCAAAGTCATATTTTGCGGAGAAGTTAGATGTTGATCCTAAGAAAATATGTTGTATTTCTATAATGCCTTGCGTATCTAAGAAGAGAGAAGCAGCATTGCCAGAAATGGATTCAAATGAAACAGGAAGAGATGTAGATATTGTTCTTACTACAAGAGAATTTGTTAGAATGTTAAGAGCAGAGCATATTATTCCACAAAACTTAGATCCAGTTGAACCTGACTCACCATTAGGTGAAGGAACAGGAGCAGCAGTAATTTTTGGTGTAACTGGTGGTGTTATGGAAGCTGCCCTTCGTACAGCATATGCAGTAGTAATGGGTAAAAATCCTGATCCTGATGCATTTTATGAGGTTAGAGGAAAAGAAGGCCGCAAGGAAAAAGAGTTTAAGATAGGCGATACAACATTAAGAACTTGTACGGTTTCTGGTCTAGGAAATGCACAAGCACTTCTTAAGGATATTAAGAAGGGAAGAGTACAATATGATTTCGTTGAAGTTATGGCTTGTCCAGGCGGATGTGTAGGCGGCGGTGGTCAGCCTATTAGAGAAGGTCGTGAGCTTGCGGAAATACGTGGCGATAGATTATATGCTATTGACTCAGAGCGTAAAGTTAGATTTTCACATGAAAATGTTGAAGTGCAGAAGTTGTATGAAGATTGCTATGGAAAGCCATTAGGTGAGAAATCGCATCATTATCTACATTCTGACCACAAAAAAGTGGCAGAAAGCTTTGATAATTATCTAGCTTAAGGTATATTGACATTAAATTATAAACTCCTAGTTTTGTGCTAGGAGTTTTTTTGTAACAAAAACGGAGGAGTGACTATGGATAATAAAATAGAGACTTTGCAAGAGTTCATTGATAAGGCGGAGAGAATAGTGTTTTTCGGAGGGGCTGGAGTTTCAACGGAAAGCGGAATACCTGATTTTAGAAGCGTTGATGGGTTGTATAATCAAAAGTATGATTATCCACCAGAGGAAATTTTGTCACACACATTTTTCGTGAATAAACCTGAGGAATTCTATAAGTTCTATTATGATAAATTGCTTGTGGAAGGAGTAGAGCCTAATAGTGCGCATTTGAAGCTGGCCGAATTAGAAAAAGTAGGAAAATTAACGGCTGTTGTTACGCAAAATATAGATGGACTTCACCAAAAGGCGGGAAGTGAAAATGTTTTTGAACTTCATGGAAGTGTACTTCGTAATTATTGCACATCTTGTAATGAGTTCTATGGAATAGATTATTTTATGAAATATAAAGAAAAATCTGCAGAATGTATAAATGGTAGCAAAAGTACTAAATATTTAAAGCTTCCATTGTGTGAAAAGTGTAACTCTTTGGTAAAGCCTGATGTTGTCTTGTATGAAGAAGGGCTTGATGATGCTGTTATTACGGGGGCAATTCAAGCTATAAGTCAAGCAGATCTTCTTATTATAGGTGGAACATCGCTTACAGTATATCCCGCAGCAGGATTAATAAACTATTTTGACAGGAATAAAGGTAAACTAGTGCTTATAAATAAGGGTTCAACTGCAAAATCGACATCCGCGGATCTAGTTATAGACGATGCGATTGGAAAGGTTTTTTCTAAAATTAGATGTTAAAATTGACTTTGTTATGCTGTTAGGGTAAAATGACGTTGATATGTTAAAACATAGTATATAAAAGGAAAGGAGATTTTATTATGACAGAACATATTAATGCTCGTGAAGGTCTTAAAAAGATGCATACAGCGGTAGTATTGATTCTTATCTCAGCTATTGTTGGAATGGTAGGAGGAGTTATTACATTAATTCCTGTAGTTGGAACAATTATTGGAGGAATCATCGTATTTGCTGCAGGTGTTTTAGGAATTGTTGGAGCAATTATTGAAATCGTTGGTTTATCAAACTGTGCAAAGGATGACGAAGGATATAAGACAGCTTTTATAATTGTTATTGTATCAATTATTGTTCAAGTTGTAATTGGTATCGTTTCAGTTGTTGTTAGTGGTAATACAATTTCACAAGTTGGTGAGATTATCGCAGCAGTTCTTGAATTAATCGTATTCTATATGGTAATTAAAACAACATCTGATTTATTAACACAAAACGGTCAGAATGAAGTTGCACAAAAGGGTATGGGTACATGGAAGTTAGTACTTGGAACACTTATTGCAGCAATCATTATTTCTGTTGTTGAAGCAATTGTTATTGTTGCTACAGGCGGAAGCTTAACAGTAGTTGCAGTATCACTTATCGTTGCAGGTGTTGCTGAGATCGTAATTGCAGTTCTTAAGATCGTAGCATATGTTAAATATATGGGATTCCTTAAGGCTTCATCACCATTAGTATAATTTGGTAAAATAATAATTGATTAAGAGTCTAGCTTAAGCTAGGCTCTTTTTTTGTGAAAAACTTATGTAAGCCATAACATTTAATTTATAAAAATAACCGTAAGGTGTTGCAAAAATAGAGAAATCGTGATAAAATCTCTACTCGTGGTATAAAATATATCCTTGGATAAGTGGTCTTATGTTAGATCGTAGAAAATGTTTTCTAAAAAGCTTATCCCAATAAGTCCAAAAGGAGGTATAGCATGAATAAGTATGAATTAGCACTCGTTGTTAATGCGAAAATCGAAGAAGATGCAAGAGTAGCTGTAGTTGATAAGGCTAAAGAATGTATCACTCGTTTCGGTGGAACAGTAACAGAGGTTGAGGAAACTGGTAAGAAGAAGCTTGCATATGACATTCAAAAGATGAGCGAAGCTTACTATTACTTCATCCAATTCGATGCTGAGCCAGAAGCACCTGCTCAAATCGAAAGTAAAGTTCGCATTATGGACAACGTTCTTCGATTCTTATGCGTTAGAAAAGACGAGGCATAGGTTTTAAAGAAGGAGAAATAATATGAATAAAGTTTTATTGATGGGACGCTTAACTAGAGATCCTGAAGTACGATATGGTGGAAGTGACAACAGCAGAGCAATCGCAAGATTCGCAATTGCCGTAGATCGAAGATATAAGGATGCCAACGGAAATTATCCAACAGATTTTATCAACTTAGTTGCTTTTGGTAAGACAGGCGAGTTTGTTGAGAAATATGTTACAAAGGGAACAAAAGTTGTTGTAGAAGGAGAAATTCAGAACAATAACTATGAAAAAGATGGCAAGATGGTATATCAAGACCAGATCGTAGTTAATCAAATTGAATTTGCAGAATCTAAAAGAGCAGCGTCTGAGAATGGTAATTATTCCGCACCAAGTGCACCAGTAAGTGATGCAGGAGATGGTTTTAATGCTATCGACGATGGTACAGAAGATACGTTACCATTCGACTAGAAATTAGGAGGAATAATCATGGCTTATAATAAATCAGCTGATGGTGGAAGAAGAAGACCTATGCACAGAAGAAAGAAAGTATGCGTATTCTGTGGTAAGGATAAAGTAATTGATTACAAAGATACTGCAACTCTTAAGAAATATGTATCTGAAAGAGGTAAGATTCTTCCTCGTCGTATTACAGGTAACTGTGCAAAGCACCAAAGAGCTTTAACAGTAGCTATTAAGAGAGCACGTCATATATCATTGATGCCATACGTGCAAGATTAATTTTTGATTGATTTTAACCAGTGGACTAGCTCCACTGGTTTTTTTGTGTGAAATTATGTTATAATTGCATTATTAAATACTAGAAAGGAGAATGTGTATGACAGAACATATTCAAGCACGTTATGGTGTAAAAAAATTATACAAAGCTGAGATGCTAGAAATCATAGCAACAGCAATTTTAATAGTATCGTTGGTATTACAAATAGTATTTCCAATTGCATCAATTTTGTCTATTGTAGTTTCTGTGTTAGGAATAATAGCATTTATAATGATGATGGTTGGCTTAAATCAGGCTGGAAAGGATGCTAAGGGATATAAGACAGCATTTACTTTAATTATCTTTGTTATAATAGTTAGTGTGTGTTCGGCAGTTTTACAGGTTTTGTGTTTTGTAGATGCAGATATTAATATAACAATTGGAACATATACAATGTCTGCAATAGTAGGCAATGTATCTGAAATAATAGTAACTATATTAGAAATAGTGTCTTATTATAAGATAATTATGACAACAGTAGAATTATTAAAGGCAAACAAAGAAGATGAAATAGCATCAACTGGTAAGTCTGTATGGATTTTTGTTATGGTAACAATAGTTGCTTCTGTTATATTTGTGCTTGTAGCAGCAATATTTGCAGCAATTGGAACACCAGTATTTGCTATACTTTCACTTGTTTGTGTAGTTCTTGTAGCGGTATTACAGTTGATTGGTTATATTAAGTATGTTGTATTTCTTAAGAAAAGCTATCCTAACTTATAAGAAGGACATTAACTAGGGAAGGAAAGTGTATGCAAGATATTAGTGCAGGTATCAAAAAGGTATATATAGCGATAACGTTAGTTGTTATAGCAAGAATTTTAGGCATGCTTGCGGGAGTTCCTATTTTGGGAATCATACCAAGAATAATGAATATGATTTTGCTGATAATAGCGGTAGTTATGATTGTGACGGGTCTTTATATTGCGTCAAAAAACAATGAAGCTTTCAATAGCGCTTTGTGTTATGTAAATGTTTGTGTAGCAATAGCAGTATTAGGCTTTATTTTAGATTACGCTTTTGGTATAAAATGGACAGGTAATATCGCAGATTTCATTGCGTTAGTACTCGAAATGCTAGTGTGTATAATGATTGTTAACATTTCTACCAATATGGCGATGGAAGATGGAAATAAAGATGTTGAGACCTTAGGCGATGTTAAGCGAAAAAAATTTTTAAAAATGCTTAAGATTATGCTAATTTTATATGCTGTCTTAGTAATTTTATTGTTCATTGGTGGCATAGGAGGAATGCTATTGCAGTTTTGTCTCAAGGTTGCAATTTATGTAATAGAGATTATTGTATTATTGGAGTTGCAAAATTTCTTGAGTAAGGCCTATAAATAACAAGAAACATTAAATAATTAGATATGATAAAGCCCCTTTTCTGTAGAAAATCAGTAAAAGGGGTTTTTGTTATACAACATCTTGTGGTTAGCATTTTAGGCGTAAACTAAAAGACGTTCAAGCATTAAATTTAATTGAATTTACAAGGGATAAATAGTAAAATAATATTGCTATTTAGCGTGTAAATATTATGAAAAATGTGTTTACAGAGAATAATAATACTAGGGGGTATATTATGGATCAAAAACAATTAATGGAGAAGTTTGTTGAACTTTATGGTGAAGGTGGAGATGTTAGAGAATTCTTTGCTCCAGGACGCGTAAATCTTATTGGAGAGCACACAGATTATAATGGTGGTCATGTATTTCCATGCGCACTAACAATAGGAACTTATGGCATCATTAGAAAACGCGATGACAAGAAGCTTAAGTTTAGCTCTGCTAACGTAAAGGCAGGTAAGGTAGTTACTGTTGACTTGTCGGATTTAGAATATAAGAAGGAATATGGATGGGCAAATTATCCATTAGGTATTGTTTGGACATTTGCAAAGAGAGGAATTACATTAGATACTGGTTTTGAAATGTTGATTTGGGGTAACATTCCTAATGGTTCTGGACTTTCTTCGTCTGCTTCAGTAGAAGTTTTGATGGGTAAAATGCTTCAAGATATGTATGAGATAGACGTTACAATGTTAGAGCTTGCTCAAATTGGTCAATATTCAGAGAATAATTTTAATGGATGTAATTGTGGTATTATGGACCAATTTGCTGTTGCAATGGGCAAGAAGGATAACGCAATGTTCTTAGATACAAGTGATTTATCTTATGAATATGCAAAGATTGATCTTCCAGATGCTAAGATTGTAATTATTAACAGTAAAGTAAAGCATTCTCTTGTAGATTCTGCATATAATGAGAGAAGAGAGCAATGTACAAAAGCGCTAGAAGAACTTAAGAAGGTTGTGGATATCGAGACATTAGGTGATCTTGATATTGAAGGCTTTGAAGCAAATAAATCAGCAATTTCCGATGATGTAGTTAGAAATCGTGCAAAGCATGCGGTTTATGAGAATCAAAGAACAATTCAAGCTGTAGAAGCACTAGAGAAAAATGATATTGAAAAATTCGGTAAGCTTATGAATGAATCTCACATTTCATTAAGAGATGATTATGAAGTAAGCTGTGATGAAATAGACGTATTGGTAGATATTGCATGGGCAACAGAAGGTGTAATTGGCTCACGTATTACTGGCGGCGGATTTGGCGGCTGTACAGTAAGTATCGTTAAAAATGAGGCTGTTGATGTCTTAAAAGCTAATGTAGAGAAAGAATATCCAGCAAAGACTGGTTTAGAAGCTGAAATTTATATCGTAGATATAGGTGATGGAGCTAAGAGGATTTAGTTAATGCAAAAATTAAAGTATAGTAGTAGACTTATACATTATTTGAGGCTGCCATTATATATGATACCTGTTTTCATATTTGAAAATGTGTTACTTTTTGTGACGGACCATACGAAAATGGGTGCTATATTTTTGGCGTGTCTAATAGTCTACACTATTGGTGCAATAATTTTATATGTAGCTAATAAGCGAGCGTTTGATGATTCTATTTTGAATTTTGCAACATGCTATGGTTCAGTGCAGAAGGACATTTTAGAAAATTTAGATGTTTCATATGCACTGGTTTCTAAAGAAGGCAAGTTCCTTTGGATGAATAGGGCACTTTGTGAGATGACAGGAAAAAATAGTAAGTACTTCAAATCTGTGGCTACTATATTCCCAGAGATCACTCGTGAGTTCATTGAGAAGCATATTGATGACGAATCATTTATGTTTCCTGTAGAATTTGAAGGAATGCGTTATGAAGCATTTTTCAAGAAGATTGAAGCAACTCCGATGGATGACGAGGAGCTGTTTGGATTTGGCGAAAATGAGCTATATGCATTTATTATGTACGACAAAACTGAGGAAGAGCGTCTTAAGAAGTTGTACGATGATCATAAGATGGTTACAGCCTTGGTATATGTTGATAATTATGAAGAAGTAATGGAATCTGTAGATACTTCTCGTGTTTCTGTAATTAGAGCAGTAATTGAGCGTAAAGTAATAAAATATTTCCAAGAGAAGGATGCGCTTGTTCGTAGAATGGATAGAGATAAGTTCCTAGTTGTGACAGACCAGCAGAGTCTTAAGCAAATGGAAGAGGACAAGTTCGACATTTTAGAGACGATAAAGAGTACTAAAGCGGGTAATGATATGTCGGTAACACTTAGTATCGGTATAGGTGTTAATGGTAAGACATATAGAGAAAATGCTGAATTTGCGAGAGCAGCTATTGACGTGGCATTGGGACGTGGTGGTTCTCAAGCGGTTATTAAGGACCGCGAGGAAATATCGTATTATGGTGCTCGAGGTAAAGAAGTAGAGAAGAATACTCGTGTAAAAGCTCGTGTAAAGGCACAGGCTTTGCGAGAATTGATGCAAACAAGAGATTCCGTATTTATTATGGGACATCAAATTAGTGATATAGATTCTTTCGGGGCGGCAATAGGAATTTATTGTGCGGCAAGAGAGCTTGGTAAAACGGCTTATATAGTACTTAATACAGTTACTAGTTCGCTACGACCTTTGGTGGATACTTTTTCTGAAGAAAATGGGTACAACGAGAAGATATTTATTGATTCAACTAGAGCATTAATAGAACATAAACGAAATTCCCTAGTAGTTGTTGTTGATACAAATAGACCTAGTTATACAGAGTGCCCAGAGCTTCTAGAGCGTAGTGATTCAGTGGTAGTATTTGATCATCATAGGATGGGTCAAGAAGTAATAGAAAAGCCTTTGTTATCATATATTGAGCAGTATGCATCATCTACTTGTGAAATGGTTGCGGAAATGCTTCAGTATTTTTCTGAAAAGATAGAGCTTTCGACACAAGAAGCAGATGCGATTTATGCTGGTATTTTAATAGATACCAACAACTTTATGACTAAAACAGGTGTTAGAACGTTTGAAGCAGCGGCTTATCTTAAAAGATCTGGCGTGGACGTGACACGAGTTCGAAAGTTGCTTAGAGAAGACATGGACGCTTACAAAGCAAGAGCTAGTGTTGTTCGTCATGCTACAGTTTATAGAGGAGCATTTGCAATAGCCGTTTGTGAAAATGAAAATGTAGAAAGCCCAACTATTGTAGGCGCTCAAGCAGCTAATGAATTACTTAATATTGTAGGTATTAAAGCTTCATTTGTGCTTACAGAATTCAAAGGAAAGGTTTATGTAAGTTCAAGATCTATAGATGAAATAGATGTTCAAAAGATAATGGAATTGATTGGCGGAGGTGGACATTTGAATGTCGCTGGAGCGCAGATTAAAGACGAAAGTATAGAAGATGTTCAACAGAGAATAACAGAGATTCTCGATGAATTGATAGAAAAAGGAGATATTGCTATATGAAAATAATCCTACTTCAAGACGTGAAAAGCTTGGGAAAAAAAGGTGAAATTGTTGAAGTTAGTGATGGATATGGTAGAAATATTATTAAGAAAAAGCAAGGTAAAGAAGCAAACGCAGCAAATCGAAATGATTTAAAGCTTCAGAAGCAGAACGATGAGAAGGTAGCGGCTGAAAATCTTGCAGCAGCACAACAATTCGCTGAAGAAATAAAAGCTTGGAAGGTTGAAACAAAGATTAAAACTGGAGAAGGTGGAAAAACTTTTGGTTCAGTATCATCCAAAGAAATAGCTGAAGCTGTTATGTCACAGTACGATAAGAAGATTGACAAGAAGAAAATTATATTAGATGAGCCAATTAGATCGCTTGGTATGTATGATGTAAAGCTTAAATTACATCCACAGGTGACTGCTGTAATGAAGGTTCACGTATCAGAAAAATAGAGGTTCTTATGGAAGAATTGCAAGACAATCAACTAAAAAGAACAATGCCACATAGTGATGAAGCTGAAATGTCTGTAATCGGTTCTATGTTGATGAGCAAAGATGCAGTGCCACAGGCGGCAGAAATAGTTTCAGCAGATGATTTCTATAACAAACAGTATGGCGCTATGTTTTCGTGTATGCAAGAATTGTATAATGAAGGTGTAGCAATAGATGAAATTACGTTACAAGATAAGTTGAAGGCAATGGATTTATCGCCAACAGTGACGTCTACAGAATATATTCTTAATATTATGAGCTCAACACCAACATCGGTAACTGTTAAGAATTATGCTAAGATTGTCAAGGATAAATCATTGTTACGTAAGATTATAACGGTTAATCAAGACATTGAGAATGAATGTTATGCAGGCAAGGAGTCTGTAGAGAACATTCTTGAGAAGAGCGAGAAGGAAGTTTTCAATCTTGTTAAGAATAAGGGAGCAGGAGATACAACACCAATAAGTCAAATTGTATTAAATGCCGTTATGAAAATAGACCAAGCAAGTAGAACTCAAGGATCTGTAACAGGTGTTCCAACAGGATTTATCGATCTTGACTACAGAACTGCGGGATTGCAGCCGTCTGATCTTATATTAGTGGCAGCACGTCCTTCAATGGGTAAGACAGCATTTGTATTGAATATTGCACAGCATACAGCGGTAAGAAATGATTATGCAACAGCGATATTTTCATTAGAAATGTCAAAAGAGCAGTTGATTAATCGTATGTTGTCCTTAGAATCAGGAGTAGAAGCACAGAAGCTTCGTACCGGTAATTTAAAGGATGATGAATGGGCTGTTTTGACGGAAGCATCAACGGTAATAGGACAAAGTAAGTTGATTATTGATGATACTTCAAGTATTACTATTGCAGAATTAAAGAGCAAATGTAGAAAATATAAGCTAGATCATGACATTAAGCTTATAATTATCGATTATTTGCAATTAATGGAGACTGGAACAAAGACAGAATCTCATCAATTAGCTATAGCTGAGATATCGCGTTCGTTGAAGGCACTAGCGAGAGAGTTGAATGTACCAGTAGTTGCGTTGTCTCAGTTGTCACGTAGTGTGGAGTCTAGAGAAGATAAGCGTCCTATGTTATCGGATCTTCGTGATTCTGGTGCAATCGAGCAGGATGCTGACGTAGTAATGTTTATTTACAGAGAGGATTATTATAAGAAGGATACAGATAATAAAAATGTATCAGAAATTATAACGGCTAAACAAAGAAATGGCCCAGTAGGAACGGATATGTTAGCGTGGATGCCACAATTGACTAAATTTGGAAACCTTAGTAAAGAACGAATAAATGATTAAAAAAGAACCTTGAGAATTAACACTTGTTAGTTCTCAAGGTATGTTATTAACCACGTGTAGCTAAGAAATTGTTAATTTCATCTACTAATTGATCTGAATCAATTCCGTGAACTGCTGCTGCTTGTTCAATTGTTTCCATCTGGCTTGATGGGCATCCTAAGCAGTGCATTCCGATATTTAAAAGAATTGGTGCAACACCTTCATCAATTTGAAGAAGCTCGCCAATCATAGTATCTTTTGTTACTTTAGCCATTGTATTACCTCCTAATATGTTATTTAAGTATTATAATATTTGATAGAAAAATTTACAATAAGTAAGGGGAAAATATTTTTGGAATAAGAAAAAAACAACATATAGATTAGATATAGGATATTTAGTGGTTGTTAAAAGTATCTTTCTGCGTTAAAATAAAAAAGAACTATTATATATAAGGAGGATCTTAAAATGGCATATGTAATTACAGATGAATGTGTAAGCTGTGGAACATGCGAACCAGAATGTCCAGTAGGTGCAATCTCAGAAGGCGACGGAAAATACGAAATCGCTGCTGATGCTTGTTTAGACTGCGGAACATGTGCTGGTGCTTGTCCAACAGGTGCTATTCAACAATAGTATAAAGTAAACTTTAGCCACCATTTTTGGTGGCTATTTTTATGTAAAAAACCTCTTGAGCATATACTCAAGAGGTTTTGAATTTCAATTATACATTTTCCTATAGATTCTTTAATGAATTTAGAGCATTTTTTAAAACAATTGGTGAAAAATGTTCTGTAAAATAAGCATCAGAGCCTATAGATAAATTATCTTGTACACCATACTCTGTGATAATGTTGCAGATTTTGTTGAATTCTTCAGGAGTGTGGTCTGTTTTACTTACAATTAAATAGTATTCTTTGGTGCGTTTGTTCTTATATAACGCGTTTTCTCCATGATAATAGTCTCCAATAACCTTAGAAAGATCTATTACAGAATCAAGTGATTTGAAAACAAACAATTTGGTTACATCTACTGGGATTTCTGCATTTTCAAGTTTCTCATTAGAAGAAGCCTTTTCTTTGAGTGCAGTTAAAGCACTTGTAAGTTCGGTTGCTTTCTTAAATAAATCGATTATATCGCTAGCAGATGTCTTACTTTGCGTAGAAGGTAAGTTGTCATCTAAATAGTCATCATATTCATAATCTTCATCTAATTCGTCGTAACTATCGTCATCATAATCTTCAGTAAATCTAGAAAATCTTGTATCAAGCTCTTCAGGATATTCGACTTTAGTTACGATTAAAATGATGGAGTCGTTAGAAACCGGTACAGCTTCAATCATAATAGGAATATCTTCTGCGTGAAAACCGTATTTGTATTCTGCCCATCGAAGCATTTCCTTAAATAAGGCTTTGGCTTTCTTGGTGCCATATGCAAGCTCACTCAACTTTAGATTGCGTTGTTCTAGGTCTTCTTTAGTTAATGTGCATCTTATCTGGTTGTCATTAAGTTTTTCAATTTTCATATTCTGACACCCCCTCGTATAATATCTTTTAGATACCTTATTTTATATAAAACTTTATAGTTTCCTTTGTTCAATAGGCTTAGTTAAGCCCATGATATAATTGTCCTAGTGTCAATCAGGTAATAGTTCTTACTCCCCCTGTTGAACCAGTA
>JAZUIN010000037.1:0-16032 GCA_045642225.1 Lachnospiraceae bacterium | reverse complement strand
GACAAATATGCGAAAAATATTGTCCAAGAAATATATTTGTGCGTATTGTGCGGAATAAAGCAAAAGAATTCGGCAAGCAATCAGCATAAATTGATTTCTTGCTGTAAAAAGAATATAATTATCCGCAAGAAGAATTTATGTAATAGGAGATAATTATAATGAAATCTAGTAAGGAAATTGCAAAAAAGTGGGATGTTGCTGAAAGAACAGTTACAGCATTTTGCAATTCCGGAAAAATACCTGGCGCAATAAAGGTTGGGAAAAGTTGGCAAATTCCGGATGATGCAGAAAAACCTGCAGATGGTAGAATCTCAACAGGAAAATATATAAAGAAAAGCATATCAACAGAAGTAAAGTCGCTGCCAATTGGTATCTCCGATTACGTACGTGCTCAATCAGAATACTACTATGTCGATAAGACATTATTGATTAAAGAGTTCCTAGATCAGAAACCATTAGTATCTCTGTTTACTAGGCCAAGAAGATTCGGAAAGACTTTGAACATGGATATGCTTAGAGTGTTCTTTGAAATATCTGACGAGGATACAAGTAAGTATTTTGTAGATAAAGCAATTTGGAAGTGTGGTGAAGAATATCGTTCCCATCAGGGAAAATATCCTGTTATTTTCCTTACTTTCAAAGATGTGAAGTTTGATAATTGGAACGATACAATCAGTAAAATAAACGGACTACTTCAAGAAGAATACGGAAGACATCAAGAGTTAATGAATAGCGACAAGCTTTCAGAGTATGAAAAAGAATATTTCAAAACAATCCTGAATTCTAAGGCAAATGAGGTAGAGCTTTCATCTTCGCTTGAGCGACTATCTAAAATGCTTGCTACTCATTATGAGAAAGCTCCGGTAATCATAATTGATGAATACGATACTCCTATTCAGGAAGGGTATTCAAAGAATTTCTATGATAATATTATTGGATTCATGAGAAACTTCTTTTCTGGAGCATTTAAGGATAATAAGAATTTATCTTATGGTTTTCTTACGGGTATTTTGCGTATTGCTCAAGAGAGTATCTTTAGTGGGCTTAATAACCTTACAGTAAATTCTGTAATGGACGAGGAATTTGATAGCTTCTTTGGTTTCACAAGTGATGAAGTGAAGACAATGCTAAGTTATTATGGTGTATCGGAGAAAGAAGAAGAGCTTAAAGACTGGTACGATGGATACTTATTTGGAAATGAAGAAATATATAATCCTTGGTCGGTAATCAATTATATTTCGAGAGGTTGCATACCTCAGGCATACTGGGTAAACACCGGTAAGAATGAGATTTTGGAAGATGTTATGAGAGTAGCAACAGATGACATAACAGAAAGACTACATGCTCTTTTACTTGGAGAGCAAGTAATCGCAAGGATTGATCAAAATGTAGTGTATCGCTCTTTAGCAGAAGATCCAGCTAATATTTATAGCTTGTTACTAGTTGCAGGATATTTGAAAACTCCAAAGAAAGAGTTGCAAGCAGATGGCTCATATCTGTGTGAAGTATCAATACCAAACAGAGAAATTGCGGCTGTATATAAGAGTGAAATTTTATCACATTTCTTGCAAACTGGGGCAATTACAAGGACTACGGCTAATAAGATTGCGGAAAGTCTTTATGCAAATGACTACAAGAAGTTGCAGAGTGCTATTGGAGAATATATGGATAAATCAATCAGTTTCTTTGATGGAGGAGCGGAAGGATTTTATCATGGATTAATGCTTGGTTTAATAGCATTGATGGATAATCAGTACAAGATTAAATCGAATCGAGAATCAGGAGACGGTAGATTTGATGTTTGCTTAATTCCAAGAGAGAAAAGATATCCTGGAATTATCTTGGAATTAAAATGGAAAGCAAAATTAAGTGAGAGCGAGCTTGATAAATGGGCAAATGAGGCATTGGAACAGATAGATAAGCTACGATATGATTCTGAAATGAAAGAGGATGGAATTACTGATATACTGAAATTTGGAATTGCTTTTTCAGGGAAAAAAGTAAGTGTAACGACTAGATAATAAGCTTGGCGATTTATACAGAAAATATGATAGAATCGGAATAAATAAGGACTGGTCAGTAAACCAGTCCTTTTGAGTTGTTATTTAGGTATACTATATCGTTTTTGCATTTGTTTTTTCCATTATATTTCTTCAGGAGAAGGTTCATAATCTTTCCATTGTAGTGCCATATCCAAATCACGCAGAGATTCACGAGACATAGACTGAATATCTGAAGTAGTGTAACCTTCAGGCGGTGTTTCCGTGAATTTATTTCTTAATGTTGTATCCGCATATATGAGTTCACATTCATTTTCATAGTAGCTTTCTAAACTTAATACGAGTGTAACAAGAGCTGGACATTCTTTATTTCCATATCCATCTTCTTTGAAATATTTTGAAAGAACTGGAATCATAGCATCAAATAGTTCATGTTGAAAATTATATTGAGTATCAAAACGTAATTCTTCGAATTGCTTGTATGAAAAATCAAAAAGTGATAGCAAATTTGTGAGGTGATCTTTTATTGCGGTTTGCTGTAAGTCATCTAAATCCTTTCTTGAGTAAGGATACCTATCAATTTGAGAAATGTAATAATTCATAGGTATATTTTTGATGCGCGAAAGTTTTGGGTCTATGTGCATTATTTCTCCTGTTAAAAATCTAGGATCAACATTTATAAGCTGTGCAATCTCATCAATATAATGGAATTGCATCTTATTTGCATTTAGAGCTCTACGTATAGTTCTATCACTACATATCTCATCATGTTCCGCACTAAATTTGCGGATACTATATCCTTTGGCATTTAATACAGCTATAAAACATTCTTTGTTAACATAGATTTTTTCAATTTCACCTTTGGGCATAAACAATCTCCTGTGCGGTCATTATATGTAAAATGCGTAATTTACGCGGTCATTATATGATGCTATTATAATACCAACATCGATGTATTAATTCAATTGTCAATTTATTATAAGGAGACCGCATTATGGAAACATGTAATAAAAATATTATGTATGTTAGAACATAGCAAAAAATATATCTTGGTACTTTAGCAGCTATGCATTATGTGGGATTTAAAAAGTTTGTCAAGCAGGTTAAAGCTACATTGCATGAGACTGAAAAGAAAATTATTGTTCTGAAGGTTGTATGGCTTGAATTAATAAGAAATTATAATTCTGCGGATAGAATTAAGGCCGAGGCTGCAAATCAGGCTATATCAATTATATCGGGGAATAGAGATATATTTGAAATTGAAGATGAAGAAGTTTTTCATTATGAGATGGATTATGCATTTGCAGATAAAGTAATTCTTTCCAATTTGATTCTTGATAAAACTGACGTAAGCATTTTGCTGATTACAAATAACAGAATGTTAAGCAAGGATGCTTTAGATATTAATCATCAGTTATCTTGTCATGGACATAAAGTTACCACGTGTTTTATTGCAGATAATGGCAACCTTTTGCCTGGCTTCGCATCAGAAGAAGATATGGTGGTTGTAAAGCCAGATGTTATCGTGAAAGAAGTTGTAAAGGTAGTTAATATGTCTGTGGAAAAAGAAGAGTTATGGATACCAAAAGTAGTAATACCATTTGGAACATTATTTGCAGGTTTATTAATTGGAAAATACAGTGACAAGTTAGTTAATATTTTAAAGGTTGTAGCCTAGAAAGGAGTATTTTATGGAAAAGGAAGTAATGAACATATCGAAACAAGGGATAACAGAGGTTATCAAAAATACTAATATTAATATGAACTTAAGTGACTGGCCGGCCGCGGCAGTACTTATTACAGCATGTATATCAGGTGTTGCAATATGTGGCATAAAAACCTTTGCTGAGATTGCAACAAAGGAGGTAGCATAGATTAGTTCCTGTTGCTTAAGTTTGGTTATAACGTTGAATAAAGCTTTTGGAGGTGCTAAAATTTTTATAAATACTAATAGTCAGGAGATACGAATGAAAATCGAAATTAAAACTAGGAATGATAGTATTAAATTATTATCATTTGCTGACGAAGTATTTGTAAACATGTGCCGAGATCTCATTGATTACTTTGAGGAAACGGAAAGCATAGTGATTGAGGATAGAAAATCTGCAATAGAGTTTCTAAAAAGCTATGAACAACGTTATATGATACGTTTAGTGGGGACAAAAACTTATACTTTAGAAATCAAGTTGAGTTTTCCAATGCTAAGGTGCCTGTATAACAGACTTATAAAAAGTAAATTCATGTCGTATGTGAGAAAAGTTGCCATTGTTGTTGCAAAAGAAGTATTTATTAAACTAATGGCTGAGATAATACTATCTCTTATACATGGCAGAGATAGAGAAATAGAATATTTATCACGCTTATCCTTAAGCGCTTGATTACAACAAAACAACCCATCTGGGAATGTCAAGAAAGCTGAAATTATTGGCCAAAACTTGATATTTTCAGGCGGGTTTGTTATATGAGTCCATTTTTTAGTACATGGAATATGCATAATAGATAGTAGGCTACTAATTGTCACTTTTAATTGAATTATAAATTTCGAGAAGTTGAATGTTTCGAGAAAATGAAATATAATAATCATGTCGTATTGTGTCTATTTTTAGGAGGCATTAATGGAATATTTAACAGTAAAAGAAATGGGTGAAAAGCCATGTTAGAGGTTCGCAGAGATGTGGGGTTTTAGCATGTAGCAGTGCTCAAAGATTGAAACCAGAAGGTATTTATGTTCCTACAGAAATAGACGTAAAAAATTGGTTCTTGGCCCCAAGTGATGATCTACGTTCATCAAATATGATGGAAGTTGTAGCATGTGAATTTAAAGTTCAAGGTTTAGAAATTGATTGGGCTGTTGTATGTTGGGATGCAGATTTGCGCCGTAAAAATGATAATGAATGGGAACACTTTAACTTTAGAGGTACAAAATGGATGCGGCGAAATAAGGTTGAACAGAAACGTTATCTGGTTAATTCATATAGAGTTCTCTTGACAAGAGCAAGGCAGGGTATGATTATATTCGTGCCAAGAGGAGTCGACGAGGAAGAAGATGCTACAAGAGACAATAGGTATTATGAAGAAATATATAAGTATCTAATTCGCTGTGGAATTGATGAATTATAAAATATTAATATGTAGGAGAGGCATGGATGAAGGAGTTTTATATTATCAATTCTGGTAGTGTTCAGAAATATACTACCACAGACAAAGTACATGTAAGGAAAATTCAGTACTATCATTATATTTATGCCGCATTGATTGTAGTGGCAGTTATTACAACATTTTTGGTTTTTAAGTTATGCATTAAAGATAAGAATAATTTGTCAGATACAATTGCGTTGGGATCAATTTTTGCAACGTTTGGTTCGTCGATTGTTGCAATATTTTCATTGACAATGAGTAGTTGTTATGATCATTTTTTATCAAATATATATGTGCTATTTAGACAGCTTGAACCTGGAAAAGAGTGGCAAAGATGGGCGTTTATAAAAAGAAAATCACATAATGTACTTTTTAATGGCGAAAATGCTTACCAGGAGTTAAAGAATGCAACAGTAACTTTTGATGTCGGAAGTCATAATATCGAAGTAAACATTCCAACAATTAAGGAGGATTTTTTTGATTTACCTAATTGGAAACATTGGAAAATGATGCACAAAAGTGCTAGAGATTATGAAAGCACAGTACTTACAAAGAATGAGAATCCGGCACAAGCATTGATGGTATGGGATTGTATATATAATAACTATTGCTCAATAATAAAATACAAGTTAGCGAAGGCAATTGTAATTTTGGGTGAAGCCTATATTATTTCTAGCATTCTTTGGGCATTTTGTTATAGAATAGTTTAACTTAGGAGGATAATAACGTGGCAACAATGGCATTATACTTTGGTAAAGTAAATATGATTTCGCACGATATAGATGATGTTTTAAATGATAGAGTTTCATTTAGAAGAATCTTAGAAAGAGTAATGGGTGTTCTAAATGATGGAAGTTCATATACATATGACCGACCTATAAAAGTAGATGATGAATTTACCTCGGAAGAAATAGAGTATTCACTTTCCATAAAAGAGAAAAATGATACCTATATACAGGGATATATATACAAGAAATCATTTATTCACTATAAAGACTTTAATGAGCAGACGAAAGATTTGGATTCTAAAAAAATACCAAATACAGAGGGTGTTGAATTTTATTATGATGTTTTCAGAGAAATGATAGCATACCAAAGAACACAACGATTTGGTTATAAAGAAGTTTTATTGGCATTTGAAGGAATTATGAATAATGCGTGTGAAAATGCTGATTTATCTTATAAATTTTCTCTTAGTCAATATACTGAGGGAATTGATTTGGATGAACTTAAATCAGAGTTATTGTCAGAACCGGTTCAAAAAATAAATATAAAATATCAGATCCCGAATCCTGAATCTGAGCTTTTAGATGCGATAAGAGAAAATCAAGAAAGAACAATAGAAGAATTTGAAGCGGCAAATCTTACAATAAAGAACGTGTCGTACCAATCAAATTCTACCCAGGGGTTAAATATTGAATCTGAAATAATAACGAACGAATTAATGAATATTTCTGGATTGCATAGTAAGATTGATTCTAAAAAGGCAATTCAAAATGGATATGTTGTTGTTGAGACGACCTATGTAAATGGATTAACAAAATCATCAGCGGATATGCGTCCGGTTGTAAAGCATATAGATGAGAAAATGAATTTTAAGGAAGAAGCTGAGAGAACTATTTTGTCAAGAATAGCAAAGCAGATAAGAGAGGAACAGTAGAAAAATACTTCTGCACGCGCCATAGAAGCGTGGTTCTCTGCCTAAATGCATGCAACTTTAGGCGTATCCTGCTAATGCTTTTAAAGAAATTTTGGCAGTGGGTGGACAATACGCAGACCCCTCTGCGGAGGCAGTTTTTGAAGAAAAAACGTGTTTTCATGGATGGACATGTCATGACAAGTGCGTTTTGTTTGCGCAGAATAGCTGCAGGCCAGTGTTTATGCGGGTTTAGCGGTAATACAATTTAAAATGGAGAAAATCGTAAGACAGAGTGTCAGATGTGCTGACACTCTATTTTTTTACCTAATTTTGTCTGTCAAAGACCTTGCGGAAGTTCCTGATTTGTTTGCGCAGGGAAGCTGCGGTTTGGATAAAATATAAATTTTTGTAAATATTCGGCTTAAAATCGTGAATTTTTCGGATTTGTTCCCATATCCCTTATAAAGGAGGATGGCAGAAAATTTTTGATGAAAAAAGGAAGATTAAGCAATTTTGTTCCCATATTCCATATGAAAGGTGATAGTGAAGGATTCAAATTATTTGAAAAAGTTTTTCAAATAATTGCGACAACAGAAGCTTTTCTTCCCATATGCAATATAAAGGGCAAACAAAAAATCAAATAAAGAAACTGGAGATTCGAAAAAAATTGCACCCAAGTGAATGATGTAAGGGTCAGAAAAAATAAAAAATTTTAACTGTAGTTTAGTAATACGGATTTTTTCAACCCAAATGAGTTACATAAGGGAAGAAAAAAATTAATGGATTATTTGTAATCACCTTTTTTTGACCCTAAGTACCTAATAGAGGCAGAGAGATAGATGTTTCATTTGCATCTGCATTCACAGGCGCCGGTGAATGATTGCCTCAGAAGTAACTATCAATCAACAAAAATCATAAGGAGGACAAATTTTATGGAAAATAAAAAACTAGCAGAAATGCTAAAGCACATAGCAACCTACATCGATATTTATGAGTGCCTTTCAGAGTGCGAAGGAATGGAAGCTCCAATACCAGATGTCAAAGAGTATCTAATGGTAGATTGTGCTAAGCCTGAGTCAATAGCAAGAGCAAATGTGAATCAAGTCACATCAAATGATATGGAATTATTATGTGAAATGGATGGAGACTTATTCATTTATTAGGACACAGCATTGAGATTACAAGAGGCACTTGAAGACATTTTTCACTGGTCTAAATACGATGATAGCTCTAGAAAAATAAGAGCTTTGAACGAAAAGCTGGAATGTATGACACAGCGAGAACAAGAGCTTGAACAGCAAAATCATAATCTGCTGGAGCAAATCGGTAAGTGCCGCGACTATTACAAAAATCACATTAGTAAGCTGGATCAGAAAATAGCAGAGCTTGAGGCACAGATTCTTATGAATAATCTCAACCAGAAAACTTTGTTGCTTTCATCTGTAAAAATCGGTCCGGAGAAGGTGGGGCTGTATAAGGACAGTCAGTTCCCCCCTTTTTTTGCGGACCGCCATCCACAGATTGATGAAAAGACGATGCTTATGGAATCGTTTATGGCGGAAATTCCAGATGATCTGCTTTTAGATGAGTTTGATCCAGAGCACAATATACTAGGGAATAATCTTTGTAAAGTAAATGTTCAGGAATGGAATATTTTTCGAACCTTCAATAAATTTCTAAGGGAAAAGGTTTTGGAAAATATGGGGCATTATAAGGAATTGATGACCAGACGAAATCCAATGAGCAATGTCATCACACCAGATAAGATTTTGTCCATGCCAGATGCAACAAATGCAGAAAAGATGACGCTGTATGTGGCTTGTTGCGATGATATGTCGGAAGAAAAGGCAGAGCTTATCAAGGATGCAGCGAGGTCTGGATTGGATGCAGATTTTACTATTCGTATTCTTGAATCGAAGAAGGTATCAAAGGCTACGAAGGAAGCTCTGTGGAACGCAATTCAGGTTGCTATGGATGCAAGCGAGTATTATGCAAGACATCAGTTTGCCATGGAGTTACTTGAGAAAAAATGGTACATCTATGCTGTTTATTGTGGCAGAAAAGAAAAGTTTCAGTTGATGCCAGTGTGCGAAATCGAAGCATTAAAGAAAAGCATCGCAAGTAGCGCAGGGGGATGTGAAGTCGTCCTTAAGCGCAAAACAGGAAAAGAAATTCGATGCAGAAATAGCTAAAAACAAAGATGTTTACAGCGAATACATTTATTAGAATTTACAGGAGGAAAATATAATGTCAAAAGCAAGAAAACCGATATAGGGTTAGAAGAAATGGTAATTCCAGGTCAGAAGGAATACGTTCGCTACAGGGAAGGTGCAGAGCTTTTCTCTATCGGAGAGCGCACCTTCATGAATCTGGCAAAAGAGGCAAATGCTGTCAGAAAGATTAAAGGAATCTGCCTCGTACATGTAACAACTTTATGGGACTACATTGAAACAATGTACTCATAAGGAGAGAGATTATTGAAAAAAGGACTGATATGGACAAGGATGCGGCAATTTTTCTATACTAATTTGGCATCAGACCATGATACAATATTGGTATGGGAAAAGTCGTTTCTTGTTTTGTCAGCGCAAGTCGAAAGGAGCTAAAAATGGCGAACAAAACTAGAAAAGATAGTAAGGGTAGAGCCCTAAGAAAAGGTGAGAACCAACGAAAAGATGGTAGATACAGCTACTCATGGACCAATTACAGAGGTGAGCGAAAAGTTATTTACTCAAAAGACTTGTTGGAACTCAGACGCAAAGAGAAAAAGTTAATAGAGGATTTGGAAGACGGACTTGATCCTAATTCCGCAGAGAAAATTACAGTAAATCAATACTGGAATAAGTACATCAAAAATAAGCATGATTTGAAAGAGACAACAAAGTCAAATTATAAGTACACCTACAATCATTTCGTGCGTGATGCTCTAGGAAAAATGAAGCTGGGGGCAGTGAAGTATTCTCATGTGAGAGATTTCTATTATGGACTTATGGAGGAAGATGATATTGCTGTTGCAACTATCGACAACATTCATACACTGCTTTATCCATTATTCGAGAGGGCAATCCGAGGTGAGTTAATTCGAACCAATCCAACGAATGGGATTATGAACGAAATCAAACGTGGGAATGCTGATTGGAAGGGATATCGTAGAGCACTTACTATCCCACAGCAGCAAGCATTGGTTGATTTTATTGAGGACAGTGTAGAATACGAGGGATGGTTATCCGATTCTTGTTACGCTTCTTGGTACAGGTATGAGAATTGGAGAATGCTTGGGCCTTCGGTGGGAAGATGTGGATTTTAAAAAGCGAAGCATCAGTGTGAATCACAATCTGATTTACCGCCCGGTAGAGAATGAAGAGACAGGTGAAAGTATTACAAAGTTTACAGTTACCACACCTAAGAAGCGAGCGGGTATCAGAACGATTCTGTTATTTAATGATGTTTATGACGCTTTTGCAAGAGAATATCAGCTTCCGAAATGCTCAGGTTTTAATCAGTCAGAAATCGATGGCTATTTAGGATTCATTTTTACCAATGGAAGAGAAACTGTGTTCGAGCCGGGAGCTGTGAATAAGGCTATTAGACGAATCACAGAATCTTATAATGCTCTTGAAGAAGAACAGGCAAAAGCAGAGGCTAGAGAGCCTATTTTGCTTCCGGAATTCAGCTGTCATCATCTGCGTAATACCTTTTGCACACGCCTGTGTGAGATTGAAAATAACGTAAAGGTGATTCAATCCATCATGGGGCATGCAGATATCAAGACCACGATGGACATCTATGCGGAGGTAACACAGGAGAAGAAGGAAGAGGTATTGCATTCTCTCGAGGGCAAGCTTATAATTAAATATAAGATGTGTCTTTGGCGAAATTCATTGAGGCATGTCGTTGCAAGAGTTATACAAATGCATATGATGTAAAGATAAAGGGCGTTAGAAATTTTTCTGACCACAAAAATCTTACATGATTTGACACAATACTGCATAGTATCAGGTCGATAAGTTCCAAAGCACTGACATTACTTTCTATCATATACAAGGATTCTTCAGACGGGGGATAAGCGCTCTCAACAATGAAGTCCATTTCTAATTAGACGTCGGTCCGTCAGAACGTTGACAGACTCCATTAGAAGATGCTATTAAGGCACTTCGTTATTAGTAGAAATACTGATACGAAGTGCTTTTTTAGTGTTTTGAACTGTGTTTTGGTATAAAGCCTGCAATGTATCATTATTATGGAACTGCAAATTCGGAAGGAAGATTGGAGTCTTTTTTTAATTCAACTATTGGTTAAATGACAACGATTATTTTGGTTTGTATAATAATTACTGAGGTGACAGTCATGTATATTTTTTTAGATGTAGACGGAGTATTGAATAAACAGAGTGATTGGAAAAGGCCATTTTCCTTAAATGATGAGTGTTGTTATTGGTTCAATAGATTGATAAAAGATTTCCTTAATGTAAAGATTGTTCTTTCCTCTACATGGAGAAATGGTATAGCAAGAGATGGAAGCAGGGCAGCACACATAGATGATTTAATGGTCAGATTAAAGGCTGCTGGTATCGAGACTATTGATAAGACTGCTACATCACCGGATGGTTTTAGAAATAAAGAGATAGATTATTATCTGCGACGACATCCTGCAGATTCATATATCATTTTGGATGATGAGGAGTCTATTTTTGAAGAAGGTAAAAGAACTTCCAATTTGTATATGACTGATAGTGCACACGGATTTACGGAGCAGGATTATAAAAGGTTGAAGAAATTGCTAGGGAGGAAATGAAAGATGGCAGACAAAATGCTTGTAACACAGGTTCTTGATGCACTTAGAATCATTGCAGATAGATATAATTATTAATAAATGTATGAAGGAGGTATCGCATGGGCGAAATAAAGCAGTTTGATGCAATCACAACAGAGGAGCATACAGAGATTGAGGAAGCTTTAATTAAAGTTGTAAATGATAAGTTCCGCAGGGAAGAAATCTCTGAAAATTATTTTAAATATATAGTAGAGTTGCAAAGTATTAGATTTATTACTACTATGTCTATAGATGAAGTTGAAGAATCCGCCAAGCTGACAGTTGATATTCTTGAGGAACTTAAAAATATAAATAATTCTGGAATTAATCGCTTCGAATTAGAAAAAATAGAAAAAGAAAAGAACCGAAATGAACCAGAAGGCGACAATGTTATGCAAGTTTTTGGCATTTGGAATTGCATTAAGACAGATAGATTATCAGAAATAATAAGTGAATTAGATCGGGTGAGACGTGTTGGAGGTGCATGGGCACTTCTTCTAGCAAACCCTTGTTTAATTAGCGCAATATATGCCGTTTACGATCAAATAGTGGATTCATTTGACGATGATGATCTTTATATACAGAGTGCTTATTTTTTGATGAGGGCGGTAATGAAGATGCATAGTGATGAGATACCAGACCAGGAGGAATAGGTGTTGGGAGGTTGGATAATGTCGTTTATGTATAAAATTAAAAAACATTCGTATCCAATAGGGCAATTAATGAAAGACGCAACAAAATAAATGAGTTAAATCTTAAAGTTAGATTACTGGAATCAGAATTGTTGGATCCGGAATTTGAATATATGAAGATTAATCATGAGGGGTATGTGAAGACAACTTCAAATTGATTTTGTTCCGATAAAGAAATAAAATGAAAGTATAAGAAAAAACTAAGGCGGAATATATATGCACAATTTATTGGGTATAAGAAATGATAAAGTTTATCAGAGAAGTAACCAACAGGTTACAACGAAATACAATTTAACGAAAGGAGTAATATGCCTATGGTATGGAATGGTATGAATATTTCCGGCATCGATATGGATGCCACAGGCAAGAAAATTAGTAAGCTGATTGATGCGAGTGGACTTTCTGACAAAGAGCTCGGCGGAATCATGGGACTCTCGGTTCAGTCAATAAATAAGTGGCGTCATGGCCACAACCTTCCAGATATTGAGAATCTATTTTTTTTAAGCAGAATCTTTGGTATCAAGGTAGATGATTTCCTTGTACCATTAGTAATCAAACCTCAGTTTGAGGTGGAATTTCAGCCTGAGGCAGAGGGCTTCTCTGCCTCAACTACTCGTCGTTTATGGGCTTATTACATTAGGCTAAGAGAGATGTATTTCAACTACTCGTTAAATGACAACCCAACATAGAGATTGCTACACTATCCTTAACAGAAATTTCCTTAAATAGGGATTGAAAGGATGGTGTTTATGATTATTAATAGAGAACAGAAGCCAGTAGAACTTGATATCGTGGCAACAGGACACAAAATCAAGCTGCTTATGGAGGAACGAGAGATAGCGATTAAGGATATTAGCAAGGCGATGAATGTTTCCTTCCAGGCAGTCTACCGGTGGCAGAAGGGAGAGACCCTTCCAACAATAAGTAATATGTTTATATTAGGCCAACTATTGCAGGTCAATATGGATGATATGCTGGTGGCGAAGGAGAATAAATGCGAGAAAAAATAATCTTGGTATCAGATATAAATGGAGACGAGTTACTCAGAAGTCGAAGAATCTTTCAGTAGATGAGGTTAGAGAATACCTTTGTCTGGGGTTCTGTACAGGCCGTGTACAAATATGAGAAAAGAAAGTCATATCCTCAGGCGGACACAATGTTCGCACTCATGGAATTGTATGAAGCGGATTTACATGACATTACTAGAAACTTTGAAGAGGGCGAACAGCCCTCTTCAGTTGTTTTTAGGGATTTTGTCGGCAGTAAGGCGGCATGATTGAACTACCAGTTAAATGCTAGCGGAATGAAAATATAGCATATTATTGGAAATGGTATTTGATTAGTTATTCAACTAACCGTTAAATGACAGGCTTTTTATCATTGGATATAATTATAATGTAGAGGATTCTAGGAGATGAAGATTACAAAGTGTTTGGCGTATATGCTAACAACCAGTATTTATAAATATTATCAGAAGCAAGTCCCTGCTTAGAAAAGGAGTAGTTATGCATTATGTAATAGGTGATGTGCACGGATGCTTTAAGGAATTGAAGCTATTGTTGAATAAAATAGAGAGTAAGGATCCAGAAGCCATTATCTATTTCGTAGGTGATTGGGTTGACAGGGGAAATCAGGTAGCAGATGTGATGCAGTGGGTAGTGGACAATATCACGACCACTGGTAAGTATCGCAGTGTAAGAGGTAATCATGATCAGGAGGCTATGGATTGGTATAATGCTTACTTTCTTCCTTGGACAAAGGAGGACCATGACCCTTATGACAGTTTGCCAGAAACATATTATGATTTTGCATCTGTTGTGGATAATTGCTTTAATCGAAATCCAAAAGCATTAAAGCCCTTCTTTGATAAGGTGAGGTTTGATATGCCATATAACAGAGCTGTTGAGATTACTACTGCAGGTGGTGTAGCAGTAACCTATAGAATATGTCATGCTTGGCATAGCAAAGATGAAAGTAGACTGTTTTATACAAATTTATATGAAAGAAATTATTGGGGATATTATGTCGATGATGAAATTATAGTTCATGGACATACACCAACTATAACAGAGAGCTATCGGCTAAGGGGAAGAAGGGACGAGGATCGCCCGGGACTGATTGGATACAGATATAATGATATCGATGTTGATGGAGGCTGCTGTTTTCATAAAGGATTTCCTAATTATCCTTGTATGCTTTGTGGCATTTGTTTGGAAACGCTTGAGGAGATATATCCTTATTCTATAGAGGACAGGTTGATGGAAGGAGCAAGACATCAAGCAGAAAACTTGATGAAGGCAGCTATGAAGGATATTCCTTTTGAGGAAATGGTACAGGCTATTTATGAGAATAGTTTGGAATCTTACATGAATAAGAAGCCAAATAGCTTTAGACAGGAGTTATTAGAAAGGTTAGGACTAACAAACGAGTAGAGAAGATAATGTAGCAGTATTTGAAGATACAAAAAACAATGTAAAGAAAATGAGAAATTAAAAAAGGCAATAGAGTTTGCGGTATATTGCCCACCAAACGATGATACAAATTATAAGGTATTTGAGAGAGTACTGAAGGGATTGGTATGATTTACTTAACAGGAGATACTCACGGAGAGTTTAGAAGAATAATAGATTTTTGTGACCGCGTAGAAACAACAAGAGATGATGTGATGATTATACTCGGTGATGCGGGCATCAACTTTTCAGGCTATCCACGAGATGGTTGGAAGAAGCAGTTGCTGGCTAGATTGCCTCTGAAGATTTTTTGTATTCATGGGAATCATGAGAAAAGACCGGAGACAATAAAAAGTTATAAGACTACAACCTTTCATGGTGGTATTGTCTGGTATGAATATGATTATCCAAATATTCTTTTTGCAAAGGATGGGGAAATCTATGAATTTAACGGAAAGAAATGTATTGCTATTGGTGGCGCATACAGTGTCGATAAATGGTATAGGCTTCAGATGGGATATCCATGGTTCGAGGATGAGCAGCCATCCGATGAAATAAAAAAATATGTGGAGAGTCAGCTTGCTAAAACTGATTGGAAGATAGATGTTGTACTGTCTCATACGTTGCCTTTTGAATATATGCCAATAGATTTATTTATTTCTGGGATAGATCAGAGCACGGTAGATAATTCTACAGAACATTGGTTAAGCGATATAGAAATCAAACTAGATTATAAGTGGTGGTATGCAGGACATTATCACACCTCTAGAATTACAGATAAGGTTCAGATTATGTTTGAGGATATCGAAGAATTATGTATTCATGGTGATAAATACGATGAAAAATGAAAGCTTTAGTAAAGTGGGTATATCGGTACAAAATCTGTAAAGTAGCGTTAACTGAAAAAATCGACGCAAATATGGAACGTATGATTAAGAGATATTAATGTTAATACACACTTGCTCCCATCAAGCTATTTTGATGGGAACAAGGTAGATGAAGATATGCAAAATGAATATGAAGCGGCCTGGGATACTGGCTTGTGGGAAGTGGTTTTGTTTAGTTATGCTAAATGGTTTAATGAAGGAAAGCTTATTCTTTCAACCACAGGTTAAAAGACAATCATTATGGGGTGTGTTACGATTTATTTAACTGAAAAGTGTATATTAGTCAATGATGTGACACCATATTCTCAAAAATAAAAGAATAGGTGTAGTACTATAAAAATGTTAATCATGAACAGGTATAACTGTTCTATATATTCTTAGTTCGCTTAGGCGTTTTTTCTCTGGTGCTTTTGC
>JAZUIN010000036.1:0-66831 GCA_045642225.1 Lachnospiraceae bacterium | reverse complement strand
TGTAAGCATAGTAATATGTTCAGCTGATAAGTACTAATCGATCGAAGGTTTGATTTAAGTCGTTTTGCGCAGCAAAATGACCTGGCGACATATGTCGTTGCCGAAGGCAATGACAGCATAATTGCGAAGCAATTTGCGTCGGGTGTTTTCAATAAAAACCTTAAAGATAGTTTAGCGTTTGATGTTATCATACTATATGAAGTTTTGAGAGTATTCTCAGTATATGTCGTATTGCTTCGCAACACAACATATTATTCCTCCTTAGCTCAGTCGGTAGAGCATTCGGCTGTTAACCGAAGTGTCGTTGGTTCGAGTCCAACAGGGGGAGTTTTTTCTTTATAATAGAAAAAACATACGGCTCCTTGGTCAAGCGGTTAAGACATCGCCCTTTCACGGCGGTAACACGGGTTCGATTCCCGTAGGAGTCATTATTAGCAGCTGTATAGCTGCTTTAATTTTATAAGTTGTATTGTTACGCAACACGACATGTAACGCAAATCACTTCGTGATTATGCTGTCATGCTTCTTCGAAGCAAGACATATAACGCAAATTGCTTCGCAATTATGCTGTCATTGCCTAGCGGCAACGACTTATAACGCAAATCACTTCGTGATTATGCTGTCATTGCCTAGCGGCAACGACATATGGCGCAAATCACTTCGTGATTATGCTGTCATATTGCTTCGCAACATGACATATAGCGCAAATTGCTTCGCAATTATGCTGTCATTGCCTGACGGCAACGACATATGCCGATGTGGCTCAATTGGCAGAGCAGCTGATTTGTAATCAGCAGGTTATCGGTTCGAGTCCGATCATCGGCTTGTATAAAAGATATGGACCTTTAGCTCAGTTGGTTAGAGCAACCGGCTCATAACCGGTCGGTCCGGGGTTCGAGTCCCCGAGGGTCCACTTATAACTTAATAAATATGGCCCAATGGCTCAGTTGGTTAGAGCGCCGCCCTGTCACGGCGGAGGTCGCGGGTTCGAGTCCCGCTTGGGTCGTTTCACTTATGTGAAAAAAGTATTATTTTTTACTTTACAATGAGTGGAAAAATGATATAATAATACTTGTTCTGGGATCATAGCTCAGCTGGGAGAGCACCTGCCTTACAAGCAGGGGGTCACAGGTTCGAGCCCTGTTGGTCCCATTATATGTCATTGCCTAACGGCAACGACTTAAGCCGCAGTGGCGGAACTGGCAGACGCGCAGGACTTAAAATCCTGTGGTGGCGACATCGTACCGGTTCGATTCCGGTCTGCGGCAGAGACTGTATCATATGATACAGTCTTTTTTTTGTATAAATATTTCTATATGTCTTTGTAGATGATTGAAACTATTATAAGTTTTGTTTTCGATTAATTTTTTATACTATTTAAATATGAAGATGATTATGTGTTAAATAAATCAAATATATTTAACAAAATCTACTATAAATGTGCTAAAATACAATAGTGTGTTCAGAAAAATGTTTTATTATATTTCAAAATTTGTAATATATTTTAGGACACATATTACTGATATGTTAAATTTAATACGAAAAGAGGTAGCGTAATGGTTAATTGGACAAATTATGATAAATTAGAGTCTGCTAAAGAGTTAGAAGGTCTAAAGAATCAAGTTGTAGTTAAAGAGGTTATGAGCGGTGACAATGGTGCAAAGCGAGTAAAGGACATGCAAGTTAATATGTCATCGGGATTAGTATTTAATTATGCTTCAAAGCAAGTAGATGATAAAGTAATTGACGTTTTAGCTAAAATGGCTGATGAACAACAGTTAGTTGATAAATATGCTTGTTTATACAATGGTGAGGTTGTTAATACTGGTGAGAAGAGATTAGTGCTTCATCAATTAACTCGTGGTCAATTAGGCGATGATGTAGTAGCAGATGGCGTAAATAAGAGAGAATTTTACAAGTCACAGCAAGATAGAATAGCAGAATTTGCTAACAAAGTTCACAATGGTGAGATAGTAAATGAGAATGGTGAGAAGTTTACTACTGCTGTACAAATTGGTATTGGTGGAAGTGATCTTGGTCCTAGAGCTATGTATCTTAGTTTAGAAAATTGGGCTAAGGTTAATGGTTTCTTTAAGATGGAAGCTAAGTTTATTAGTAACGTAGATCCAGATGATGCATCAGCTGTTATTTCAGGTGTAGATGTTGAGCACGCTATATTTATTCTTGTTTCTAAGTCAGGAACAACACTGGAAACATTGACAAACGAATCATTTGTAAAGGATGCTCTTAAAAATGCAGGACTTGATGCAAGTAAGCATATGATTGCTGTTACTTCTGAGACATCTCCTCTTGCAAAGAGTGATGACTATTTAGATGCATTCTTCATGGATGATTATATCGGTGGAAGATTTTCATCTACTTCTTCAGTTGGTGGTGCTGTTCTTTCACTTGCATTTGGACCAGAAATCTTTGAGAGATTTTTAAATGGTGCTGCTGAAGAAGATAAGCTTGCAAAGAATACAGATATTCGTAAGAATCCAGCTTTATTAGATGCTTTAATTGGTGTATATGAGAGAAATGTATTAGGATATGGTACAACTGCAGTACTTCCATATTCACAAGCATTGAGCCGTTTCCCTGCACATTTACAACAATTAGATATGGAGTCTAATGGTAAGAGTGTTAATAGATTTGGAGAAGAGATTGATTATGTTACTGGACCTGTAATTTTCGGTGAACCAGGAACAAATGGTCAACATTCATTCTATCAATTGTTACATCAAGGTACTAACATCATTCCACTTCAATTTGTCGGATTTAAGAATTCACAAATGGCAAATGATGTAGTTATCGAAGATAGCACAAGTCAACAAAAGCTTAAGGCAAATGTTGCTGCACAAATTGTAGCATTTGCATGTGGTAAGGATGATGACGATAAGAATAAGTATTTTGAAGGCAATAGACCATCAAGTATTATTGTTGGTGAGGAATTAACTCCTGAAGCTTTAGGAGCATTGCTAGCTCATTTTGAGAATAAGGTTATGTTCCAAGGTTTTGCATGGAATATAAATTCTTTTGATCAAGAAGGTGTTCAATTAGGAAAGGTTCTTGCTAAGAAGGTTCTTGCAGGAGATACTGATGGTGCACTTAAAGCATATAGTGAGTTATTATCAATTTAAGAATTAAGAGTATATAATAATAATTGAATTTATTGAGACATTTAATAAATTTTGTGTTTATTAGATGATATGAAACTATAGTTGTAATTTATGCCAGCTGCAAAAGTTAGACTTAAATAATATGTACCCATTTCACTGGTTTTAGATCAGTAAAATGAGTACATATATAATCTAACGATTTGTGGTTGGTTTTTTTATGTTTGCTACTCAACAAGTTTTCCGTAATATGAAATGTAGAAGCCATCAAAACGACCATCCTTTTTTTCACCATTTACAGTAATTGGGAATGTTTTAGCATTTCTGAATTTACCATAAGATTTTTGGTGGTCGGTAATAGTCATGTATCTTGGTATGAGTAGTACTTTGGTGACATTCATTGTCATTTTGCCGTATTGAGTGTTAAATGTTAGGGTATCAGGATAGTAGCTGGTTACATCTAATGCTTTGGTTTTGGTATCTTTGTGAAGCTCTTGTATAGTTGCATCGGGATGTTCATTGCTGTAGGTTATAGCATAATCCGTCATTTTATCTGAGTATTCTTGGATTTCGTTTTTGTGCTCAAATAATACATTTAAAGCTTCTTCTGTTTGAGAATCTTTTTGGAGAAAATCTTTTGGTTTTTCTCGGTTTTTAGTTGAATCTATTGTATGTATATTTCCGTTTGAGTCTTTTTCAAGGAAATTGTGAGAACCATAAGCAATAAGATTTGATATTTTCACATCATCGTCTTCGCGTATAGATGTACATACTTCGTATATTATAGGATCATTAGGTTGCATTAAAACTATTCCAGTTACAGCTCCACCAACGATTGCTGTGCCTGCAATTATGGTAATTAGTTTGCCATATAATGTGGAAAGGAATTTTGCAATACCTGTTTTTGTAGCGCTTGCTGTAGCGGCGGCGCCAAGTGTAGATGCGGCGCTTGTAATAGAGGCTACAAGGCTTGCGCCTTCGCTTGTATGAAGGAATACAAGTAGAAGTGGAATAGCACCAATGCTTCTAAGTTTAATTCCATTTTTCTTCTCATAATCTTCAACGTCTTGACCTACTTTTTTTCGTGCGTAATTGAGTCTAGATTTTATAGTATTTTCTGAAACACCTTTTTCTTTTGCAATATCTTTTACAGACATTTCCTTATAATAGAAAAGAATAAGAGCTTCTTTTTGTTCTTCTGAGAGGTTGGAAATTATATTTCCCATAATTTCGGTAAGAGCTTTTGAGTCAAGACTTCCTTCTGGGTCAAAAGCCTTGTCAGTGCTTTGTAAAGAGTTTATAAATTGCTTGTCATTTTCTGAGGTTTCATCTATCTCGGAGAAATTTTTGGTGGCACTTGTATCTTTCTTTGCAAGAAAATCTTTACATGTGTTGACAAGAATTACGTCAAACCAGGACGTAAAATTTTTACTTGAATCAAATGTGTTAATATGATTTAACGCCTTAAGAAAAGCAGTGTGAAACATATCTTCAGCATCAGAATTATTGACATATTGTCTGGCGATAGAAAGACTTTTGGGCTTGATTTGCTCGTATAGTTTTGCAATTGCCATTTCATCGTTATTTTGTATTTTCTTGATTAATATATTAATGTCGTTATTCATCATCAATTTCTCCTAAGTGAAAATATAAATATAATAGCAAGTCTATTTGTTTGTTTTCATATAATATATCTTTGCAATTATTATCCCAAAATTTTTCAAAATTATCTAGTAGATTATTCATAGTAGCTCCTTTCATTTTCCACTCTCATAAATTATATGAGAGTGGAATAGTAGTGAATGACATAAATTAGAATGTAAATTCTGTAAAATCTTTTAGGTTGTTTTGAGAACTGTCATATGTCCAAGGTCTCGTATCTGCTGACATATCAGAAGGTCTTAGCTTAATAAATGAAGTTGCTGTTCTATTTTGTGTAGAATCTTTTTTATAAAAACCAAATCCGTCTAAAGTGTTAAGCTCTGGTACAGTATTTTCTGTATTGAATTGATCCCAAGTCATATCTGCGTAGTACCATTGTTGACCTTTTCCGTTACCTGCATCTAATTTCAAAATGTTCCATGCATGTCCGTTATTTATAACAACATTTCCATCAGCATCGTAAGTCTCTATATAATTACTTGAAGAGCCGTTTACGTAGTAGTTTTCAATTCCTAATACTTCAAGAAGTAGTGAAAATGTTTCTGCGTAATCTTCACATCGACCTTGATGATTTAAGAAGATTTCACATGAAGGGTTTGAATTAGCACCTGTTAAGCAGTAGTTTACATTTGATTTGTACCAATTTTTTATTGCGATGACTTTTTCGTAGTCAGTCATATTATCGTTTACAGTTGCATTTAGCATATCTGCAGCTGCGATAGTGGCATCTTTTTGTATAGATGAATATCCGTCAAATACAGATGCGTCTGTATTTCCAGCTCTAGCAGCTTTGATTCCGTCGACAATAGATGCTCCAACATATACATCAAATTCGTCGAATAAGATGTCATGGAAATATATTTTTATATGTGATTTACCGTGGCTTTTAGCCTTGAGTACATCTTGCTGATCTACTGTCACACCATTACATGCGTCTGTTTGGAAGTAAGTTTGGTAGTCATGCTTTAATACGTCTATAGCATTTTTGTTGCTAGATTCTATTCTCATATTTGACCAAAAGTCTGCATACATTTTGTTCAATTCGTAAAAATCGTATTCGTCAATGTTTATTGTATTTCCGTCGATAGTTAGGTTTTGACCTATTGCAATGTTTGAACCACAACTTGCATACATTTTTCCGTCTCTTACTTTATCGCTGATTGTTTCAGTAAATGTTGATTTGCATTTATCACAAACGATGGATTTCTTGTCGTTTGATAATTTGTAATCGTGTCCTAGAGCCTCTCTATGAGATTCTCTATATTCATGACAAAAATCACATTGTTCTAGTTTGTATTCGTCTTGTGTGCAAGAATATTTTTCTTCATATATTGTTGTAAAGCTGTGTTCAAGCTTGTCATTATTAGTCTCATAAGTGTATTCAGGGCAATCAGTGCATTGTAAGTATTTTGTAGTTCCGTGTGAGCAGGTTGCATCAATTTCATCATAGACAATGTAATTGTGACCTTTTGCTGGAATAGGTTTTCCAGATTTGATGATTTCGTTACAAACTGTGCATACTTCATCGCCTGTGTAGCCATCTGTTGTACATGTAGGCTCGTATTTACCGAAGATTTCAGTGCTTTTGTGTGGTAGTTTAGGAATGGAGGTTTTTTCAGTTATTGAACCACAGGTTTTACAATATGTTTCGCTTAGTCCTTCTGAACTACAAGAAGCATTAAGTGTTGTGCGTTTTGCAGTGTTATGACCATAAGCTGGTAAATGTTTACCATATGATTTAACAGTATAACAAGTTGTACATTTTACATCGCCAGTGTAGCCTGATGTAGTACAAGTTGGTTGATAAGCGTTAAATGTAGAATAAGTGTGCTTATGATCTACGTGACCATTTGTAATATGATAGTCCCCCCAGTTGCCGTTGTAATTGAAATTAAGATTACCGTTTTGGTATAGCCATTGTCCGAAAATGTTGTTGGCGAGTCCAGTGTAATTCCAATCTAATTGACCGTTTCTAAAATACCACCAGCCCCAGTCGTTACATGCCATACCTGTATAGTTCCAATTAATAAGGCCATTTTCGAAGTACCACCAGCCATATTCATTGTTAGCCATTCCAGTGAAGTTGTATTGAACTTGGTCTTCTTTGACATATCTCCAAGTTCCGTTGTCGCATCTCATTCCAGTGTAACCACATCCGGTTAACATGATAGTTGATGCAAATAACATTGTTAAAATTAGTGTTGCTTTTAATATTTTTTTCTTCATAATGAGCTCCTTTCTCATATCTTGTTTTGCTTTCTGTATATATTACGAATGAGAAAGGGGATAGGTTTTATATTTTTAGAAATTTTTTAAAATTTTTATAAAAATAGTTTTTTGGAAAATTATCTTGCAAATTGTGATAGTTCGTATTATAATATTTATCGGTGTTGAAAAACACAGATACGTGTGAGTAGCTCAGCTGGATAGAGCACTTGGCTACGGACCAAGGTGTCGGGGGTTCGAATCCTCTCTCGCACGTTATTTCGATTAGGCTTGAAACCCTTTAGTATCAAGGGCTTCGAGTCTTTTTTATTGTCTACAAAAAAGAGGTTCAAGGAGGTTCAGACTCAAGTGAACTAGCAGTGAACAAGTTGTTCAGTGAGTTTACGTTGTGTCATGTCTACGATAGAAGCAGAACTTTTAGCATTTAAGTTTAATAAATAATGCTGTTCTACGACTTTTGGACTGTTTCCGTAAACTTTTGAAGCTAGCTCAATAGATCCGCCTTCTTCAATAAATGCTGTTTGATGAACTCTTCTAAATGCATGTGTGCCTCTAGGTATTTCTTTGGATAGTTCTATACCTAATTGCTTACATATCTTAGTATGAGCTCTATAAGTTACTTGTGGTGTTATACAACCGAGTACTTGCTTTTCATCTGGAAATAGGAACTCGCTGCCAGGATGATACTTATCATTGTTTTCCTTAAGTCTTATTAAAAATTCGAGAACTATTTCTGTAATAGGGAAATAGCGATCAATGGCTGTTTTTGTTTCATCCTTGATAATATATGGTTCTTCGCCTATTTCTTCCTGATGGATATCAATGTAGCCTTCTTCTAAATGTACGTCTGACCATCTAAGAGGTGGTATCTCTGCTCGTCTTGTAGCTGTAAGTAGATTAAACTCATAAGACCAGTGTCTAGCATCCTCAGGTTCGATCTCCTGGTTATGTCTAGTTATTTCGTACATAGCTTGCATTTCTTCTATAGTGTATCCACGTTCCTGAATAGGAGTGGATGGTGCAAAACAATTCTTATAATCATCCCAATATACTTGTAGCATAGGATTCATTAGAATTAAATCTAATTTGATTCCATAATTAAGTGTTTGGTTGAGAATTGTCTTAAGATTCTTGAAAGCTTGCTTCTTAAGTTCATAGCGTTCTAAGTTCAAATCAAGAATTTTAGCAATATCATGTTTGGTTATCTCAGCAATCTGCTTGTTCTCAAGAAAAGTTCCTTGAATAAAGCGGCGATAATTCCTTTCATGATTCTTCTTAGTAGCTTTCGCTGATGCAAGTGAACCAGGGTCCTTAATTCGCTTGATACGGTCGTCCTGGCATGCTTCAAAGATAGCCTTGAAGGTTGTCTTGCTATTAGGAATCATTCCGTTATAACAAGCTACTATATTATCCTCTAATTCTTTCCTAGTTTTAGCTTGATGAACCTTTTTGCCATTCTTCTTGGCGAACCATTGTCCTTCATACATTCCAGACTTAAATTGATATATTTTATACTGTGATAATATTTCCTTTCTTCTCATTTCTTCCTTAGCCCTTTCTGTTAGGGCTTTCAGTCCATCTAGGTCTAGGTTATCACAGTTTATTAATGCTGACAAATCAGATTGGTTGACGTCTAAGGCAGACAAATTAAGGCTAAGGGCCAAAATCTGTGCAATTTGGTTAGTAGAATCTAGTGGTATGCTAGGAGTCTGCATAGCCTCTGCCATAGATTATCAACTCCTTTCATTGATTAGTAAGCATTGTTTTTGATATACTTCTTAACTTTGTCAACTGAATAAAGAACACGTCTGCCAGATGTAGGAATGCGAGCTTGTGATTTCTCTCCGATCTCCCTAGCGGTTGGCTTTCCGCAAGATAGTAGTGCCATTAAGCCATCAATATCAACAGCTATAGCGTCGTTTCTAGTGTCATGTTTTGTCGTTTCTCTCATTATATGTCTCCTTTCATGCCATCTAGATTCACACATATTCAATTTTCAAGGTACATACTATACACAGTTGTTTACTATACAAATGTTATTATGTTATAATCGTTTGTATATAGGATAATTACAAGTGCTAGATTAGTGTATAGTTGTCTAGCTTTGTCTTTATGTCTATTATGATATATACATTTTGTCATAATGTCAAGGACAAAATGTTATTTATGGTATTTTTTTTATTTTACAAGAAATTAGTGAGGTATATGGTATGTTTTATCCAGTTGAAACATCAGGAGAAAAGATTAAAAAGCATAGAATGATGGCTGATATGTCACAACAACAATTAGCTGATTCTGTAGGAATGGCACAGTCAGCATTGGCAAAGTATGAAGCTGGTGGAAGAAATGCAAAGGCTGATAAATTAGTAGAGATGGCTAGAGCGATGCAAGCTGATCCATTAGATATGTTGAATCTAGGTCTTACTGATGAGGAAGAGATTAGAATCTTTAATAAGTTATTAATAAAATATGCAATTGCTATTACATCAGAAGATGATGAAGTAAAGGTTAGACTTCCAAAAGAATTCAAGAGTTTGCAAGAGGTCTATGCTGAGTACCAAGATCATCTAGATGATGCTGTTGTTGGTATTAATATGGATGAATCGCCTAAGTATGATGAATTGTTTGAGCAGCAAGCTAAGGATGAATTGGATTTCTGGTTAGAAACATGGCCAGCATATGATTATATCTATCAAGGCAAGGTTGCAAATAAGGATCCGGAAGAGGGCGGTGCATTCTCAATTAAATCTCAGTTGAAGCAAAAATGTATGACAAGATTCTTTGGATTCCAAGATTATTATTTGACACCGTTGATGAATAAGGTAGTTAAGGAGCGAAATAGTATGAAAAATATACTTAGGGAGTAATAGTATTTTGCTATATGTTTCTATCGCAGCCCCTTGATTATCAAAAAAATAATCCGTCTGATCCTGTCAAGGTAGAACACCTTGATAGGATGGGGCGGATTTTTTATACTATCGTCTATGGGCGCGTCTGTGCGGTGGAGGATTCTGAGCCAGACCTTCGCTATCTTGTACGATTTCGTATTTTGAATGCATGATTTTATCGATATCATATGGCTGGTCGCATTTATCATTCAACTCAGTAAGGATGCGCCTTATGTTAAGAACGGCGCTTTTGTTTAGAATCTTGATATCAATCTTATTGTCTGGAGATAGTTCCTTTAGTTTATCTTCAATGATGTACCAGATGTTAAGATGATAGTCTCTTTTAAATGCTCTTTTACAAGCCATATACATAGCTTCTAGATCTAAGTTTTCTTCATATTCTGTTTCTTTTTTAATCTTGTTTAGCTGCATATCACGTAGCTCATTTAATTCATAAGAACTGTCATAACCTAAATCGTCAAAAAGGATTTTCTTTTGCTGACGCTTGTATTCAGTTGTAACAGTTGCAGCCATGAGGATGCATGCTAGTTGCTGAACTCTATCAATATCCTCTATAGATATAGGTATAGCTTTTGGTTTGTTGTTGTCAAAAGTTTTTAATAGACTTTCCTTGCTGATATCTATATTGAAGGTTTTGGATAGATTGCTATCACGAACTTTCTTGCCCTCAGGAGTGTAGAAGAGTATGTGCTTACGATTATCTTTCCAAGCAACTTCAATATTGTGTTTGCTCTTAAGGTTAGTTATGAATTCATCTTGATTTTTAGCAAGCTTCATTTCTTCTAGCACAGCCATGCTTAAGTCTTTTAATATGCTTTGCTTTTTATTATTAGTAAGTAATCGAAACTTCATGGTGTTGCATGTAGTTATGTAGCCAGGTTCAATAGCGCTTCCATCGAAATGCTTGCCAGCTTTATTAAGGGAAAGACCTAAGTCGCAAGCTTTCTTGTTGGTCCTATCCATCATATCCTTTAAGTCTTTGATAGAATGATGTTCCTTGTGTCCGTCTATGTATGAAACAGTATTGCTAACAAAGTGACAATGGATATGATCTCGATCTTGATGAATAGCAACAATGGTTTGAAAGTCTTGATAGAAGGGATCATTTTCTGCAATGTCTTTGGCAAATTCAAAGGCTTCTTCTACAGTGATGATTTCATCCTTGTGAAAGGAAACAATTGAATGCATATACATTCTTCCGCGGTCTTTGTTCCAAAGTCTTTTTTCTTCTATAAAAGAAGAGTAGCAATTCTTGGTGTTTATTTTGTCATAGGCAAAGGGGCCCGTGACATGAACAAAGCCATCTTTGACTTTTTCATCCCGTAGGGCATAGGAGATACAGTTTTTCATGGAGCCATGCGTGGAGCGGTTGCCATTAATGATCTTATTGAATGCCATATTTTCTCACCTTCTTTCTTTGCTGATATAATTTCGTCAGTAGCTTCTTCTATTGCATAGGTATCAATTAAATCAGTAGCGTTTGCTTTGTGAGCAAGCTGGTTAATGTTAGTTGCCATACCGCTGATTTGTCGGTTGTAGTTTGCTACGTTTGAATTAAGTTCTTTTAGTTGTTCAACGTATTCGCTTGATGTAACTTTAGAATTAGTAATTGCATCTATGACATAATCTTGTTTGCTAAGACCGGATGATTTTTGCTTTTTTAAAAATAGGTTATATTCTTTGTCATTAAGTCGGACATAAAGATTATGATTGCGAACACGATTTGGTTTATTAGTCATGCGTAAATTCCTCCTTGTTAATATTTATTGTAGGGGAGTCCAGAGGGTCTCCCGCTGGTGGGATGCAAGGGCAAAGCCCTTAATCTTTGAAGACACAAGCATCATAAAGGTCCAGTGGACCTTTTGGTGCGTAGTGGCAAAAAGATGTGCTCCGGTTTGTTAAGGGTGAAACCCTTGACTTAGGGTTCCAAGGGGCTAAGGCCACTGGCAAGTATAGTAAACAGACCGAGTAGGGCTGTTTACGGTGTCTCGTGGCTTGCCACGAGGCGATACTTGCCTATCAACCAATTTATACTTACCGTTAGTTTTTACGGTAAGTATAAGTAAGTAGCTGGTAATATATAAGTGGTTGATAGCTTGGATAGTATTTGTTGCTTAAAAGCACTTTAGTAATTGATGTCAGTTTGCATTCAGTAAGTGCTTTCAGATTGACAACAGTTAGAATAAGCCGTTTATAAAATCAAGTGCGTTATCCAAATCAGGATTTGTAGTATCACTTGAAGAGTCATAATTTGTAACTGGCGAATTGCCAGTTACGTGAGAGGATGCGTTGTCAATCCTTAGTTCATTTTGTAGGCGAGCCAGTAGCTTGTTTATAAAGGCTTCTTCGTCAAATGAAACAGTAGAAGAAGGGTGTTCATCACTGATGCTTTTGTAGATGCAATCCACAATCATTTGGCGTTCAGTATCGTAGCCATAATTCTTGTGATTGGATAGAGCATCAGCAACGATATTTTCTTTTTCTGAATCATATAGACGAAGGGTTTTAGTTAACATAGTTGGCCCTTTCGTTGCTTAGCATGGATAAGAGCTTCATATCCATTGGCATTGATGTGAACATCTGACACAACAGTGATGCTAGGATAGAGTTTCTTATCAATGAAGTTGTCGATGATAGTAGCACCGCCACCAATAAAGACAAATTGCATAAGGTCTGGATTGAAACCCTGGGCACGAAGTTGTTCCATGATATCGTTCACGTAACGTGAGAGGATTTTTTGCGAAACCCTTAAGTAGTTATCTGGAATATCACTTTTGCCATTGATCATGATGTCTTTAAGTGTAAGTTCATCCGCTTCTGAACCGATTTCTTGGCGAAGCGCTTCGTTAATGTCTTGCATAGCTTTGATAGAACCCAGTTGTAAGCTTTTGCATTTTGCGATTTCAGGTTTGCCTTCTTTAAGAGGAAGGATATCAACGGTCCAGCTTCCCATGTCTATGATTAGAGTGGAACGTTTGAATTCCGATACGCAACCTGCGATAGCTGAATAACCTTGAGGAAGCACGGTTACAGATAAAAGGTGAATGTCATATTTGATGCCTTCAAATTCGAAGGTGTAACGGTGTTGCTTCTTATAATAATCTTCAAGGTCTGACTTTTCTGCTCCAACTCGCGTGAGAGGAACTCCCACCCCAAGGTGAACAGCAGCTGAGGTCTCATTTCTTTTCTTAAGTTCCATTGCGATTGCAGCAAGGGTAAGAATAAGAGTATTCTCGTTTTCAATTTTGGATTGCTGAATACCAGTCTTTGTACAATCCACTGAGTAGTAATTATTGTTGTAAAACACAACATTGTCGTTCATGCCAGGTTGACCACTAAGCTTTGTGACACCTGATGAAAATATAAAGTTTTTAGTTTTTGTGTTTCCGTATCCAACGTCAACACCAATAATGTAATTATTCATTTTAAAATCCTCCATGTTTGTTTTACTTCTCTTGAGCTAGGGTATTAGCCTTAATCTACCTTTTCAAGGGTGCAAGCACCGCAAGCGGCTGACGCCCTTGACAAGCCATCTTAAGGCAAATGTTTGTTGATCAAGAGAAGTAAGTGATAAAGTGGTTCCCACAGTTTTCATTTAGTTGAACAATAGTCGCTTTTCTAGTTCGGCGTAGTAATCTTTGTTATAATCGCGTTGTTCAAAGTTGTGAAAGCTGTTTTTAAGCTTCTCTGGCTTCTTGTTTAGCAAATGATAATTATTTTGAATTGCCTTGATTAAGAAGCCTACTGCGTTAGCTACTGGTTCTTTATAGTTATCAAGAACTTCTTTAGCAATTCTTAATTTGTTTAAGTCACCATCACATGTGCGAAGTAATGTTAAGGCATCTTTTTCAGTGATAGATAGTCCAGAGAGTATCTCTTTTGCATTTGCAACAACATCAGTTGAATAGGCTTTTTGGTCCTTGCTAGTTGTTGTAGAAATCTCTGTAGTAATCTGTGTAGTATTCTTTGTATTTGTCTTAACTTTTTCGCAAACAGGGCTATCGCATTTTGTAATAAGCTCTTCACTATTAGGGGAATACCTATTAACATTTTTGTAAATAGCCCCTTCTTCTGGATAGGTTACTTTTATCAATCCATCAATCAATAGTTCAATAAACATTACATTGCCAAGAGCACCATTAGGTGTGTTGACAGTTCGTAAGTGTCGCTTGATAACATTAAGATTTTCAAGAATGATAAGTGCGTCTCTAGCTTGTTTCTTACTGATATTGAACTTGTTACATAGTTGTTCATAACTGCGTTGCAATAAATCAGCAGAGAACTTCTTTTGATAAGAAACGGATAGAGTGTGCTCGTCTCTAATCTCAGTTGGGCGATACCAGTACACAATGTCTGAAAGAATAAGAACAGCTATGGTATTAAGCTTGCCTTTTTCATTGACTATGGTTTGGTACCAGGTCTCTGGAATAATATTTCCAGTAAAATGTAGTTTGCCGACTTCATCAACAATGTGATTGCCGGTATTAAGATTTACATCCATTTACTTTGATCCTTTCGTGTATTTAAAGAGCAAAGTTGACTTGTAATCTTGTTAAATTAAATATGTTGGAATTCGTCTCTGAATAGAGATAGAATTTAGAATCTAGATGATAGTTTATTATTTGTTAAAAATAGGTACAAGAAGAGGTTCAACAGTAGTTAGATGGACTGAAAGCCTTGATTTTACTGTGTTTCTCTTACGTCTAGCACCTTCGAATCCTCTCTCGCACGTTATATTGTACAAAAAACAGAGCATTAAGTGCTCTGTTTTTTTGTACAACGAACCTGCGGTTCGTATTCGAAGGGGTTCGATCTCGCCTGCCGGCTCGGTCGTTGCTCTTGCTGCGCAAGGTCGTCCACTGGACGACCGCAACCTCTCTCGCATGCGACTAAGAAGATTCAAAATTCTTTAAAAAAGGATTTTGAGTCTTCTTTTTTTGATAATTATTCTTTTAAAGTGAAAAAATATCCCCCAGGGTGGCTTGTGGGTCCTAAATCAAAACGATAAAATAACACATGGTTAAAGTTTTGAACTTTATTTTCGATGTTTTCGCGTGGTGAAGGGATATATAGATGAAATATGTTTTAAAACGTTTTTTACAATTGATTGCAATTTTACTAGGTATTACATTTTTGACTTTTTTTATGATGCATATGGCGGGAAGTGATGTAGTTACTGAACTATATGCTAATCGTGGAACAGAGGTGGCACAGGAAGTAATTGATGCCAAGCGTGCAGAATTGGGGTTAGACCAGCCGTTTTTAGTACAATACTTTACTTGGTTAGGCCGTATGCTTCGAGGGGATATGGGAACAAGTTATGTGACAGGAGAATCTGTTTTTTCTGCTTTTGTAGCAAAACTTCCTGCAACCTTATTGCTCACATTTTTATCAATTGTTGTTACAATCCTTATTTCTATTCCACTTGGAATATTAACTGCGATAAAGCATGATAAGGCAGTTGATTATGTACTTCGATTTTTCAGTTTTGTTGGAAATGCGATGCCAGGTTTTTTTATTGGTATGTTGTTGATGCAATTGTTGAGCATAAAACTTGGATGGCTTCCAATTATTTCCAATGGAACAAATATTAAAAGTGCTTTGATGCCGACACTAACGCTTGCGATTTCTATGTCTGCAAAGTATATGAGACAAGTTCGTGCAACGGTGTTAGAGGAATTAAATAAAGAATATGTTCAAGGTGCAAAAGCAAGAGGGGTAAGTGACAGCATTATTTTATGGAAAAATGTGATGAAATCGTCTTTTCTTACTATTGTGACATTACTTGCTTTGTCAATTGGCAATTTGTTAGGTGGAACAGCAATTATTGAGAGTATTTTTATGTGGGATGGCGTCGGCAAGATGGCTGTTGATGCTATAAATATGAGAGATTATCCGATAATACAAGCTTATGTAGTTTGGATGGCAATTATATATGTTTTAGTTAATTTAGTGACAGATCTATTATATCATTTGCTAGATCCAAGAATTAGACTGGAGGCGACAGAATAATGAGTATACCAACAGTTAGAGCCCCACAAAAGAAAAAAAATACAATTAAGGTTAGATTGATTATTTTTGGTGGGTTGGCATTATTATTGATAATTGCATCATTTTTTAGTGAACATCTATGTCCGTATAATCCTTATCTTCAAGATTTGGATAATGCAAAAGCAGCACCTTCTATAGCACATCTTCTTGGTACAGACCGATATGGTAGAGATATGTTGTCGAGAGTGATAGTTGGCAGTAAAACAAGCATTTATTCAACATTATTGTTAGTGGCATTTATTACTGTTTTTGGAACGATTATTGGTATTATTTGTGGCTGGAATGGCAAATTGCTAGATTCTGTATTGATGCGAATCTCAGATATGTTTTTGGCATTTCCAGGATTGGTCTTTGCACTTGCAGTTGCAGCGGTTCTTGGGGGTGGCGTACAAAATGCAATTTTTGCGCTTGCAGCCATTAGTTGGCCCAAGTATGCCAGAGTGGCAAGAAGTCAAACGCTTGCATTAAAGAATTCAGTATTTATTCGAGCGGCAAAATTGTCTGGAAGTAATACTTTGAAAATACTTTTTAAGCATGTTTTGCCTAATATTTTTGGACCAATACTTGTCACAGCAATGTTGGACATTGGAACGATGATGATGGAATTATCAGGCTTATCCTTCCTTGGACTAGGAGCAAAGCCACCTGTAGCTGAATGGGGAAGTATGATGAGTGATACAAGAAATCTTCTTACGACGAACCCATGGGTGACTTTGGCACCTGGTTTTGCAATTCTAATATCCGTTATGATTTTCAATCTCCTAGGTGATACCGTTCGAGATTGGTTAGATCCAAAAAACGAGAGGTAGGCTTTATGTCAGAGATAATAAGATATGAACATGTAGATATAAGCTATGGCGAAAAACTTGTGATTAACGACTGCTCTTTTGCGGCAAGTGAAGGTGAAATACTTGGAATTGTAGGTGAAAGTGGAAGTGGAAAGTCGACTCTAATAAAAGCAGCTATGGGCCTGCTTGGAAAGACTGGTGTAGTTACAAGAGGAGATATTTGGTATGACAACAAAGACTTGCCAGATTTGTCAGAAAAAGAGATGAGAAAAATCTGCGGTGCAGAGATTGGAATGATTTTCCAAATGGCAGGAAGCTCCTTTTGCCCGATTCGTACGGTAAGAGATCAGCTGTATGAATTTGTGACTGAACATGAAAAGAAGACAAAGATTGAGTTTGAGGAACAAGCGGAAAACCTACTAAATAAATTTGGTTTTGAAAATCCTAGAAGAATTTTAGATAGTTATCCATTTGAATTATCTGGAGGAATGCAACAAAGAGTTGGTATTGCAGCGGCAATGCTCTTAAATCCTAAGATTTTGATGGCGGATGAACCGACTTCGGCATTAGATGTTTCTGTACAAAAACAAGTTGTTGAGGAAATGCTGATGGTCAGAGAAAATTTTGGAACAACAATTTTATTGGTAACGCATAATATTGGAGTTGTTCGTGCTATGACAGATAGCATGTTGGTGTTGAATCATGGAAATACAATGGAATATGGAAAGACACAAGAAATATTAAAAAATCCACAATCCATGTATACACAAGAGTTGTTATCTGCAGTTCCAGTATTACGGAGGTAAGCTATGGAACCCATACTTAAAGTTGAGAATTTAACAAAAACATTTTATTCTAAATCGCGACCATCCTTTACGGCTGTTGATAATATCAGTTTTTCTTTAAGACCAGGAGAAAAACTAGCAATTATTGGAGAAAGTGGTAGTGGAAAAACTACAGTAGTTAATATGATTACGCGAATTATAGATGCTACCGAGGGAAAAATTTATTTGAATGGCAAGGATATTACTCTAGCAAATGGTCGCAAATTAAAAGAAGTATATAAGTGTATGCAAATGGTGTTTCAAACACCTACGGATAGTTTTGATCCTCGATGTACATTAGGAGATGGTATTTCTGAAAGCTTAATAAATGATGGAATGAAGAAAAGGGAGGCTTTAAAAGAAGCAGAACGATTGTTAGAACTGTGTGGTTTAGATAAGGAATTTGTGAAAAGATATCCGCATGAGGTTAGTGGAGGACAGTGTCAAAGGGCTGCAATAGCTAGAGCGCTTGCCATAAAGCCACAAATTTTGATTTTGGATGAGGCGACTTCAGCACTTGATGTTACAGTGCAAAAAGATATATTAAAACTTTTGGATGATTTGCAAAAAGAACTATGTATTTCTTATTTATTTATATGTCATGATATTGCATTAGTTCAGAATTTTTGTGATAGGGTAGTGGTTATGTATCAGGGTAAAATTGTGGAAGAAGGTATTCCAGATGATGTAATCAAAGCACCAAAAGAAGAATATACAAAGAATCTTATTGATAGTGTGTTGTAGCACTTTCTAAAGATATAAAGACAAAGGAGAGATAATATGAAATTAAAAAAACTTCTTGTAGTAGCAATTTCTGTTTGTTTGGTAATGACAGTATTTGCTGGCTGCGGGGCAAAGAAAGAAAAATCTGATTCAGGCAAAAAAACACTTGTAATTGGAGATACTACATTTAACAGTTCTAATGAAGAACCAGATGTTAATCCACATAATGCATATGCTGGTTGGGCATGTATCCGCTATGGTATAGGAGAGACATTGATTAGGTATTCTGACGACATGGAGATTCAGCCTTGGTTGGCAGAAAAGTGGGAAAATGTAGATGATCTTACATGGGTTATTACACTTCGTGATAATGTGACATTTTCTTCTGGAAGAAAGATGGATGCCGAAGCTGTAAAACAGTGCTTGGAACATTTGTTAGAGGTTCATGATCGAGCATTAAAGGATACTAAGATAAGTTCGATTGAAGCAAATGGACAAGTTTTGACAATTAAGACATCTGAACCAAAACCAGCACTTCTTAATTACCTTGGAGATCCATACGGATGTATTATTGATGTAAACGCAGGATTCGACAATGGTATTGTTGCAGGAACTGGTCCGTATATTGTAAAAGAAATGAAAACAGATGATCACATTAATTTAGTGAAAAATGAAAATTACTGGGATGGAATGCCAAAGATTGATGAGATTACAATTCGTACTATAACAGATGGAAATACGCTTGCAAATGCTCTTCAATCTGGAGAAGTTCAAGCAGCATATGGTATGGCTTATGAAAGCTATCCTTTGTTTAGAAATGATGGATATAAGTTTTCTCAGATTTCGACATCTAGATGTTTCTTTGGAAAAATGAATTTTGATGAATCATCAGTATGTTCAGATCCAGCGGTTCGAAAAGCAATTGCTATGGGAATTGATAAAGAAGGATTTGTAAAAACACTATTAGAGGGTAATGGTTATCCTGCAAACGGTACATTCCCAGCTGGTTCTGCATTTGGTGGTGACAAGGTTACTACAGAGGAATATGATCCTGAAGGAGCAAAGGAAGTTCTTGAGGAAGCAGGATGGATTGATAGTGATGGAGATGGAATTCGCGAAAAGAATGGCAAGAAGCTTGTTGTTAAATGGCTCACTTATCCAAGCCGTCAAGAACTTCCATTACTTGCTGAGTCTGCACAGGCAACTCTTAAGAAAATTGGTATAGAGGTTGATGTAAATTGTACAGCCGATAATAATGAAGCTGTCAAAGATGTTACTGGTTGGGATGTTTATGCTATGGCTAATGTACAGTGTCCAACAGGAGATCCTGAATATTGGTTTACTGTATTTGCAACTACAGATGCAACAAAGAATCAAGGAAAGTATAGTAATGCAAAGCTTGATAAATTGGAGGAAAAGCTTAGTAAGACATTTGGTGCAGATGAAAGAGCAGCTCTTGCAGTTGAAATGCAGCAGACAGTGTTAGACGATAATGCATTTGTATATTGCTCATTCTTAAAGATGAGCATGATTTCTAAATCTAATGTTTCAAACTATACATCACATGCGTGTGATTATTATCAAGTTACAGCTGATTTGGATATTGAGTAATACAAAGAATTATTTTGAAGTTGAAATGACAAGTGTGAGGGATGGTGTTAGAAAAAGGACACCATCCTTTTTCTGTGAAAGATAATGAAAAAGAAGGAATTAACAAGCGGAAATATTATTATAGTATTAATTGAATTTGTTCTTCCCATTATTTTGGGAAGTCTAATTCAACAATTATATATAACGACGGATGCAATTATCATCGGACAATTTGTGGGAAAAAATGGATTGGCGGCAGTTGATAGTGTACATACGTTGTTTAAGTTCCCATTGAATTTTATGAACGGTCTTGCAGCTGGCGCTACTATATTTATATCGCAGTTTTATGGGGCAAAGGATAAGGATAATATGCATTGTTGTATTAGAACAGCGATAACAGTTTCTATTGTTTTAGGAGTTGTGTGTACATTTGGTGGTGTTATTTTTTCGCCGGTTATGCTAGAGGCTTTGTCTGTGCCAAGCGAGATATATAGTCAGACATTAATGTATACTAGGATATATTTTGGTGGTATTTGGGCAATGGTTATTTATAATATGGCTGCAGGTATACTTCGGGCATTTGGTGATTCGAAAAGGCCATTATATGTGCTTGTTTTTTGCTCAATTTCAAATATTGTTGGTGATTTGTTTTTTATTGGTCTCTTGAAAATGGGAGTTGAAGGAGCTGCCCTTGCAACTATGTTGGCACAAGTGATAAGTGCTGTATACACAATGAATTTGTTGGCGAATGCAGAGCGTGAAATTGGGCAAATTCGCATATGGCACTTGCATTTTTGTAAGGAACATATGACGATGATGCTAAAAAAAGGGGTGCCTCTGGCGTTGCAATCTATGCTTTTTCCAGTAGCAAACTCTATCGTGCAAGCGAGTATAAATTTGATGGGGGTTAATCAGATTGCAGCTTGGGGATTATGTGATAAACTAGATATGTTGATTTGGTTGACTGCCGATGCGATGGCGCCAACACTTACGACATTTACTTCTCAAAATATGGGAGCAAAAAAAATAGGGCGAGTTAAAAAAGGCGTGATAACTGGTGTGCTTATGAGCGTAATTTGTACCATAGGGATTAGTGTATTTCTCTTTTTTGGAACAGGAACTCTCGGAAAATGGTTTGTTGCATCTAAAGAGATAGATGAAATTGTGCCATTAGCAGTTCATTATATGAGAATGTTAGCACCATTCTTCTTTTTTTATGCTATAGCGGAAGCATTATCAGGTGCATGTTGTAGTATCGGAAATACAACGAAACCGATGCTTGTCACCCTTGTGTTTATGTGTTTGCTAAGAGTTGTAAGTATATGGTTGATTTTTCCTAAATATCATACAATGGAATGTATTGCTTGGATATATATTGCATCGTGGGTAGCAACTGCGGTAGCATTTGTTGTGATGTTTTTTATACGTCTTAGAAGAATAAAAAATATATCGTAGAGAGAAAAAGAGGATAATATCGTGGATTTAGAGTTGAAAGAAGAGTGCCATAACTATTGGAATCATAGAGCAGCAGGTTACTCCGAGGTTAATTGGGATGAACTCAAAGGGGTACAAAGAAAGAATTGGGCAAATCTTTTAAATAGGGAAATTCAACAGAGTTTTCCTGACAGAAAACGAGAAGAAATTAATGTTATAGATATTGGTGCAGGTCCTGGTTTTCTATCTATTGTTTTAGCAGAGAATGGGTATAGTGTAACTGGTATAGATTATTCAGAGGACATGCTTGAATTTGCGAAACAAAATATGAAAAAATGTGGGACAGACGTGGATTTTTGCAAAGGCGATGCGCAAAATCTGGAGTTTGAGGATTCTTCGTTTGATGTTGTTATATCAAGAAATCTTACTTGGAATTTACAAGATGTAGAAACAGTATATATAGAATGGATTCGTGTTTTAAAGCCAAATGGACTTCTTCTTGTTTTTGATGCAAATTGGTATCATTATTTAAATGATGAAAAGTGCAAAAATGCATATTTGCTAGATAGAAAGAAAGTGTCAGAGAAAGGTTTTGAAGATTATAATGTTGGAGATAACTTTGACAAAATGGAGGAGATTGCTAGTAGATTACCGATGACAACTCATAGTCGTCCAGATTGGGATGCAAATGTGTTGGAAAACTTGAATGTGATAGCTGTGGATACGATAGAGAATGTGGGAGATTTGGTTTATTCTGAAAAGGAAAAAGTTAATTATGCATCCACACCATTATTTATGATTAAGGCAATGAAAGGATAAAACTTTGAGTGAAATAGAAAGAATAGAATTTGAAGAACAATCAGATAGCATAAAAGATAGAGTACAAAACTACTGGACAAAACGGGTTGATAGTTTTTATGATCTTCGACATGATGAAATTGAAAGTAATAAGGCCGAGCGTTGGACTAGAGAAATTCAAAAGTATATTCCAGAGGGTAAGGCATTGCATATTTTAGATATTGGTTGCGGAACTGGCTTTTTTGAGATTATTCTTGGTAGAGAGGGGCATAGTGTGATTGGTATTGACTTGACGGAAGAAATGGTTCGTGGTGCCAATGAGATGATCGATATGTATGGACTAGATACAGCAAAGGTATATGCGAAGCAAATGGATGCTGAGAATCTTGCATTTCCAGGTAATAGTTTTGATATGATAGTGACAAGAAATGTGACATGGACGCTTCCGCATCCTATTGAAGCATATCATGAATGGAAGAGGGTATTAAAGCCAGGAGGAGTCCTACTTAATTTTGATGCAGAATACGCTAAAAATGCACACAAGAATTTATATAATCCAGAAAATAGAGCTCATGAAGGAATAGGAAATGATTTGAAGGAAGAATGCCATGAACTTTATCATATGCTTACAATAAGTTCTTTGAAAAGACCTGAGTGGGATGTGGAAGTTTTGAAAACATTAGGATATAATAACATTGAAATTGATTTAGATTATGGTGATAGGATTTATATTGAAAAGGATCGATTTTATATGCTAGACAAAATGTTTAGTATAAAAGCAGAAGCCTAAGGTGGCTTGGAATGTTGTGTATTGCATATTTAATTTAATTTGTGATTCCTTGTCGTAATTATTAGATGTTGTAACCAGCTTTTCTAAATATTAAAAAATATTAAATGTACTGGTTGTACAGTCGGTTGTGCAAAAAAATAAGATATATAATTGTATAATCAAGTAAACAGTTTATTTGATAATATAAAAAAGTAAATGTTATAATTAAGATATGAGAAGAAAAATATTTTTTGTACTAATGATAATATGGATGGCAGTAATATTTATGTTTTCTGCAAGAGATGCAAATGAGTCAACAAAAGACAGTAATACGATAGGTCTGATGATTTGCAAAGTAGTGTATAGTGATTTTGATTCATGGCCAGAATATAAGCAGCTAGAGTATGCGAAAAAAATAGATCATCCAGTTAGAAAGTCAGGACACGTTAGTGAGTATATCGTACTGTCTATTTTAGTTCTAGGAGCAATTATTCCAGAATTTAAGAGTTTTAAGGTTACAAATAGTAGTTTTATAGGCTTAATATCTGCTAAAGCAAAATATAGATTTTATGTATATTGGATTGTGGGAATAATTATTAGCATATTATATGCGGCAACTGATGAGTTTCATCAATATTTTGTACCGGGAAGAAGTGCAGAGTTTAAGGATGTTATGATTGATTCTATTGGAGTTGTTATAGGTGGAGTTATTGTTGGTATAGTATATTTGGTAAGACAACGAAAGAATGTTAGATAAATATATTAATAATGAAAAGAAAAAGACGGTTAGTGCATATTATTTAGCACCAACCGTCTTTGTATTCATTATAAGACTAACAGACAGTTAGTTTATTAATTTAAAACGCTCCGAAAGCTTGTATTAATAGTATTAACAACAATACAGGTGCAACATATTTAATCATTATTACATATAATTTTTGTCGAAAGAATGGTTTATCGCCATGTTTTACTTCATCTATAATAATGTCTGGTTTTGCAACCCATCCAATTAATATACAGGTTAGCAATGCAACTAATGTCATAAGAATGTTGTTACTAATAAAGTCCATTATATCGAGAATTTGACCAGTACTACCATTTGGTAAAGTAATTTCAAAGTATAATAGATTGTAACCAAGGCAAACTATAATACCCATTATTAGAGAGTATATTGTTACAATTACAGTACTCTTTTTCCTTGACATTTTCCATTTGTCCATAAATCCTGTAACAATTGCTTCCATAATAGATACAGAGGATGTTATTGCAGCAAAAACTACCATAATGAAAAATGCTACTCCAACAATAGTACCTATAAAGCCCATAGAGTGAAATACTTTTGGAAGTGATACAAACATAAGGCCAGGGCCTGCAGACATTCCATCCATTCCAAGAAATGTAAATACGGCAGGTATAATCATAAGACCAGCAAGTAAAGCGATTGCAGTATCAAATATTTCGATTCTGTTGATACTTTGCATTAAGTTAGTGTCATCCTTAACGTATGAACCATATGCGACCATAATTCCCATAGCAACGCTAATTGAGAAGAATAACTGTCCTACAGCATCCATTATTAGAGAAATAAATCCTTTTATTGTCATTCCTTCAAAGTTAGGAATAAGATATACTTTTAAACCTTCAAGACCTGTTCTTGTTACTCCATTGCTATCTGTGTAGGAAAGTGTAAGAGCATATATTCCTATTGCAATAACAATTATTACTAAAGCAGGCATTATGAATTTACTAAATTTCTCTATTCCTTTGTTTACACCACGATATACTACAAAAGATGTAAGGAATAAAAATATTATTAGAAAAATAATTGGTGCCCACTGACTAGAAATGTGATTTGTAAAATATTCCTTTTCGGCTGCGGCAGAAGCATCACCTGAAGCATATGCTACAAGATATTTGATAGCCCATCCGCCAATAGCACAATAATATGGAAGAATTATTACTGGAACGATCCATGCAAGTGCACCTAAGAATTTGAAATGTGTGTTTATTTTTCCATAAGCCGTAAGAGGGCCTTGTTTGTATTTTCTGCCGATAGCGATTTCAGTTGTAAGAAGTGCAAAGCCAAAGGTGAGAGCAAGTATAATGTAAACTAATATAAATGTTCCACCACCATTTCTAGCAGCAAGATATGGGAAACGCCAAATGTTTCCTAAACCAACTGCACTACCAGCAGCAGCTAATACGAAGCCGATTGAACTAGAAAAATTACTTCGATTTTTTTTGTGTTGATTATTCATTTTTTATCACCTCATATATTTAGAATACTATAATAATTGTTTGAAATTACGTAAAAGTATTTCCTAATATACTACTATAAATAGTGTTACTATGCAAACTTTTACGTGTCATTGAAGCAGAATTGAGGTCTAAAATCACTTGTAGTAAAAGGAATATATTTGTATAATTTTAACGGAAGTGGAATATAATACTAAGGATGCGAGATTTATAAAATGAATAAAAAGAATAGTAAAAAAAGAACTGTGTTAATATTAACAATTACGTTGAGTGTGCTAGCTATTGGAAATTTTGTAGGGATGAGTTTCCTTCAGGTAAAATATGAAAGTAAACAACAATATTTGTATAACATTTCACAGAATAAAGCACTTCAAGAAGAATCGATTCAACTAGTTAGAAGCTATCCTCAAGCTGTGAATGAAGATGGGATTGCAGTTGAAATGAGAGAGAATCCTTATTTCAAAACTAAGATGCCAGGGTTTGAGTATCCTGAGGCGGAAACAATTACATATTATTCGACAGTGACTAATACTAACCGTCATGCAAATGTAATTTTACCAGTAAATTATGACAAAAATAAACAATACCCTGTTCTATATTTGATGCATGGTTTGCATGGAAGTCACAGAACTTGGCTAAATAAGGATGCTGATATAATTATTGCAAATGCTATATATTTCTATGGAGCTAAGGAAATGATTGTAGTGCTTCCTAATAGTAATGTTAATCAAGCGGAAAGTGATGAAGGTCTAAGTATAAACGAGTTGGTTAAGGATTATGATAAGATTAAGGAAGATATGCTAACTTGTTTGATGCCATATATAAATGAACATTATTCTGTTGCACCTGGAAGAGATAATACAGCTATAGCTGGCAATTCTATGGGTGGTAGAGCTACTATGGATATAGCATTTAATAACCAAGAATTGTTTGGATATGTAGGTGCATTCTCGTCGGCTGTGGTTTTGCCAGGACGATATAATTGGAGAAATGTATTAGATGATGTGAAATATGACCCTAACGTTGAACCATTCAAATTAGTTATGTTAGTGGTAGGAAAGACAGATGATGTATGTGGAATTTGTACATATGACTTGCATGATAGAATGCTTTTAAATGGTATTGAACATATTTTCTATGATACTACGGGCGGTCATGCGAATGCAGTGTGGCAAAATGCTTTACATAATTTTGTTGTAAGAATATTTAAATAAATGCGATATGGGCTTGATTGTATCTTAAAAAATACAATTTGAGCCCTATTTTTAACCCCCCCATAGGCTTATTTTGACTAAAAAGAAGTGCTAGTATGTATAACAGAAAGAATGAATGGAGGAAAATAGTTATGCATATGGCAGATGCTTTAGTTAGTCCAGCGGTAGCAGGGACAATGTATGTGGCAAGTACTGCGGCTGCAGCTACATCAGTAGTAAAACTTAGTAAGGAAGATGTAGGTAAGAAATTGCCTGTAATGGGTGTAATGGGTGCTTTTATTTTTGCTGCTCAAATGATTAATTTTACAATACCAGGAACTGGTTCTAGTGGTCACCTTTGCGGCGGTATGTTAGCAACAGCTTTACTTGGCCCTTACGCTGGATTTATAACTATGATAGGCGTGTTATTGATACAATGCTTGTTGTTTGCTGATGGAGGTCTGTTGGCGTTTGGCTGTAATGTATGGAACATGGCCTTTTATGGTTGCTTTATAGGTGGTTTAGTTATTTGGAATTTAATAATGAAGAAAGGTTATTCAAGAGGTAAGATAATTGGTGCATCAATTCTTGGATGTGTGCTTACTTTACAGCTTGGAGCTTTTTCAGTAACACTTGAGACATTGCTTTCTGGTATTACAGAGCTTCCATTTGGAATATTTGTAGTGACAATGCAACCAATTCATTTAGCTATTGGATTAGTAGAAGGTATTATTACTGCAGCAGTTCTTATTTTTGTATATGAAGCAAGACCTTCATTATTGTATGGATATAATAATTTAGAAGTTAAGAAGGATAGCAAATTAAGTTCAACAGCTACGTTGGTGGTTTTGTTTGTGACAGCGCTTGTTATTGGTGGTGGATTATCTTTACTTGCATCTTCATATCCAGATGGGTTAGAATGGTCTATGGAAAGAATAGCAGGAACAACAGAATTAGAGGCAACTGGTTCTGTACATAATGTTTTTGCAAATATTCAAGACAAAACAGCACTTTTACCTGATTATGCATTTACAGATGGAAATGAAATTCTTGGAACGACATTTTCTGGAATTCTTGGAAGTATAATCTTAGTAGCAATTTGTGTAGGTATTGCATTTATTGTTAGAAGTGTAAGTAAGAGTAAGAAAGAATCTAGTAATGAGTAATGTTAACAAGGCTATAAGAACAATTCAGAGAATAGATGATTTAAATAGACGCGACCAATGGATGAATAGAGTTCATCCATTGGTCAAACTTTTTGTTGTAATATTTTATATTGTTATCACAACTGCGACAAATAAGTATGATATAGTGCGTATGTTACTGCTTGCAGTAGTTCCGTTTGTACTTTTTGTTCTAGCTGATTTGAGACTATTAGATGCAGTCAGAAGACTGAAATATGTAATTCCTATTGTGGTTTTGATGGGAATATTTAATGTATTCTTAGATAAAGCAGATTTTGTGGTTGGGGATGTTGTCATTAGGGCAGGAATTGTTTCTATGATTACACTTATGCTTAAGGGTACATATGCTATTATTATGGCTTATATATTTATAGCAACGACATCTATAGAAAGCTTATGTATGGCGCTTAGGAAAATACATATTCCCAACATAATAGTTACACAAATTATGTTAACCTATAGATATATAGGAGTGTTTCTTGAAGAAGTTGAAAATGTGACAACGGCATATTCTTTGCGAGCACCAGGGCAAAAAGGTATACATTTTAAAGTATGGGGGAGCTTAGTAGGCCAAATGCTACTTCGTACATTTGATAGAGCAGATGAAATATATAACAGTATGAAATTGAGAGGTTACGAATGAGTGATGTAATCGTATTTGAAAATGTTAATTTTAGATATGAACAGAATATAGAAGTTTTAAAAGATATTACATTTGCGATAGAAAAAGGTGAGAGTATAGGCCTTGTAGGTGCTAACGGCGTTGGAAAATCAACGATGATGAAGCTTTTGCTAGGATTAGAGACAGCAAATGAAGGGAATATTTTTGTAGACGGCATAGAGGTTAATAAAAAAAGCTTAAGAGAAATAAGGCAAAAAGTTGGTTTTGTACTTCAAAATTCTGATAATCAGCTATTTATGCATACTGTTTATGAAGATATTTGCTTTGGACCTAAGAATTACGGTTTTTCTTCGGAAGAAATAGAGAAACGTGCTAATGATGCAATGGAGAAAACAGGTTGTGCTTATATCAAAGATAAACAGGTCTATAAGTTGTCGGGTGGAGAAAAAAAGCTTGCTAGTATTGCTACAATTCTTGCGATGAATCCAGAAGTTGTTGTGATGGATGAGCCAGAAAGTAGCCTAGATCCTATGAATAGAAAGAGATTAATAGAAATCGTTAATGCTCTTGATAATACCAAAATAATTGCAAGTCATGATTTGGATTTTATATGGGATACAACAGATAAGGTGTTGTTGTTAGGAGAAGGACAGATTAAAGCATTTTCAGATACTAAGGATATATTACAAAACGAAGAATTGTTGACAAAATATAATCTTGTTGTGCCTAACAAGGCAATTATTGAAAAACTAAAGAACGCGTGAAAAAGATAAATCTTATATTAGTCTAAATATAAGATTTATCTTTACTTTATGCGAAAATTTAGTAAAATAGTAGGGTAAAGTTAGCTAAGTATAACTATTTATATATACACGGAGGCATAAGTTATGATAGTAGTATTGAAACAAAATGTGGGAGAAGAAAAACAAGACCATTTGATTGATTGGTTAAAAGGAATGGGAATCGGAGTACATGTTTCTAGCGGTGAATATCAGACAGTCCTCGGTCTTATTGGTGATACAAGTAAAGTTGATGTTGATATGATTGATAGTCTTGATATTGTAGATACAGTTCAAAGAGTATCAGAAACATTTAAGTGTTGTAATAGAAAGTTTCATCCTGAGGATACAATCGTTGAAGTTGGGCCAGATGTTAAAATTGGTGGTGGCAATTTTGCGATGATTGCTGGACCTTGTTCCGTAGAAAGTGAAGAACAAATTGTAGAAATTGCAAAGGCTGTTAAAGCAGCAGGAGCAAATCTTCTACGTGGTGGTGCATTTAAGCCTAGAACTTCACCATACGATTTTCAGGGACTTAAGGCAGAAGGTCTTGAACTTCTTAAGATAGCTAGAGCAGAAACTGGACTTCCTATTGTGACAGAGATAATGAGTGTGTCGGATCTTGATTTGTTTGAAGATGTTGATGTTATTCAAGTTGGCGCTAGAAATATGCAAAATTTTGATTTATTAAAAGAGCTTGGAAGTACAAATAAGCCAATTCTTCTTAAGAGAGGTCTTGCAAATACACTTAAGGAATTTCTTATGAGTGCAGAATACATTATGGCAAGTGGCAATGAAAATGTAATGCTTTGTGAGAGAGGTATACGTACATATAGTGATTATTTGAGAAATACATTAGATCTTGCGGCTGTACCTATGTTACACGAGCTTTCACATTTGCCTGTTGTTGTTGATCCAAGTCATGCTACAGGTATTGCTAGAATGGTTCCACCTATGGCAATGGCTGCAACAGCGTGTGGAACAGATGGTCTTATTATTGAAGTACATAATGATCCACCTCATGCGTTATGTGACGGTAAACAATCATTACGTCCTGAAGAATATGCACAATTAGTTAAAAAGGTAAATGGAATTCGTGAGGCTATAAAATAATGATAGTTGGAATAGTAGGCTTAGGTCTTATTGGTGGCTCTTTCGCAAAAGCTTATACGAAGGAAGGACATACTGTCTTTGCGCTAGATACTGATGAAAGTATTTTAAATTATGCAAAGCTTCAAGGAGCTATTCAAGGTGAATTGAATGACGATAATATTGTGAATTGTGATTTGATTTTTGTAACTACTTATCCTAAAGCTGCCATAGACTTTATGGAGCAAAAAGGCACAGTAATTAATTCAAAAACGGTCGTAATTGACTGTTGTGGAACAAAAAGAGTAGTTGTTGAAGAAGGAATGAAAATAGCACAACAGCATGGATACGTATATATTGGTGGTCATCCTATGGCAGGAAAACAATTTTCTGGATTTAAGTATGCAGACGAAAATTTGTTTCGCGGAGCATCGATGGTTATAGTTCCACCAAATTATGAAGATATAGTATTGCTAGATAGAGTAAAAAAGCTTCTTGAACCTGCAGGTTTTTCTTTGATAACAGTAACAACAGCAGAAAAACATGATGCAATGATAGCATATACTTCACAACTGACACATATTGTGGCAAATGCCTATATAAAAAGTCCTACTGTTAGAAATCATAAAGGTATGACTGGTGGAAGCTACAAGGACATGACAAGAGTTGCTTGGTTGGCGCCAGATATGTGGACTGAATTATGTATGGAAAATAAGGATTATCTTCTTAAGGAAATGGATATTTTGCTTGACAATTTGAACAAATATCGAGAAGCTCTTGTAAATGAAGATTCAAAAAGGTTAAGAGATTTGTTTCAAGAGGGTAGAGATATTAAGCACGAAGTCGATAAATAATTTTTTACTAGTATGATTGAGGAGTTATAGCATGAGTAGAGTAGAGTATAGAAAAGAAATAGATAAAATAGACGAGCAGCTTGTTAAATTATTCCAAGAAAGAATGGAAGTAAGCGCAAAGATTGCAGATTATAAGAAGGAAAATAATTTGCCAATTTTTGATCAAAAAAGAGAACGCGAGAAAATGCATGATATAATGGAGGCTACTCCAGAAGAAACTAGAGAATATGCAGCATCACTTTATTCTTTAATATTTGAGCTTAGTAGAGCTTATCAAAAGAGAATAATCAAAACATCTAGTACTCTAACTACTAAGATTGAAAATGCAATTGCTAATACACCTCAATTATTCCCTGAAACAGCAAATGTAGCTTGTCAAGGAATTGAAGGTGCTAATTCGCAATTTGCTGCTGATAAATTATTCAGAAATGCTAATATTATGTATTTCTCTGATTTTGAAGCTGTATTTGCAGCAATTGAAAATGGTCTATGTAAATACGGAGTAATTCCTGTTGAAAATAGTACTGCAGGATCTGTAAATTCTGTTTATGATTTGATGATGCGTCATCAGTTTTCTATTGTTAGAAGTATAAGAGTTAAGATTGAACACAACTTGTTAGTTAAGCCTGGAACTAAGCTTGAAGATATCAAAGAAATCTATTCTCATGAGCAAGCAATCAGTCAATGTTCAGAGTTTTTAGATCAGTTTAAAGGCGTTAAAATAATTCCTTGTGAAAATACAGCGATTGCAGCAAAGATGGTTTCAGAATCCGATAGAAATGATATTGCTGCTTTGGCGTCGCGCCCATGTATGAAGTTCTATGGATTAAAGGCATTAGCTGAAAGTGTTCAAAATACAAATAACAATTATACAAGATTTATATGTATTTCTAAGGATATCGAAATATACCCTGGTGCTGATAGAACATCTCTAATGATAACACTTCCTCATGAAGAAGGTGCGTTATATAAGTTCTTATCTAAATTATATGCATTAGGAATTAATTTGAATAAGTTAGAAAGTAGACCACTTCCTGATAGAGAATTTGAATTTATGTTCTATTTTGATATAGACACTCCAGTATATTCACCTAGATTTATTCAGTTACTAGGTGAATTGCCAGGTGCTTGTGAACAATTTGGATATTTAGGAAGCTATAGCGAAATCATATAATATATTAGTTTCCATCATTTAGACTGCCGAGGAATGCGTGTTTTCCATCTTTGTATTCGAAAACGCGTATTTCGCAGTTCTTTGGTCTTGGTCTCCATTTCATTCCGTTTTTCTTATCTAGAAGATAACCGGCCAAAGTTCTAATTATTCCCCCGTGACAAACTATAAGTACATTTTCATAGTCTTTTTGTTCTAGTTCTTGCATAAATTCACGGCTTCTTTTTATCATTTCTTCGACAGTTTCAACTCCCTTATTTTTTGGAGCCTTGAATATTTCAGGGAACATCCAATATGCTGTCATTCTGAGGCCTAATCCCTTGTAAGGAAACATTTCATATTGTCCGAAATCAACTTCGATAATTCGTTCGTCAACAATGATATCTTCTTTTGATATGTCACCAATAATAGAAGCTGTTGTTTTTGCGCGATCAAGAGGACTTGAATATACAGCATCAAATTTAATGTCAGACACCTTAGATCTGGCAATTTTTGCCTGTTCGATACCTGTTTCATTTAACGGTTCATCAAATCTTCCTTGCATTAATTCTTTTTTATTTAGATTTGTTTGACCATGTCTAGTTAAATATATTTTCATTTTTTTATCCCTTTTTAGGTTATAACGTTATTATTGTTTTTTCTTGATATTGTATACAATATTTTGTAAGAGGACATTTATCACATTTTGGATTACGTGCTAGACAAATAGTTCGTCCAAATGTAATGATTTGTATATTGTATATTATCCAATGGTCTTGCGGCAAAACCTGCATTAGATCTTGCTCGATTTTTGTGGGATCTGAGTTAGTTGTAAATCCTAGTCGATTAGAAATTCTGTTAACATGAGTGTCAACGACGATACTCGGAATGTTGTATACATTTCCAAGAATGACATTAGCCGTTTTTCTGCCTACGCCGTCTAATGTAAGTAAGTCGTCAATATTGTTAGGAACAATACCATTGAAATTATTTATTAGCTTTTGAGAACAAGCTATGATATTTTTTGCTTTTGCATTTGCAAAGCCGATAGAATTTATGTCTGATCTAAGTTCTTCAAAATCTGCATTTGCAAAGTCTTCTAGAGTAGCGTATTTTTTGAATAAATCTTCTGTTACAATATTTACTCGTTTGTCAGTACACTGCGCGCTAAGAATTACAGCTATAAGAAGCTGCCAAGGAGTATCATGATTTAGATAACAAATCATCTTAGTACCAAATGTGTTGTCGAGTATATTGACGATTTCTTCTGTTCTTCCCATAGGTAGTCTCCTGATTTTATAGCGAGAAGCATAATATTGTTTTTAATATCTTGTTTTATATTTGCTGAAAGCATCCTTCCATATGCCCGGATGAAATAGCATAATTATTGGGAATATTTCCAAACGTCCTGCTAACATATCGAAAATTAAAACGAATTTCGAAAAATTGCTTAAAAAACTAAAATTAGCGGATGGTCCGACTAGTTCTAGACCTGGACCAATATTGTTAAAGGTTGCAACAACTGAAGTAAATGTAGTTGTTAGATCATATCCTTCAATTGCAACTAGTAAGAGTGAACCGACAAAAATAAAAATGTAAGTTACAATATATACATTTGTTGCACGAAGTACTTTATGATCGACTGATTGGCCGTCTATTTTTATCTTTTTTATTTCTCTTGGATGTAGAAATGAACTTGATTCCTTGAGAAATGTTTTGAATAAAATGCATATTCTTGAAATCTTGAGTCCACCTGCTGTTGAGCCTGCACAAGCACCTGTAAACATAATTAAAACTAGAATAGTTTTACTTAATGTAGGCCACATATTAAAATCAGCAGTTGAATATCCAGTAGTAGTTATAAGTGATGCAACTTGGAAGGATGATTTTGATAAAGCATCGCCTAGTCCTTCACACATGTCATATATATTTGCGGTAATAACAGTTATTGCAATTATAATAAATGCAAAATAAGTACGAACTTCTTCGTTTGAAAAAGCTGATTTGAATCGTTTAAATACTAACAGTACATACACATTAAAGTTGACACCAAAAAGAAGCATTGCAACAGTTATAATGATCTGTGAAGCTGTAGAATAGCTTGCACATGAACTATTTAAAATGCCAAAGCCACCAGTACCTGCAGAGCCAAAAGTTATGCAAATGGCGTCAAAAAGAGGCATTCTTGATATAAGTAATGCTACAAATTCGCTTAATGTTAAAGTGCCATATATTACATACAATAAAGATGCTGTTTTTCTTACTTGAGGAAGTGATTTATCTACCTGAGGTCCAGGAGATTCTGCTTTCATAAGATTAACATTTGATCCACCAGTTAATGGAACTATAGCTAGTAAGAATACAAGTATTCCCATACCACCAACCCAGTGAGTAAAGCTTCGCCAAATAAGGGACGTATGACTTAATACTTCTACATCTGTTAAAATACTAGAACCTGTTGTTGTGAAGCCTGAAACTGTTTCGAATAAAGCGTCAATATAATTTGGTATTTCACCAGTGAAGTAAAGTGGCATAGCGCCAAAGATAGAAAGAAAAATCCAACTTAGTGCAGTAGTAACACATCCTTCACGTAAATAGAACATATAGCTTTTGGGTTTTAATCTAGTTAATATAAAGCCTAAAAAAGCAATACCAACTGCAACACCTAGATAAATATATCCTTCACTTTCTTTGTATATAACGGATGTTATTACAGGAATTAGTAATAAAAAACCTTCGACTATTAATATGTGTCCAATAATATATCGAATCATTCTTAGGTTCATGATAAGCTCCTCCCTAACACTTTAGAATTTTAAGTTATAATATAAGCTCCGTCAACAATTATTATATATAAAAAAGTAGTAGAAAATTCCATGTTTAATGCACAATTTTGATATATTGTTGTTATGTGAATAATTGTAATGTAAAGCGAGATATGATAAAATTTTGTTAATTGGAATTGAGAATAGAGAGGTTGATTATGAAAAGACCAAAAGTATCAGTAATAATACCTGTATATAATGCAAGTAGATATATGAGAAGAACGGTTGATAATCTTGTAAGTCAAACCTTTGATGAAATGGAAATCATATTTGTAGAGAACGAATCAAACGATGATTCTGCGGCACTAGCGGGCAGAGCAGCTAATAAATATTCTCAAATACGTTTTTATAAACAGAAAAAGGAAGGTGTTTCTGCTGCTAGAAATCTTGGTATTGAGAAGGCGCGTGGAGAGTTCGTGTGCTTTATGGATGATGACGACATTCAAACGGATGATATAGTTTCTAAGCTATATAATGCGATGCAAGATGTTGACATGTCTGTTTGCGGTTTTAAAATATGGGACGGAAAGAATTTAATATTTGAAACGAAAGAAGCTGAAGAAAATGTCACACATGGACGCGATAGAGTAAAGAATGTTTTTTCAGAAGATTTGAACTATAGATATGTATGGAACAAGATGTTTCGAAGAAGCGTATTGATAGATAACGATATTCGTTTTAATGAAAATGTTCACTATAACGAGGATAGATTGTTTGTTATGGAATTTCTGATGAAGTGTAAAGATATCCGTGAGATTTCTGACAAATGCTATGATTTTCAAAATTACGATTCGCAAGCAATGCAGTTAGCGAAAGAAGATGGAAAGCCTTCATACAGGTCACTTACTTCTGTAGAGGCTCTATTTGAAATGTGGAAGATAAGTTTAGAAATAGAAGATGAAACATTTACGAAAAGCATAGAGAATGAAATAATTCATGAGGAATTAAGATTGATTAAAGATATGCTTGATGATAATGCGTCTCATTACTATAAATTATGTCCATTTAGAGATGTGGTTAAAAAGAGTTTGAAATTTGATTTTGAACCTAAAGATAAAGAAGAAGCATTTTTATACAAAAAATTAAAAACATATGCATTTCTTGGAGTGACTAAAGGAAGCATAGATAAGAAGTAAAATGAATAGAGAAAGATTTGGAGGGTAAAAGTGAAATACGATTATTTAGTGGTAGGTGCAGGACTATTTGGAGCAACATTTGCATATGAAGCTAAGAAGAGAGGGAAAACTTGTCTTGTTATAGACAAAAGAGATCATATTGCAGGAAATATATATACAAAGAACGAAGATGATATCAATGTTCATGTATATGGTGCACACATTTTCCATACATCTGATAAGAAAATATGGGAATATATAAATCAGTTTGCTGAGTTTAATAATTATATTAATTCACCTGTAGCAGTGTATAAGGATGAGTTGTATAATTTGCCATTTAATATGAATACATTTAGCAAAATGTGGAATATTCGTACTCCTGAGGAAGCGAAGAAGGTTATTGAGGACCAAATAAAGGAATTAAATATAACTGAACCAAAGAATCTAGAAGAGCAAGCATTGTCACTTGTTGGTCGAGATGTGTATGAGAAGTTAATTAAAGGATATACTGAGAAGCAATGGGGAAGAAGCTGTACTGAGTTGCCTTCATTTATTATCAAGAGATTACCACTTCGTTTTACTTATGATAATAATTATTTCAATGATAGATTCCAAGGAATTCCAATGGGTGGATATACACAAATCGTTGAGAAAATGTTAGACGGAATTGAAGTAAGAGTGAACGAAGATTTCTTCGAACTTAAGAAAAACGGTAAGCTAAGTGACGGTACAGAGATTGAATATGACAAGATATTATTTACAGGACAAATTGATGAATATTTTGATTCTAAATTTGGACCATTAGAATATCGTTCTGTTAGATTTGAAACTGAGAAGATTGATGCTGAAAACTATCAAGGGAATGCGGTTGTTAATTATACAGAACGCGAGGTTCCATATACAAGAATTATCGAACATAAGCATTTTGAATATGGAACACAGCCAACAACAATCATATCAAAGGAATATTCTTCAGAGTGGAAGCCAGGAGTTGAACCATATTATCCTGTAAACAACGATAAGAATAATGCTTTGTATGAGAAGTATGCTGAAGAAGCTAAAAAAGAAGGAAATGTCATTTTTGGCGGAAGACTTGGACAATATAAGTACTATGATATGGATAAAGTACTTATTGCTGCATTACAGTGTGTTGAAGAAGAATTTAATGATTAATAATAGGGTTTGTTTGGCGTGAAAACATTTAAGATATTTTATTATAAATATATGTACTCTAATAGAATGAAAATGCTTAGAATGACAGGAGTTTTGGCTCTTGTCATTGCTATGTTTGTAATAGGGTATAACAAGCTATTAAATAATAATATTTCAGCAGGCACAGATTACAGCATATTTGCTTGGGTAGTGTTGATAGTTGGCGCTGTTACGGTACTATTTGTAAGCTTAAAGGTTATTTTTAAACAGTGTAGTATAGAGAAAATATTCCCGTTAGTTGTGCTAGTGTGGGGGACTATATTTATTTTCTTGATTCCAGCATATGATACGCCAGATGAGATGTTTCATTATCAAAGTTCTTATTTAATCTCTAACGAGATGGTTGAAAGAGATAATGCTGCTACCGGATATATTAGATCGTGTGACATAAGTTATGATTCAGTAGATTTAAAAGAGAAATATTATGATAATTTTTTCGATAAATTAGAGCCTATAAAAGATGGTGGAAGCGACAAGGTGCCTTTTGTATACAGAGCGATAGATAATTCAAAGCTCTTTTATTACTTGCCTGCTGTGGGAATATATATTGCGAAGTTGATGAATTTGAATTTTGGGTGGACATATGTATTTGGTGCATTCTTGAATTTGTTGTTTTTTACATTGTTGTCAACTTATGCAATAAGGAAGATTCCTTTTGGCAAGCGAATGATTTTCGTGATTTCGTTACTGCCAATTACGATGCAACAAGTAAGCTCGTTTTCGTATGATTCAGGAGTTTTTGCTTTGTGTTTTGTAATTATTTCGTTGTCTCTTTATTGGAACTATGGAGATAAAACAAGACCTAGTAGAGCAAAGTGGGATCTAGTAATTCCGGTTGTAAATATTTCACTTACAGAAATGTTAATGTATTTATTTTGCAGTGTTATGCTAATAAATGCCAAAAGAGCTGCGTTTGCAATTTTGATTTTGTTACCATTTGTATTTGCAATGAAAAAGGAATGGTTTAGAAATAAGAAGATTGTGATTTTGATAATTGCAGCAGTTCTTGCTTTGGGGTGTGTATATTTATTCTTTTTTGGAGGACTTTTTAAAATATTAGTTTTCTTGTATTCAACACCTCATGATGTTAGGACGATTGTTGGACAAGACGGGGTAGCACCTATAGAGTATATTAGGAATCCAGCACGCCTTGGAAATTTATTGCTTAATACTTTGAAATATAGAGTTCCTGAGTATGCGTTTCATTTGGGAGGAGGAGCCTTAGGTAATTTTAGGATTTTTCTGTCGAATAACGTAGTGATTATAAATTTGATTATATTGTTATGTACGGTCGTAAGGTATGATGCTGAAAAAGAAGAACTTGGATTGGCGAAAAGAATTGTTGCATTTTTATTTGCAATGGTTCCTATAGCTATTACATTTGTAGCGATGATGTTTTATTGGACTTTGCCTTCAGATTTAGTAGTAGAAGGTTTTCAAGGGAGATATTTTATTCCTACAATGTTGTTAGTTATTGTGGCTTTGTTTAGATGGAAAAAAATAAAGATTCCAAATATAGACAGCATTTTTGTAATTGCATCTACATTTATGATGTATACATCTTGTTTGAACGCATTAAATGTGTATGTTATTTGTAAAATATAAGAGGCTTTGTTATGTGGACTAAGAAAGATAAAACTTCATTAATACTTAACATTTTGATAATTATTATAGAAATTGCGGGATTTATCGCATGTTTTTATTTTGCTGGAAGCGGTTGGTATGGAGTATTTGTATACTATACACAGTGTTCGAATTTATTTGCTTTAATAGTATCTATCATTTTTGTTGTAACATTAATAAAATGCAAAAAGAATAACGTTGATATTCCTCAATGGCTAAGGAACATAAGATTTCTTGCTACAAGTTGTTTATCAGTAACGTTTGTTATTGTTGTTATTATTTTAGCACCAATTAGTGCATTTCAGTATGGTCCAATAGGTTATATAGCGTTGTTTGTTTGGAAGGATATGTGGGCATTTCATTTTATTGCACCAGTGCTTTCAATAATATCAACTGTTTTTATGGAAGGTGATACGGGACTAGATTCAAAACAGATGTTTATAGGTACGATACCGACTATAGCGTATGCTATAATATCAACAACTGCTAATGTACTTAAATTGATAGTTGGACCATATCCATTTTTGCATGTATATGAACAGCCTTGGTGGGCTTCGGTGTTGTGGTTTATTGCGATTCCATCAGTGGCATATATAATAACAAGGATTATGTGGAAGATAAATAAGAAGGTCTTTAAAGCTAATTGAGATGAAGAAAGGCAATTATTATTTGTATTTATAGAATAATAGTGTAAAATGTTATGAGACAGATGGAATTTAAGATGGAAAGAAATGGGCTGGTAGAAATTGGACAAATTCTTCCAGTAGAAGAAAGCAAACTGCCTAATTCATATTATTATACATTGGGAAAAGCTTATGCGATGTCAGGTAATTATAAAATTACAGAAAGGTTAAAATCTACAGAAGGTAAGGTGGTAGATATTAAAGAGAATTCAAAAGGATTCTATGTTGTTATGGAATTTGATGAATAGATTTTTCAGGAGGGATGATTAATGAAGGGAATTATTTTAGCAGGTGGTTCGGGTACAAGACTTTACCCGTTGACAAAGGCAATTTCAAAGCAGATTATGCCAATTTATGATAAGCCTATGATTTATTATCCACTTTCTACATTGATGTTGAGTGGAATAAGAGAAGTGCTTATTATATCAACACCAAGAGATTTGCCAGTATTCGAGGAACTACTTGGAGATGGAAGTCAATTAGGAATGGATATCCAATATGCAATTCAAGAAGCTCCTAATGGCCTTGCAGAGGCATTTCTTATAGGAGAGAAGTTTATTGGGGATGATGCAGTTGCATTAGTATTAGGTGATAACATTTTCTATGGACAAAGTTTTTCAAAGGTTTTAAGAGAGACTGCTGAGAGAACTGAGAATGAAGCTGGAGCAACTATTTTTGGCTATTATGTAAGAGACCCAAGAGAATATGGTGTAGTTGCATTTGATGAAAATGGTATAGCAACGTCAATTGAAGAAAAGCCTGAAAAACCTAAGTCTAATTATGCTGTTCCTGGATTATATTTCTATGATAATTCAGTTGTTGAAATAGCAAAGAATATTAAACCTTCAGCTAGAGGTGAATTAGAAATTACTTCAGTAAATAATGAATATTTAAATAGAGGAAATCTTCATGTTGAGACATTAGGAAGAGGATTTGCTTGGTTAGATACAGGTAATCACGATATGCTTCTTCAAGCAGCAAATTTCGTTGAAACATTCCAGAAGAGACAAGGGTTATATGTTTCATGTATTGAAGAAATAGCATATAAGAGAGGTTTTATTGATGCGGATCAACTAAGAAAACTAGCTGAGCCTTTAATGAAAACAGATTATGGTAAATATTTAATAGATGTAGCAGAAGGATTATAAGGAGTAGAAAATGGGAAAAATAACAGTAGAACATAATGTAAACGGTATTGAAGGTTTGCACGTAATAACACCTACAGCTTTTGGTGATGAGCGTGGATATTTTATGGAAACATATAATTATAATGATTTCGCAGCTGAGGGAATTGACCATAAATTTGTTCAAGACAATCAATCCGCTTCTAAAAAAGGCGTATTGAGAGGTTTGCATTTTCAATTGAATCATCCACAGGATAAGCTTGTAAGAGTTATAAAGGGTGCTGTGTATGATGTTGCAGTAGACTTAAGAGAAGGCTCACCAACACATGGAAAATATTATGGTATAACTTTAACAGAAGATAATAAGAAGCAGTTCTTTGTTCCTAAGGGATTTGCACACGGTTTCTTAGTGTTATCAGATTATGCAGAATTTTGCTATAAGGTGACAGATTTTTATCATCCTAATGACGAAGGTGGTTTGATGTGGAATGACCCTGATATAGGAGTTGAGTGGCCATTTACAGAAGATTTGACTGCTGATGATGTGATTCTATCGGACAAAGATAAAGTGAATTCGAGCTATAAAGAATACTGTAAGAGCAAGGGTATTCAAATTTAATTAATATGTACAAAAAAAGGCATCTAAACATAGAAAGTTAGGATGCTTTTTTAAATTTTAATTATTGATGTTTTAACTTAAATATTATTGTTTATTTGTTTAGTATGATTTGGTATAATTTATTGTGATATAATGTGTGTTACATTTGGTTATTAGGAGGAATTACAATAATGGATAAAATAGCTGTACTAATACCTTGCTATAACGAAGCTCAAACAATTGAAAAGGTTGTTACAGATTTTAAAAAGGTTTTACCAGAGGCTACAATATATGTATATGATAACAACTCAAGTGATAATACATCAGAAATTGCAGCTAAAGCAGGCGCTGTAGTTCGCAAGGAGTATCAGCAAGGTAAGGGAAATGTTATTAGAAGAATGTTTCGTGACATTGATGCTGAATGCTATATTATGACTGATGGTGACGACACATATCCTGCAGACAATGCTAGAGAGATGGCAGATGCTGTATTAGAGAGAAATGTTGATATGGTTGTAGGAGACAGACTATCAAGTACGTATTTCGAAGAAAACAAACGACCTTTCCATAATTTTGGTAATTCAATTGTAAGATGGTCAATTAATACTTTGTTTAAATCTAATATTAAAGATATTATGACTGGTTATAGAGCATTTTCTTATCAATTTGTTAAATCATTTCCAGTATTGTCGCAAGGATTTGAAATTGAAACAGAGATGTCTATTCATGCAGTAGATAAAAATATGTTCCTTGAGAATGTAGTTATCGAGTACAGAGATAGACCGGAGGGCAGTGAGTCTAAGTTGAATACATATTCTGATGGATTCAAAGTTATATTTACAATAATAAAGCTTCTTAGAACATATAAGCCAATGTTTTTCTTTGGATTAATTGCATTTTTGTTTGTAGCATTAGGAGTGGGATTCATGATTCCGGTGCTTGTAGATTTTGCAAAAACAGGACTTGTTGAGCGTTTCCCAACGCTTATTGTTTGTGGTTTCTCTTGTGTTGTTGGTATATTGTCCTTCTTCGCAGGAATGATTTTACACACAATTACTTGGAAGAATAGACAAGATTTCGAAATGAATTTAGTTGGAGTTGCAGAAAGATTTAAGAATCTAATGGGAAGATAATTTTATGAAAGAAAATTTAGTTATTATTCCTGCATTTAATGAAGCAGAAAGCATTGTGAATACAGTTAATGATATTATTGAAAATGCGCCTAGCTTTGATTATGTAGTGATAAATGATTGCTCGTTTGATAATACATTAGAAATATGCAAAGAGAATAATTTTAATGTAGTATCACTTCCAATCAATGGAGGAATTGGAGCAGCAGTTCAAACAGGATACATGTACGCGCAAAGATATGGTTATAAATATGCTATTCAAGTTGATGGAGATGGCCAGCATGATGCGGCATTTTTAGAACATATGGCAAAGTACATCAAAGAACATGATTTAGAGATGCTTATTGGCTCGAGATATATTGAGAAACAAGGATTTCAATCTTCGTCCTTGAGAAGGTTTGGAATAAAGTATTTTACAGGATTAATCAAGATTTTAACAGGTAAAAGAGTTACAGATCCTACATCCGGTATGCGTATCGTTGGTCCTCAAGTTATAAATTATTTTGCGAGAGAATATCCTAAGGATTATCCAGAACCAGAGACAGCGGTAGCAGTTTTAAAAAGAGGATGGAAGGTGGAAGAAATTCCTGTTGTAATGAAGGAGCGTCAAGGTGGTGTTTCATCAATTTCACCAAAACGTTCAGTATATTATATGATTAAAGTAAGTATTGCCTGTTTTATGGCAGCACTTTCTGCATAGAGGTAAGAAAAGATGAGTGTTACAATTCAGGTTGTAGTTATTGTGTTAGATGTTTTGGCGATGCTATATATCGGCAGACTTATAAGACAAAGACGTTTGGAAATAAAATATTCACTAGTATGGTTTTTTGTTGGCTTGCTTTTGATTGTTTTCACAGTTAATAAAGGTTGGTTGGAATCGTTATCACATTTACTAGGTATAGAATTGCCAATTAATATGCTCTTCTTTGTGGGATTTATTTTTACGCTTATGATTATATTTACACAGACAGTTGTAATATCTAATCTTACTAGAAAATGTAAACGTCTCGATCAAGAAGTTGGCCTTTTGAATAAAAGAATTGATGACATAATCTCCGCTGGTACACCAAGTGGAGAAGGCATTATGTTAGAAGATAATAATGATAATGAAAAGTAGTTTGTAATGTCTAACTAGGAGAAATGATATATGAACGGACTAGTGATTGCACTGATTATTATAGGTGTATTACTTTTGGTATTGCTGATTTTTTTGTTTTTCCTATCAATGGTTCCTACACATCCAGGTAAAATAAGCTATGCTGATGGTTGGAAAAATGAGATGGAAAAACCTTTTATGCAAGGAAAAGATATGACACCAACATCGGTGTATACTATAAAATCTTTTGACGGATATGAATTATCTACATCATTCCTTCCAGCGTACAGCAACATAGAGAAGTATGGTGGGGTTGTTTCTGAATATGATTATACTAAGCCATTTGAATATACATCGGAAGGCCCTAATGTAGCGAAAGAATATGAAGATAAAGGGATTTACAACTGTAATGGCGAAAAATTTGTAATTATAAGCCATGGGTATACTTATAATAGATATGGCATGCTTAAGTATGCATCTATCTTTCGAAGATACGGATATAATTGCATTATGTATGATAATAGAGGTCATGGGTGCAATGCCAAAAGTATAGTCTATTTTGGAGTGAAGGAATCGAGAGATTTAATAAGTGTAATTAACGACACGAAGAAACGCTTTGGAAAAGATATTAAGCTTGGATTGATGGGGGAATCGTTAGGTGCAAGTCTTACGATTATGTCTTTAAAGTACAAGCCAGACGTAGATTTTGTTGTGTCTGATTGTGGTTATGCAAATTTGGTTAGTGCACTTAAAACTATCATGCAAAATTATGTTAAATATATTCCAATGATAGTTTTAGATATTGCTAGTGCTTTTTCTAAGATAACAAATGGATATAATTTTTTGGACGTAAACCCTGTTGATTGTATAGGCGACAGTAAAGTACCTATATGTTTTATGCATGGTTCAAATGATAATGTGATTAACTGTGTTAATAGTAAAAAAATGCATGCAGCTTGTACCGGTTATAGTGAATATAATGAGTTTGAAGGCGCAGGGCATGGCGCATCTATTGATACAGATTATGAAAAATATGAAAAACTTTTAGTAGAGTTTTTGAATAAAGTATATCAAGATTAGAGAGCAATATGGAAGAGAAGACAAAGTATTATGTGTTAAATGAAAAGGCAGTTCCAGAGGTGCTTCTTAAAGTTGTAGAAGCGAAAAGACTTCTTGAATCTGGTAAATGTACTTCGGTGCAGGAGGTTACAGAGAAGATTGGAATCAGCAGAAGTTCATTCTATAAGTATAAAGATGATATTTCACCTTTTCATGAAAATGCTAAGGGCAAGACAATTACAATGGTGATTCAATTAGATGATGAACCAGGACTGTTGTCGTTGGTGCTTAGGATTGTAGCAGAATATCACGCTAATATTTTGACAATTCATCAAAGCGTTCCAGTTAATGGAATTGCAACACTGACACTTTCGGTAGATGTGTTGCCGGAGACAAAGAATGTATCTGCCATGGTTGATTCGATAGAATCAGCTATAGGCATTCATTATGTAAAAATTTTATAGATAGGAGTAGAGAAAAATGAAAGTAGCAATAATGGGATTTGGAACAATAGGTTCAGGTGTGTATACAGTACTTGACACGAATGCTGATGTAATAGCAAAACGTGTGGGTGAACCACTAGAGGTAAAATACATACTAGATAAAAGAGAATTTCCTGGTACACCATATGAGAATAAGGTGGTTGGAGATTATATGACTATTGCAAATGATCCAGAAGTTAGCATTGTAGTTGAAACAATGGGTGGTGTAGAGCCCGCATTTACATTTGTAAAGACAATGTTAGAAAATGGGAAACATGTTACAACTAGTAACAAAGCTTTAGTAGCAGATAAAGGTGCAGAGTTAATTAAGATTGCTAGAGATAATAATGTTAATTTCTTGTTTGAGGCATCTGTAGGAGGCGGTATTCCAATTATTCGTCCTTTACAGGAGTGCTTGACAGGAGATGTTATCGAAGAAATAAGCGGAATTGTAAATGGTACAACTAACTTTATTCTTACTAAGATGACAAACGAAGGAAGTGAATTTGAGGATGTTCTTAAAGAAGCACAAGAACTTGGTTATGCAGAGAAAGATCCAACAGCTGATATCGAAGGTCATGATGCACAAAGAAAAATTGCTATTCTTACATCATTAGTTTGTGGTCAACAGGTAGAATATACAGACATTGAGACAGAAGGCATTTCACATATTGATGCTAATGATATTAAATATGCAAAGGCGTTGAATAAGAGTATTAAGCTTCTTGCTACATCTACAGCAGTTGATAATACTTATGTTGCTAGAGTTGCACCATATATGCTAGCTCCAGAGCATCCATTATATTCAGTAAATGATGTGTTTAATGCAATCTTTGTTAAGGGTAATATGTTAGGACCAGGAATGTTCTATGGAGCAGGAGCTGGATCTTTACCTACAGCGTCAGCAGTGGTTGGTGATATTGTAGAGATGGCTAAAAATGTTGATAAGAACATTCCACTTGAATGGAAGAGTGAGAAGAAGGTTTTGGCAGATCCAAGTGTTGTTACAAGTAAGTTCTTTGTAAGAACAACTGCAGATAAAGCAGATGTTATCTCTAAGTTTGTTGACGTAGAGTTTGTTGATAATATTGTTGCTTCTGAGGTTGGATTTGTTACAGGTGAAATGTCTGAGAAGGAATTCAATGACAAAGTAGATGGAATAAACGTTGTTAAGATGATTAGAGTACGATAAATAGAGGACAGATAAATGAAATACGTTGTTATTCTAGGTGATGGAATGGCTGATTGGCCAATAGAACAATTAAATAATAAGACACCGTTGACTTATGCTTCTACTCCGATGATGGATGAGCTTGCAAAGGTTTCTGAGGTTGGAATGGTGCAAACTGTACCGGATGGAATGTCGCCAGGTTCTGATACAGCAAATCTGTCAGTGCTTGGTTATGATCCTAAGAAATATTACAGTGGTCGTTCGCCATTAGAAGCGCTTAGCATAGGTGTTGATATGAAGTCTACAGATGTAGCGCTTCGTACTAATATTGTTACTCTTTCAGAAGATGAAGATGCTTATGAAGATAGAACGATTATAGATCATAGTTCGTCTGAGATTTCAACAGAAGATGCGAAGGTACTTCTTGATGCATGTAAGAAGGAACTAGAGAAGGCAGGTTATACATTTTATGTAGGAACAAGTTATCGTCACCTTCTTATTATTGATAAGGGAACAGTTATGCCATTAACACAACCGCATGATATTTTGGGACAAGTTATTGGAGATAAGCTTCCAAGTGATGATACTCTTCGCGAAATGATGAAGAAAAGCTACGATATTCTTGTTAATCATCCAATAAATGTAGAACGAAAAAAGCAAGGTCTCAATCCAGCAAACTCACTTTGGTTCTGGGGAGCAGGAACAAAACCAGCACTTTCTTCATTTGAAGAGAAAACTGGAAAGTCAGGAGCAATGATTTCAGCGGTTGATTTGCTTAAAGGAATTGCTGTTGGTTCTAGTATGAAAGTAATTACTGTAGAAGGAGCTAATGGTGGTCTTCACACTAATTATGAAGGAAAAGCAGAGGCTGCTGTTGATGCATTAACAAAGGATGGATATGACTTTGTATATGTTCATGTAGAAGCGCCTGATGAGATGGGACATCAAGGAAGTGTTGAACGCAAGGTGAAGGCTATTGAAAACTTGGATAGCAAAATCATAAGCCCTATTATACAAGGCTTGAATGATGCTGGTGAGGATATGAGAATTCTTATTATGCCAGATCATCCTACTCCTATTAAGATTAGAACGCATACTGGCGACGCTGTACCATATATGTTGTACGATTCAACTAAGGATATGGGAAATGTTAAGGTATACAATGAGGATGCTGGTAAAGAATCGGGTATAATGGAGTTAAGTGGTTATAAGCTAATTGATAAATTACTAGAGATTTAATTTTTATGAATAGGAATGGAATAAGTTTCATTCCTATTTTGTTGTGTTACAATGCATTTGATTTTAGTTGATTAGGAGAAAAAATATGGCTAAATATATAATGGTATTAGACGCTGGAACAACTAGTGTAAGAGCAATATTATTTGATCATGATGGGAATATCTGTGCTAAAGCGCAAAAAGAGATTAATTTATATTTTCCTAAAGCTGGCTGGGTAGAGCAAGATGCTAATCAAATTTGGTCTGCGTTATACGGTGTATCGATAGAAGCTACAACATTAGCAAATGTTCATAGCAGCGATATAGCGGCTATTGGAGTGGCGAATCAACGTGAAACTGTAATAATGTGGAATAAAGAGACTGGTGAGCCTATATACAAAGCAATAGTATGGCAATGTCGTCGTACTTCTGATTTGGTAGACGAGCTTAAAGAGCAAGGCTATGAAGATATGATTTGTGAGAAAACAGGTCTTCGCCTAGATGCATATTTTTCTGCCACAAAAATCAAATGGATATTAGATAATGTCGAGGGTGCTAGAGAATTAGCAGAGCAAGATAAGCTTATGTTTGGTACAGTAGATACTTGGATTATCTATAAGGCGACAGGTGGAAAGGTTCATGTTACTGACTACTCTAATGCTAGTCGAACTATGCTTTTTAATATCAATACTTTACAGTGGGATGAAGATATAATGAATATCCTAGATATCCCAATGAATATTATGCCAGAAGTTAAATCATCAAGTGAAATCTATGGTTATTTTGATGGTGAGAGAATGACATTTAAAATACCAATTGCAAGCGCTATTGGTGACCAGCAAGCTGCGTTGTTCGGACAAAGATGTTACAAAAAGGGCGAAGTGAAAAATACTTACGGAACAGGATGCTTCCTTTTGATGAATACGGGAGAGAAGCCTGTAATGTCGAAAAATGGACTAGTTACAACTATTGCTTGGGGCATAGATGGTAAGGTTACATATGCGCTTGAGGGATCGATATTTGTAGCAGGAGCAGCAATACAGTGGCTTAGAGATAGTATGCACTTGATAGATGATTCCTTTGATTCGGAATATATGGCGGAAAAAGCATCAGATACAAATGGTTGCTATGTAGTTCCTGCATTTACTGGGTTAGGAGCGCCACATTGGGATCAATACGCTAGAGGAACTATTGTAGGAATTACAAGAGGAACTACTAAGAACCACATCATTAGAGCAACACTTGAATCTATGGCATATCAAGTTAGAGATGTTATTACTGCAATGAAAGCGGATGCTGGTTTAGAGTTGGAAAGACTTGTGGTAGATGGCGGAGTTACAAATAATGATTTTCTAATGCAGTTTCAAGCAGATATGCTAGATAATGAAGTTATAAGACCTGAAAATGTAGAAGCAACAGCGCTAGGTGCAGCATATCTTGCTGGCCTTGCAGTTGATTTCTGGACAGGAACCGACGAAATAGAAGAAAATAATGCCAAATATAAGGTGTTTCAGCCTACTATGCCTGAAGAGGAACGAGAAAAGAAATATCGTGGTTGGAATAGAGCTATAGAGTATTCCAAAGGTTGGGCAGCGGAAGAGGAATATTAGAGTGTTAGGTGTGATTGATAGGGATGAAAAGGTTGGTTGAGACGAAGGCTTTAGAGAGTGATTGTGGTTTGAAATAAATAAGTGTTGATTTATCATTGTATTTTATGTATAATTCTCTTTGTGCTAAAAGTATAATGATAATGGCCCATCGCCAAATGGTAAGGCAACGGACTCTGACTCCGTCATTTCAAGGTTCGAATCCTTGTGGGCCAGGTGAAAGGGATTTCGTATGAAATCCCTTTTTGAATGTGTGTTTTTTATTGTTAAGAAGGCTGTGTTAAGAAAATGATTTGATGCTGGTAATGATCTGAAAATGAAAAAGATAGCATTAAGTGGAAAGGAAGAGCATATTCGAGTAACTAAAATAGACAATCGAATTGCCGAAAAAGATGGATAGAATAAAGAATTTTGGAGAGCTTATATATAAATATAGATATTGCATAGCATTAGTACTATTTGTGTTATGTGTTATTTTTGGCGTAAATGGTTCGTCTATCGGATGTTGGTTGGACTATCTTGGTATAGGAGATGATGGGGTTTTGCTAGGTACGTCGAGACCGATAAGATCTGACGAATGGGCCTTGTCTACGCCTTTTGCTATTTCTCAATATAGCAATGACTTTGGGTATTTTAGTGATATCATTAGAGCAACTAATACGGATGTTTTTTTAGAGTATGGTACACCAGTTTTATCTATAGCAGAAATATTTAGACCGTTTCATTGGGGGTATTTATTTCTTCCGTTAAATCAAGGATTGTCATTTTATTGGATGGGGAGATATATCACTTTATTTATGGTCTCGTTTGAAATGGCAATGTTGATTACAAATAAAAAGAAATTGCTTTCAGTTGCATACGCATTTCTTATACTATTTGCGCCTGTTGTTCAATGGTGGTTTGCGATTAATGGATTGGTAGAAATGTTGATTTATTCTCAACTTTCTATTGTATTGTTTTATAAGTATCTTAATTCAAAAAATACTTTTTTGAAAGCAATCTATGCTATAGTTATTGCTATTTGTGCAGGTGGATTTGTGTTGACGATGTATCCATCATGGATGGTTCCAATTGGATATTTGCTTTTGGGATTAATTATCTGGGTCATCATTGAAAGTTTTAAAAAAGATTTTTTCTCAAAATGGGATGTATTAATATTAGTGTTAATTGTTGCTGTTTTTGGGATGATTTTAGGGTATGTTTTTTATCAATCATGGGATACAATTCAAATATTAACACATACTGCTTATCCAGGTGCGCGATTTGAAAAAGGCGGTGATGACTGGAAAAAAGTTACAGAATATATGATGAATATTTGGATTGCTTTTTTTGACGGTGACGGAAATATTGCAAATGCGCCTGAAAGTGCTTTTTTTATAGATTTCTTTCCGCTCTGTTATTTTTTGACAGTGATAGTAATTGTTAGAGATAGAATATATGATAAGTTATTGATTATTTTGTCTATCGTTAGCATTTTCTTATTATTATATTGTTGTATAGGGTATCCGGGTATAATTTGTAAAATTTCATTGCTTAGCAATTGTCAAGGGCATAGAGTTTTCCAAGTGTGGGGGATTACAAATTTGATGATGCTTTTTAGGGCAGCAAGTTTACTTAATAGGAATGTTAATAGAGTGTTTTCAATTATTTTGGTAATACTCGTATATGCTTTTGGATTTTATACTAGCTATAAGATAAATTTAGATTATTTAAAGGCACATGTAGGTGAAGGGAAAAGATTTTTACTTGTTTGTATAATAACTATTGCGATATTTGCGTTTGTTTCGTATTTGTTTATGAGAATAAATAGTAGATTTTCGAATGTTGCAATATTAGTTTGCTGTATAGTATTGGCGTGTTTTTCGTCATTTACAGTTAATCCACTTAGATTAGGAGCGGGTAAAATTACAGATGCAGAGATAGTAGATGATATAAAAAATGTTGTTGATAATGACAAAGATGCAATATGGGTGGTTTGTGGTACTGATTATCCCATGATAAATCTGCCAATTGTAGTAGGAGCGAAAACAATAAATAGCACTAATATATACCCAGCATTAGAGCGATGGATGAGTTTAGATCAAAATGGAAAATCTAAGGATGTTTATAATAGATATGCTCATATAAATATTTACTTGAAAGAAAGCGGAGGACCAGAATTTAAACTTAATTCACCAGACAGTTTTACGTTAATAGTAACGCTTGAAGATTTGAAGAAAATGGGTGTGTCATATATTATTTATCCGGAAGATTATAAAGTCGATAGTGTTAGTGAAATGTATAATGCAAATGGATTGAAGATAGGAAAGCTAGTATAAGCAATGAGTTTGTACTTAATGCTGTGTTAAGAGTAATTGGTTTATACAGGAGTTACCATGTACGAATTTAAATCAAGAGTTAGACATAGTGAAATAAATGAATATGGACTTTTAAGCATTCCTAGTATTATGCGATATATGACGGATTGTTGTATGTTTCACTCTATTGAGATTGATTATGATTTGAAAAGGTTGCAAGACGCTGGAGAAGGTTGGTATGTCACAATGTGGCAAGTGGACATAAAGCGTAGACCACAAGTTGGAGACGACATTATTATTAAAACATGGCCTTATAAATTTAGGGGAATGATTGGTTTCAGAAATTTTTCTATTGAAACTCCTGATGGCGAAGAGTTAGTAACTGCTGATTCTATGTGGGTATATATGAATATCATAGACAAAAAACCAAAATCTGTACCTTTAGATATGGCAGAAGGATTCTGTTGTGAAAAAGGTTTTGAACAAGAGTGGTTGCCTCGGAAGATAAGAAAGTCTGATGGAATTATTGATAAACAAGAGAATCTTAAAGAAGACTATATATTTGAAGTGATGCAACAACATATAGATACGAATCATCACATGAACAATGCGTGTTATATAGAAGCTGCTATGGAGGGCGTTGAAGATGACTCGAACATTTCCTATATAAGAGCAGAATACAAAAATGTTGCTTATAAAGGTGATAAGGTGCGTGTGGCGCATGACAATATTGAAAATGGCGTGCAAACAGTGCTCTTTGATGAGAATACAGAGTTTGCTGTTGTTGAAGTGTTGACAAATAATTAGTATAATAAAGTAACATTTAAAAAAGAGGACGGATAGACATGATTAAATTAGGAGAAATACAAAAACTTATAGTCGTTAAGAAGGTTGATTTTGGCGTGTATCTTACAGCGGACACAAGCTCGAGAGATGACAGGGTTTTGTTGCCTAAAAAACAGGTGCCAGAAAGCGCAAGGCAAGGCGATGAGATAGAAGTGTTTGTTTATAGGGATTCTAAAGATAGATTGATTTCTACAACTTGTAAGCCTTATATAAAGATGGACGAGATTGCAATTCTTGAGGTTAAGCAAGTGACTAAAATAGGAGCATTTCTTGACTGGGGATTGGAAAAGGATTTGTTTCTTCCATTCAAAGAGATGACAGCTAAGGTTGAAGATGGTGATGAAGTAATGTGCCGTATGTACATTGACAAAAGTAATCGCCTTTGCGCAAGTATGAAAGGTTTGTATCATCTCTTGTCTCAAAATTCACCATACAAAATAGGTGACGAAGTAGAAGGACGAATCTATGAGTTTGGACATGATTTTGGTACTTATATAGCTATTGATGATAAATATTCTGGAATGATTCCGCGACACGAGGATACACATCACTTACGAATAGGTGATATTATAAATGTAAGGGTTGTAGCGGTTAAAGAAGATGGGAAGCTAGATGTGTCTATTCGAAAAAAAGCACATGAGCAGATGGATGAGGATGCAGCTAAAGTATTAGAGATAATAGAAAGCTATGCAGGAGTGCTTCCTTTTACAGAGAAGGCTTCACCAGAGGTTATAGCAAGAGAGACAGGACTTAGTAAAAATGCGTTCAAGAGAGCGGTAGGTCGTCTTTATAAAGGACGCTTGATTTCTCTTGAAGGTGGTAAAATACGTAAAATTTAGGAGGAATGAAAATGAAAACAGTTATTAGTACAGACAAAGCACCACAAGCGATTGGACCATATTCGCAAGCAATTGCAGTTGGAAATATGGTTTATACATCAGGTGTTATTCCTGTAAATCCTGAGACAGGAGAAATCCCTGAAGGACCAGCAGCTCAAGCAGATCAAGCTTTTAGAAATTTATCAAATCTACTTAACGAAGCAGGATCATCAATTGGAAATGTAATAAAAACGACAGTATTTATTGATGAGATGAATGATTTCGCAACAATTAATGAAGTTTATGCAAAGTATTTTCCAGAGCCATTCCCAGCAAGAAGCTGTGTAGAGGTTGCTAGACTTCCTAAGGATGTGTTGCTTGAAGTTGAAGCAATTGCAGAATCAATAGGAATTGTTGATTAAAATGTATATTGTTTTATGTAAACGATGGCTTGAGTTGAGCCGATATAAATAAAGAGATATATTTCTCAAAATGTCGAGAGGAGGTAGTTTTATGGATATCGCAAGATTATCTATGAGTATGGCACAGTCTGAGACTTTGACCAATGTGGGAATGGCTGTACTTGGTATGCAAATGGATGTACAGGCGTCACAAGCAAGTTCAGAAATTGCTGCATTAAATTCTTTACCTTCTGGCGCTATGGAATTAGCGGTTAATCCTTCCGTTGGAGGTAACTTAGACATTCGTTGCTAGGACAAAAGCGTTGAAACTACTTAGTTTTGACGCTTTTTCCTTTGTGTTGATTTTGTGTTTTTCTAGTTTATAACATTGACAAAGTTAAATTTCGGTGGTAAAATCGTAACGAATGTAACAAAATTGTAACATTTTACAAATGGAGGTTTTCCTAATGAAGTTTAAATATTTGACGTGCTTAGCATGTGCTGGCGTGGTTCTTGGAGTGGGAAGCTTTGCTATTGATTCAAAGGCAGCAGCTCCAGTTTCAGGTATTTTTGAGATGACAACAACAAAATGTGCAGTTGAGAAGACTTCACAAGATAAAGATACTATGTATTCAGGAGTTACATTAGCACTTAATAATGCTTTGGCTGGTAATGCAACAGCTACTGTTGATGCTAATAGTAATGCTTTAGTACAGACCAAGTTTTCAAGTTATGAAGATGTAGCTATATGTGTTGCTGAGGATAAGGTAAATGTTAGAAGCCAGGCGGATGAGAATTCAGACATCGTTGGCAAGATTTCTAAGAATGCAGCAGCAGCTATTGTTGCTATGGAAGGTGATTGGTATAAGATTTCTTCAGGTACCGTTGTTGGATATGTGAAGAGACAATATATGGACGTTGGTAATGCAGATTTAGCTAAGAGTGTTTCTAAGAGACTTTGTACAGTGAATGCTGAAACTGTGGAAGTGTATGATAAGCCCGAAGCAGGAGCAACAGGTATTGCTAAGTATCCAAAGGGAGAAGTTTTAGCTGTTGTAGATGAAAGTCTTGTGGCTCAAGGATGGGTTGAGGTTAGTACTGAAAATGGTGATGGATATATCCAGACTGCGAATTGTACTTTAACTACAGAATATAACTTAGCAGAATCTAAAGCTGAAGAAGAAGCTCGTCTTGCAAAAGAAGAAGCAGAAAGACAAGCAGCAGCTGCGGCATTTATGAAAGCAGCTCAAAAGCAAGCACAACAAAAGGCTGCACAAAGTGCGAAGGCGAAAGCATCAACATCGGGTGGAAGTGCTAGATCTTATGCACCTCCAAGTGGTGGAAATGGAAGCGCTGTAGTCGCATATGGTTCACAGTTTGTAGGTAACCCATACGTATATGGTGGTACATCACTTACAAATGGTGCAGATTGTTCTGGATTCGTAATGAGTGTATATTCAAATTATGGTGTTAGTTTGCCTCACTCATCGTATGCTATGGCAAATTGTGGTTATGCGGTAAGTCCTGATGAGATGCAACCAGGTGACTTGGTAATATATAGTGGACACGTTGGTATTTATGCAGGAGATGGACAGTTATTACATGCGTCAAATCCTAGAACAGGTATTACATATTCTAACGTGAACTATAGACCTATTCAGACTGTAAGAAGAGTGTACTAAGTAGTAAATTTGAACAGTGGTTGAACAAAAATAAAAACTAATTTTATTATGAAAGTTTCCCAAAATTTTGGGAAACTTTTTTTATTTTTTATTGATATATGCTGATTGGTTTGTTATTATATATTCATGCGGATATAGGGAGAAGAGCCCTATGTATGGTGTTTAAATTTATATTATGTAAAGGAGATTTTTAGGTATGAGAAAAGCGTTTATTACACCAACAAAGTACGTTCAAGGAGAGGACGAATTATTAAACCTTGGATATTTTGTTAAAACATTTGGAGAGAAGGCATTATTAATTGCTGATCCATTTGCACTTAACTTAGTTAAGGATAAGTTGGAAGAGACACAGAAGAAGTGGGGCGTTGAGTTTGTTACTTCTGATATTTTCCAAGGTGAGTGCTGTCGTTCAGCAATCAATAAGTTAAAGGCATATGCTGATGAGCAAGGCTGTGTATGTACAATCGGTCTTGGTGGTGGTAAGGCTATCGATACATCTAAGTGTGTTGCAGCAGGAACAAATCTTATTATTTGTCCTACAATTGCAGCTACAGATGCTCCAACATCTCACTCAGCAGTTGTATATACAGATGATCATGAATTTGAAGATTACGCATACTTCAGACAAAACCCAAGTGTTGTACTTATCGATACTAACGTTATCGTAAGTGCACCTACAAGATTCTTAGTTTCTGGTATGGGTGATGCTCTAGCAACATTCTTCGAAGCTCGTGCAAATGTTCAATCTTGCTCAAATGTTAATGCTGGTTTACCATGTGGTGCTAACAGAGCAGAAGGAACAATGTTAGGTTATGGTACAGATGCTTCTTATGCATTAGCAACTCTTTGCTATGAGAACCTTAAGAAGTATGGTGTTCAAGCTAAGTTAGCTTGTGACAATAACAGAATTACACCTGCATTTGAGAAGATCGTTGAAACAAATATTCTTCTTTCAGGTCTTGGATTTGAGTCATCAGGACTTGCAGCAGCTCATGCTATCGTTGATGGTCTTACATTACTTCCAGCTCATCATGACTTTATGCATGGTGAAATGGTTGCATTCTGTACAATCTGTCAATTAGTTCTTGAGAATGCTCCAAAGGAAGAAATCGAAGAAGTTATTGACTTCTGTCTATCAGTTGGACTTCCTGTATCTCTAGAAGATATGAATTCAGCAGATATTTCTGATGAATTATTACTTCAAGCTGCAGAGAAGGCTACTATTCCAGATGAGTCAATTCACAATATGCCATTCCCTGTAACAGCAGAGACTTGCGCAAACGCTATTAAGATGGCATCAGAATTAGGTGAAGCTCGTAAAAAGGGTATTAGTTTATAATTAGATTTAATAATGTTTGTATAGGAGACTTTCTTTTGGAAGTCTCCTTACTTTGAAATTAGGAGGGTTAATAATGCAAAAAATTATAAATAGACCAGAAACAGTGGTTATGGAAATGTGTAATGGTATTGCAAATGCACATCCAGAATTAGAGTTTATTCAAAAGTATAAAATCGTTAAGAAGAAAGATATTAAGAAAGATAAGGTTTCTTTAGTATCAGGTGGTGGTTCAGGACACGAGCCAGCACATGCAGGTTATGTTGGAAAAGGTATGCTAGATGCTGCTGTATGTGGTGATGTATTTGCTTCACCTTCACAAGTTCAAGTATATCAAGCACTTAAGGCTATCGCTTCTGATAAGGGAACACTTATGATCATCAAGAATTACTCTGGTGATATGATGAACTTTAAGAACGCTGCTTTCCTTGCTGGCGAAGATGGACTTGAAGTTGATTATGTTAAGGTTGAAGATGATATCGCTGTTCAAGATAGTTTATATACAGTAGGTCGTCGTGGTGTTGCTGGTACAGTTTTTGTACACAAGTGTGCTGGTGCTGCTGCTGAAATGGGCAAAGATTTACAAGAAGTTAAGAGAATTGCTCAAAAGGCTGCTGACAATGTACGTTCACTTGGATTTGCATTTTCTTCATGTACAGTACCTGCAGCTGGAAAGCCAACATTTGACATTTCAGAAGGCGAGATGGAATTTGGTGTAGGTATCCACGGTGAGCCTGGTATCAAGAGAGAAGCAATCGCTACAGCTGATGAATTAGCTGAAAGAATTATTCCTGCATTATTAGATGAATTAAAGCTTAATGGTGAAGAAGTATCTGTTCTTATTAATGGATTTGGTTCTACACCACTTCAAGAGTTATATCTATTCAACAATGCTTGTGCTAAGGTATTAGCTGAAAAGGGTGTTAAGACATTTAGAGTATTTGTTGGAAACTTCATGACATCAATTGATATGCTTGGTGCATCTGTTTCATTACTTAAGATGGATGATGAGCTTAAGGAAATGCTTAATGCTGAATCAGAAGCTCCTGGATTTAGAGTAACAGGTCCTGTTGAAGCTCCTACATATACAGAGATTCAATTTGGTGCAGAAGATAACACTAATGTATCATTCACTGCTGACACATCTAAGATGTCAGAAATCGCTAACGGTAAAACAATCAATCTTGATCAAATGGTATTCTTAGTTGATAAGATGGCAGAAATCATTATTGAAAATGAGCAACCTTGGTGTGAACTTGATTCACATGCTGGTGATGGTGACTTTGGTCAATCAGTTGCTAAGGGATTTAGACAAGTTAAGAGAGAGTGGAATGATGTTACAACTAACCATGTAGCAAACATTGGAGACTTTATCGGTGCAGTATCTATGATTATCATGGAGAACTGTGGTGGTGCTTCAGGTCCTATTTGGGGTTCTGCTTTCCGTTCGGCTGGTAAGAGTGCTGGAGATAAGACAGAGCTTACAGTTGCTGATTTTGCTGCAATGCTTCAAGCTGCAGTTCAAGGTGTACAATCTACAGGTGAGAGATCATTTGGTAGAGGTGCTGTAGTTGGTGATAAGACATTAATTGATGCTTTAGTACCATGTGCAGATGAATGGGATGTTTGTGTGGCTGACGGTACAGATATGGCTACAGCATTTGCTAGAGCAGCTAAGAAGGCTGTTGATGGAGCAGCTGCTACTGCAGATCACGTTGCTCATATGGGACGTGCAGGTACAGTTGGTGAGAGATCAATTGGTTATCCTGACGCTGGTGCTTTTGCGCTTGGACAAATCTTTACAGAATTATCAGAACTTATCAAATAATATAGAATTAGCATTATGATATGAACTAATATCGTATAGATTTATGTCATATAAGCTTGTATAGAATGATAGGATGGACCTCCTAGAGAAGTGATAAATATATTACTTCTCTAGGGGGTTTTTGTTTGTTAGGTTTAGTGTTATAATTCGTGTGAAATGTTTTTTGAAAAAGTTTTATAAGTGATAAATTAAAAGAGAACGGAGGCTGAGATGAGTAAAGTTGGAATTTGTATGGCAAATGGATGCGAGGAGATAGAAGCATTAACAGTTGTGGATTTACTAAGAAGGGCAAATGTTGAAATAGATATGGTTTCTATAAATGATAATCTTATAGTAGAAGGTGCTCATGGAATTACATTTCAGGGAGATGTAATAATGGACAATGTTGATTGGAGCCAATATGACGGCATTGTTCTTCCTGGAGGTATGCCTGGTACTATTAATCTTGAAAATGATGCAAGAGTTCAAAAGGCGCTTATAAATGCTAAGGATAAGAACAAATTGATTGGTGCGATTTGTGCTGCACCATCAATTTTGGGACATGCTGGACTCGTTGATGGAAAGAAAGTAACAAGCTTTCCTGGCTTCGAAGATGCGTTTTCTAATTCTGAATATTTGTGTGAAAATGTTGTGGTTGATGGAAACATTATAACGAGTAGAGGAATGGGTACGGCTATTGATTTTGGCCTAGCGATTATTGCATATTATAAAGGTGAAGAAGAAGCACAAAAAATGGCAAAAACTATTCAATATAAGTAACAACTTTATTGTTATTTTTTGATGTATATGCTATAATCTAAAAGATTGTGCAAATCAGAATAATGATTTGTGAAAATGAGAAATGTAATTTGCATTTTCCATAAAAGCGCTAACACTAAGGAGGAAGAAGTTAAATGAGCGTAAAAGTAGAGAATTTAGAAAAGAATATGGCTAAAATGACTGTAACTGTTGAGGCAGCTAAGTTAGATAAGGCAATTGATGCCGCATATAATAAGCAGAAGAAGTCAATCTCAGTACCAGGATTTAGAAAAGGTAAAGTACCTAGAGTAATGGTAGAGAAGATGTACGGTGTAGAAGTATTCTATGAAGATGCTGCTAATATCTTACTTGAGCAAGAATATCCAGTTGCTTATGATGAGTCTGGTTTAGAAATTGTATCTCAACCTCAAATTGATGTTGTACAGCTTGAGAAGGGTAAAGATTTCATCTTTACTGCAGAAGTTGCTGTTAAACCAGAAGTTGAGCTTGGTAAATATATGGGTGTTACAGTTACAAAGATTCCAGTAGAAGTTGCTGATGATGAAGTTGAAGCTGAAATCAAGCTTGAATTAGAGAAGAATAGCAGAACTGTAACAGTTGATAGAGCTATTGAGCAAGGTGATGTTGCTAAGATTGATTTTGAAGGCTTTATGGATGGAGAAGCATTTGAAGGTGGTAAGGGAGAAGACTTCGACCTTGAAATTGGTTCACATTCATTTATTGATACATTTGAGGATCAACTTGTTGGAGCTAAAGCAGGTGATGATGTTGAGGTTAATGTTACATTCCCTGAAGAATATCAAGCACCAGATTTAGCAGGTAAGCCAGCATTATTCAAGGTTACAATCAAGGAAGTTAAGGCAAATGAGCTACCAGAACTTGATGATGAATTTGTTCAAGATGTAGATGATGAATGTGAGACAGTAGCTGATTATAAAGCTAAGGTTAAGAAGAATCTTGAAGAGAAGAAAGAGAATGAAGCTAAGAGAGCTAAAGAAGACGAAGCTATTGCTAAGATCGTAGATGACGCTAAGATGGATATTCCACAACCTATGATTGACGCTCAAGCTAATCAAATGATGCAAGAGTTTGGTCAAAGCATGGCTCAACAAGGTCTTACAATGGAGCAATATATGCAATTTACAGGCATGACAATGGATAAGTTCATGGAGCAAGTTAAGCCTGAAGCTATTAAGAGAATTGAAACAAGTCTTGTTTTAGAGCAAATTGCAAAGGCTGAGAACATTGAAGTATCTGATGATGAAGTAGATGCTAAGATTGAAGAAATGGCTGGAATGTATGGAATGAAGGCTGAAGACTTCAAGAACATTATTCCTGAGTCTGAGAATGAGAACATTAAGAAGGATATTGCAGTTCAGAAGGCAGTAGACTTAATCATGGAAAATGTTAAGGAAAGAGCTGCTAGAAAGTCTACAAAGAAGGCTGATGCTGAAGGCGAAGAGAAGAAGCCAGCTAAGAAGACAACAGCTAAGAAGACTACAACAAAGAAGACAACAACAAAGAAGGCTGATTCTGAGAAGAAGACAACAGCTAAGAAGACAACAACTAAGAAGACTACAGCTAAGAGGTCTGAAGAAAAGTAATATAGACGCGGATTAATATTGGGAGGTGTTTGTTATGGCATCAATGCCTTATGTAGTTGAACAGAATAGTAGAGGCGAAAGATCTTATGATATTTATTCTAGATTGTTAAAAGATAGAATTATTTTCTTAGGAGAAGAAGTTAATGAGACAACAGCAAGTCTTGTTGTTGCACAGATGCTTTTCCTTGAATCAGAAGATCCAAGCAAAGATATTCATTTGTATATTAATTCACCAGGTGGAATGGTTACAGCAGGTATGGCAATTTATGATACAATGCAATATATCAAATGTGATGTATCTACAATTTGTATTGGTATGGCTGCTTCAATGGGAGCATTCTTACTTGCAGGTGGAACAAAGGGTAAGAGATTTGCTCTTCCTAATGCAGAGATTATGATTCACCAACCATCGGGTGGCGCGAAAGGTCAAGCAACTGAAATCCAAATTGCTGCAGAGAATATTCTTAAAACAAAGAAGAAGTTGAATCAAATTCTTGCAGACAACACTGGAAAGCCAGTTGAACAAGTTGCACAAGATACAGAGAGAGATCACTGGATGAGTGCAGAAGAAACTTTAGAATACGGAATTATTGATAAGATTATTGAGAACCGTGAATAATTAGAAGGGTGGCGTAAGCCGCCCTTATTGTAAATATATACATTTTTAAGAGGTATGAAAATGTCAAAAGGACAAGGAAGAAATGGTAAAACTACAGATGCGCGTTGTGCATTTTGTGGAAAATCAGAGAAACAGGTTAAAAGCTTAATACAAAGCCCTAATGGATTATGTATTTGTGATGAGTGCGTAATGATTTGTGCTGAAGTTGTTGATGAACAGTTGTTTAGAGATGAACCATCGAGAAATGAAACAACAGCTAGTGAAATCAATTTGTTAAAGCCTAAAGAGATGAAAGAATTTTTGGATGAGTATGTCATTGGACAAGATGAAGCTAAGAAGGTATTGTCTGTTGCAGTGTACAATCATTATAAGAGAATTCTATCTAATCAAGAGGATATAGGCGTTGAATTACAGAAGAGTAACGTTCTCCTTCTAGGGCCAACAGGTTCAGGAAAGACATTACTTGCGCAAACATTAGCAAAGGTATTAGGAGTTCCATTTGCGATAGCTGATGCGACTAGTCTTACTGAAGCGGGATATGTTGGAGAAGATGTTGAGAACATTTTACTTAAGATAATTCAAGCTGCAGATTTTGATATAGAGAAGGCTCAGATGGGAATTATTTATATCGATGAAATTGATAAAATCACTAAGAAGTCAGAAAATGTATCGATTACAAGAGATGTAAGTGGTGAAGGCGTACAACAAGCTTTACTTAAGATATTAGAGGGTACGGTAGCATCTGTTCCGCCTCAAGGTGGAAGAAAGCATCCTCACCAAGAGTTGATAACAATAGATACAACTAATATTTTATTCATCTGTGGTGGTGCATTCGAAGGTTTAGACAAAATTATAGAAGCTAGAGTGGATAAAAAAGGAATCGGATTTGGCGCTGATGTACATGCCAAAGAAGAGATAAATGTAGGTGATACATTTAAACAAGCATTACCTCAAGATTTCATTAAATTTGGTCTTATTCCGGAATTTATTGGACGTGTGCCAATTAATGTAGCACTAGATTCACTTGATGAAGAAGCAATGGTAAGAATTCTTAAAGAGCCAAAGAATAGCCTAGTTAAGCAGTATAAGGCATTGTTTGGACTTGACGATGTAGAACTAGAATTTGAAGAAGATGCATTATATGAAATTGCAAAGAAATCTAACGAGCGTAAGACAGGCGCAAGAGGATTACGTGCAATAATGGAAAATGTAATGATGGATAAAATGTATGAAATACCTTCAGATGAGTCTATTACTAAGGTTGTTATCTCAAAAGAAATGGTTGATGAGAACTTGATTTTGGAAGAAAAAGAAGTTGTGGAAGCAGAAGCTGAAGTAGATACAGAAGATGAAAAAGAAACTTCAAAAAGAAATATACCTATAGGCGATGTAGCTTTGAGTTAATGTGTTTGTGTAGAAAGTAAAGTGAAATGAAGATAAAGAATGTTGAACTTGAAATAGTAATAGGTCCTACAAGCGAATTGCCAGAGAATGAGCTACCTGAGGTGGCTTTTGCTGGGAAATCTAATGTGGGAAAGAGTTCTTTGATAAATGCTTTGATGAATAGAAAATCATTAGCGAGAACTTCATCACAGCCAGGTAAGACGCAAACTATTAATTTCTATAATATTAACAAAGAAATATATTTGGTAGATTTACCAGGTTATGGATATGCAAAGGCTTCAGAGAAAGAGAAGGAAAAATGGGGAATTATGATAGAAAATTATCTTAATTCTTCTGAAATGCTTCGCGCAGTTTTCTTATTAGTAGATATAAGGCATAAACCGTCTGTAAATGATAGACAAATGTTTGAGTGGATGGAATATGTAGGGTATGACCCAATAGTTATAGCAACTAAGCTTGATAAGATTAAGAGAAGTCAAATTGACAAACAGCTTAAATTGATTAGAGAAGGACTAGGAGCGTCTAAAGAGACGATTATAGTACCTTTTTCTAGTCAGACCAAGCAAGGTCGAGATATTATAGTTGATTTTATGGATCAGGTGATTGAAAATGAACAAGAATAAAAAGATATTATTCGTTATAATACTACTTGCAATTATTGCAACATTAGTTGCACTAATTGCTTTTTTCTTAGGTGAAAAAAAATATGATTCGTCAAAAGGTAGTACTGAGAAATTTACTGTTGTTACATCATTTTACCCGATGTATATAGCTTGTATGAATATTTGCGAGGGGGCAGATATTGAATTAAAGAATTTATCAGAACCTAAAACAGGTTGTCTTCACGATTATCAATTAACAACAGATGATATGAAGCTTTTATCTACTGCAGATGTATTTGTTGTAAATGGCGGTGGAATTGAAGAGTTTTTAGAAGAAGTAACAAAATCATATCCTGATTTAACTATAATAAATGCATCCGAAAATATAGAAATTGAAGAAGGTAACGCACATGTTTGGATGAGCGTTTCTAAACATATTAAACAAGTCGAAAATATAACAGATGGATTGGCTAAGGCTGATGTTTCAAATGCGGAACGATATTATAATAACGGATTTGTATATGCGCGTAAATTAAATTCACTTTTAACAAAAGTTAACAAAACATATGAAGGTAAAAATGTTGTACTTTTTTCCGAAGCTTATCAATACTTAGCAGATGATTTTGGAGCTAAGGTGCTTACAGTACTAGATTTAGATGAAGAAAAGGAAGTTGGTGCTAAAGAATTATCTGAGACAGTGGATTTGATTAGGAATAAAGGTGCTAATACTATTTGGGCAGAGAAAAAATACGGTGAAAAGATGGCTAAAATCGTTATTGCAGAAACTAATGTAAATCCCATTTATCTAGATACTATTACAAGGGGCGACTACGATAAAGATGCATATGTATCTAGAATGAGTAAGAATATAGATTTAATTAATGCGGAGTTTGAGTAAATGGCAACAAGAAGTATTAAGTATAATAAAATAAAGGCATGCGGTTCCTGTTGCATTAAAGTAAATGATTTGGGAGTTGCTTTTGGAAGTGAGAAGGTTCTTGAAAACGTTAATCTTCACATTCATTGTGGCACAATCACTGCAATTATAGGACGAAATGGTGCGGGTAAATCGACATTTGTAAAGGCACTGCTTGATGAAGTTAAGCATACAGGAAATGTTGAGTATAGAGATTCAGAAAAAGGAAAAGTAAAGAAGCTACCAATCGGATACGTTCCACAGAACTTAAATATAGACAGAAGTACGCCTATGTCTGTATACGATTTGTTTGCAAGCTTTTGCTTTAAAATGCCTGTGTTTATCAAGACAAAAAAGATAACGGAAGAGATAGTCGAAGCTTTAAATGTATTTGATGCAGGAGATTTAATAGATAAGTCTATTGGCAAATTATCAGGTGGAGAACTTCAAAGAGTATTACTAGCTATGGCTGTATATAAGGAGCCTAAGTTACTTATATTAGACGAGCCGGTTTCAGGAATAGACGATAATGGAATTAAGTTGTTTTACGAGAAAATGACTTACTTAAGGGATAATTTCGATATGGCAATTCTAATAGTAAGTCATGATTTGGATTACGTATATAAATACGCAGATCACGTTGTGCTATTAGAAAATACAATAGTTGAACAAGGTACTCCTGAAGGAGTATATAAAACGCAAGGCTTCAAAAATATATTTGCTGGATTTGCTTCTCAAGAGGTCAATATTACAAGGCGTAAAAATGCAAAGAATACAGTCGATGTTAAAGAAGAAGCCTTTGATGCCTCATATAAAGGAGGTAGAGATGAATAGTATATTTAGTTATGACTTTATGGTAAATGCGATTCTTGCAGTGCTAGTTATCTCGCCATTATTTGGCATTTTGGGAACGATGATAGTACATAAGAAAATGGCATTTTTTTCTGACGCATTAGGACATAGTGCTTTTACAGGGATTGCAATTGGTGTGATACTTGGTATGTTTAACACAGATATTTCTATGGTGTTATTTGCCATAGTATTTGCATTGCTTTTAAATGCTATTAAGCGAAGAAATACTAGCTCTGTAGACACGATTATTTCCGTATTTGCTAGTGTTGCAACAGCGATTGGTCTTGCAATATTGTCTTTTGGTGGAAATTTTAGTGAGTATTCCTCGCTTATCGTTGGTGATATTTTGAGCATCACTAGAATGGAAATATTATATTTAGTTATAATTTTAATTGTGACGATAATTTTCTGGATATTTGCTGTTAATAAGTTAAATGCTATTAGCATTAATTCTACATTAGCTAGAAGTCAAAATATTAAGGTTAGATTGATTGAGGATATATTTGCGGTAATTATTGCAATTACAGTAATGCTTTCAATTAAATGGGTTGGACTGTTGCTAATAAATGCTCTTCTAATCATTCCAGCTGCTAGTAGCAGGAACATTTCAGAAAATATGAGAGAGTATAGTATATATACAATTATATTTTCGGTGTTTTCTGGTATTTCGGGGCTATTCTTGTCATATTATATTGATATTGCGACGGGGCCAGTAATAGTAATTGTCGCTGCAATAATTTACTTTGCGACATATTTTTACGGGAAGAGTAAGTCATAAATATTTGCCATAAATTTTACTAGAAAATGCAAGTGTTTTTCATCAAAAATTATAAGTGGTTTTGTCAAAAAAATACTTGTAATAGAATGCTTGAATTTTTATAATATTAACAATAGGGTAAATTCCAAGTAGTATTAGAGTTTACGATTGTAATACTCCAAGCGATTTACTTTGGTTTTTAACTACTAAGGAGGAATAAAATATGCCAAAGAGAGAAGACATCAACAAGGTACTGATAATTGGTTCTGGTCCAATTATTATTGGTCAAGCTTGCGAGTTTGATTATTCAGGTACTCAAGCATGTAAAGCACTTAAGAAGTTAGGATATGAGATTGTATTAGTTAACTCAAATCCAGCTACTATTATGACAGATCCAGAGACAGCAGATGTTACTTACATTGAGCCACTCAATGTTCATCGTTTAGAAGAAATTATTGCAAAAGAGCGTCCAGATGCAGTACTTCCAAACCTTGGTGGACAGTCAGGACTTAACCTTTGTTCTGAGCTTTCTGAAAAAGGAATTCTCGACAAGTACAATGTACAGGTAATCGGTGTACAGGTTGATGCTATCGAGCGAGGAGAGGACCGTATCGAGTTCAAGAGAACAATGGAGAGCCTTGGAATCGAGATGGCTAGAAGTGAGGTTGCTTACTCAGTAGACCAGGCTCTTGAAATCGCAGAAAGACTTCACTACCCAGTAGTACTTCGTCCAGCTTACACAATGGGTGGAGCCGGCGGCGGACTCGTATACAATGTTGAGGAGTTAAAGACAGTTTGTGCCAGAGGACTTCAGGCCAGCCTTGTAGGTCAGGTTCTTGTTGAGGAATCTATCCTTGGTTGGGAGGAGTTAGAGCTTGAGGTTGTTCGTGATGCGGACAACAACATGATCACAGTTTGTTTCATTGAGAATATTGATCCACTTGGAGTTCATACAGGAGATTCTTTCTGTTCAGCTCCAATGCTTACAATTTCTGAGGAAGTTCAGAAACGTCTTCAGGAAAAATCATACAAGATTGTAGAGTCTATCCAGGTTATCGGTGGAACTAACGTACAGTGGGCTCATGATCCTGTTACAGACAGAGATATCATCATCGAGATTAACCCTCGTACATCACGTTCTTCAGCACTTG
>JAZUIN010000035.1:0-16856 GCA_045642225.1 Lachnospiraceae bacterium | reverse complement strand
TATCAGTATGCTCAGGCATTCGATCTTTTGCTTTTATCCATTCCATATTATTCTTCAATTACGGTAGTTTCAATATCTTCCCAATCTTCGCACTCTTTAATTAACCAATTTTGATTAGGAATAAGATTAGGATGTTCTTTTAAAATAGTTTTTAGAATGTCAATTAGATTTAATGGAGTCATATGCTGTCTTGTGTATTCTTCAAGAAAATCTATATCTGAAGTATCGCAATAAGGATAATTATCCTCATCACGATCTACAGTATAGTTTTCAGTAAAAATTGAAGAACTTTTACAAAGAGATTGATCACAGATTACTCCGAATTCTCTTTCTTTCATTGAAACTGTTTTTTAAGTTTTTCTTCTTTACGTTTTCTTTTAGCTTCAGCAGCTGAAATTAATTTGTCTTGAGTCTCTTTAGAGACTTCATCTCTCTTTTGGCTAGTAGAAACTCTACTATCCAAAAAAGAGTTAAATTCAAGTCCTTGCATAGCAGCCATTAAAGCTAATTTGCCTAAAATTCTACTCATTATTTAAACTTTTGAAATGAAACTTCTTTGTAACCTACAAGACGAAGATTTTCTGTAATAGCTACCTGCTTCAATTCAGCAATAGAAGGGTATAATGTATCTTTTTCATATAAGTATTTATCATACCAATAAAAAATTCCTTGATACATTATTACTTCTTCTGTTTCAGGAATATTTGCAAGCTCCTCTCCAAAACTCTCAAAAACCTTTTTCTCATGAGAACATTCTATAATATTAGTTTTTGGATTTACATAATAGTAAGCAGAAGTGTCTACAAAAGTTAATCTTGTGTTATTACTAGCAGTAGGATATTTATCTAATAAAGTTTTTTCTACTCCTTTAGGATTAATTGGATCTCCTTTAATATAGTACATAATTTTATACTTTAATAGTTCTTAGTGTACGTTCAGCAGAACTTAACATTTCTACCATTTTAATATAACCTTGAGAAAAATGCAAAGCCCAACTAAATTTATCATCGCTTTTAGTACTAGACCAATTTCATTTGCACAAGAAAAATCATCAACATTTTTAGCTCCATGTTCTCTTAACCATTGTTTTACGCCTTCAGGTCTCGACTTAGAGCCGCGAATAGCTTTTACTTTTTCTTTCATAATCTTTCTTTTAATAGATTACTAAATTTTTCTTGATATTCTTCAGCCTCTTTTCTATTGCTAAAATAATTACCAGAATCGTATCGAAGATCATCAATACTCCATCTTCCTTCACAAGCAGTAAACACTCTCATTTCAGAACTAATATAATAATAGGTTTCTCCTGTAGCAGCCCTCCATCTAGGAAGTGGTACTATATCAAGAAGATCTCTTATTAATGAATCAGGATAAGTAGATCTAAAATGCTCTCTTACTACAAAGAAAATTTTATCTGCATTAGATAATATACTTAAATCAGGAATACAAACATTAGGATTTTGCTGCAAAAGCCAATCCTTAATCTCATGCTCTCTTCCTGCACAGCCAAAAACGCCTTTTATTCTCTCGCTCATACTCTTTTACTAGCTAATTGAAAAAGTAAGTTATTTCTCATTTCTTCTGCTTCTTCCAAAGTAGCAAAATAATTACCAATCTCATAATGACGATTGTTAAAATTCTGATAATGATCAGGAATTTTATTAATCATATACAAAGATGTGATATAATAATATTGTTTTCCTTGTGGAGCTCTCCAACGTGGCAATTCTTCTACGTCAAAAAGAAATGCATCTGATTCAGGTAAAAAATCTACAGATTTATTATCCCTAACAAAATATAAAAAACAAGATTCTTCACAAGTGTGAATATTCATTTGAGCACCTTGTTCTTTTAACCATTGTTTAACTTCTTTAGTTCTTTCTTTAGAACCTCGGATTGCTTTAAGTTTTTCGCTCATAATTTTAAATTACAATGAATTACATAATTTCCTTGTAAGCATTCAGGAATTTCTTCTTGATCTTGTTTGCAACAATTAATATAAAAATTAATGCTTTCTTCTATATAATCTAAAAATTCGTTTAAACCTTTAGCTTCAGAAGCAACAATAAAATTTTCAATATTAGGAGTTACAGCAGAAAATCCTGTTTCTGTTTTACTTACATCAAATACAATAGAATTAATAGTCATTTCCTATTTGAATAAATAAGTCAATAACGAAAATAAATAAAAACGATAATCCTGCAAGAGCTAAATTATTTAAAGCAGGATTAGTAAATAGATTTTCAAGACAATAAATAATTCCCCAAATAAGAGCTAAAATAATTCCCACTAAAACTATTCTTGCAAAATAAACAGGCACAGTTTCTTTTAATGTAGAAATTAATAACTGTTTAATACTTCTTTTCATGATTTTAAATTTTAGTTGAAATATTTAAACAGCCACACTTTGCGTCATCTGTAAAAGTAAAACTCTCTAATACAACATTTAGTCTATACCATTGAGGACTATCATCTGGGCGAATTGGCGAAGGTGAGATTTTAACAGTGTTATCTGTAAAGTCTATTTGTTCAATATTTCGAGCATGCCCAGATGAATCCTTCAGATATAGATCACCTGAATGACTCATAAGAGCTCCCATAAATTCATAAGTGTCTTTGTATGGAACAAAATTTGGTTTAACTCGATATTGTCTACTTGACCAATCAAATAGTGGATTAGCTGCGTCTCCCCAAGTACCTGAACAATCTATTACTTGAATAGTCTTCCCTTCAGCATAAGCCAACATAACTTCTGCTTTTCTTTTTGCTTCTTCTCGTGTCATATTTCTTTGTGTTTTAAGAATACTGTTTTAAACTTTTCCAAATACGGCTTAGCCTCTTCTTCTGTAGAGAAATAATTACCAATGACATAACGATCATTATCAATAAATGAGTAATTATCAACGTCACTTTCTATGGTTGCATCATTATCTACATAATAATAGATTCCTCCACATTCAGCTCTCCAAGGTACAGGTTTTACCCTATAGTCAAGAGAACTCCAATCCCATATAGGAGCATCAACATCAAGCCATTTATGAGATGAAGCGTTCTTTTGACGATATTGTATTGCCTGACCATCTGCGTAAGCAGCCATAACTTCTTTTAAAGATTGCCCTTTAAATTTGCCAAAAGTAAAAATATTTTCTGTTTTCATAATACAATAAAAAATGCTGCCTATTTTCACAAACAAGCAGCATCATAATCTTAAATATTATGTTATGTTAAACAAAACCTTACCAAGAATGATTTGGATCTGATACCACTACATATTTTTCATAGTGGAATTGATTACCATTAATATACACACTGTGTCCATTTATATGGTAAACTTCAGCATTAATACACCAAGGTTTAAAGTCCCATGTTCTATAACAAGGATGCATCAAATCCCACAGTGTTTGCCAACGCAACTTTTCATCAGTTGCCAAATCACCGTTAACTGTTGATTTAGGAAATTTTACAAGCATGTAAGGGTCATCAAATGACCACCATAATACCCACTCATGAAAGATCATTCGTGAATAATAATAAGCGGAATCTTCCCATAATGCAACTTCCCATTCTACAGGATCTACCATTGGCCAACCTGTAGGACCAACATAAGGTTCAAAACCTGTTTTCTTTACATCACAAATCTGATGACACCCATTTACATAAATGTCATGATCAAGGTTACCTGGTTGCCATGCATCAGTTTCAATTTGAGTTTCATCCTTAGGAAATACCGTAGGATTGCATGAACTTAGCGATAATGTCATTAATAGACACATTAACCAGAAATAAACTTTTTTCATTTGATTTAAAATTAAAATAAAAACAGATCTAAAGTTATCTTTCTTCAAATAACTTTTTAATTTTCTTTAGATATTCATCAGCTTCTTCATAAGTCTCAAAGTAGTTTTTATAATCCCAACGCACACTATCAGTAGCAGAAAAATGTTCCAAAGCATGAGCTACATACCCTTCAGATGATACATAATAATAACGAGAATCTTTGTCTGCTCTCCAACGAGGTAATTTATATTCCTCTAAAAGAAAGGCAAATGCAGAATCTGCAGAAAGATATTCTACGTATCCGTCTGGAGTAACAAAATACAAATAATTAGGATTTGTACAAGGATATTTATTAATTTTTGCTCCTTGACCTGCTAACCACTTTCTAATTTCCGAGTCTCTTTCAGAAGAGCCTCTAATTGCTTTAACTTTTTCCATGTTATTTTTGAATTAAAAGTGGAAGAAGAATCATTTTAACTCTCAAAGGTTCATCTTCCCATTTTAGTGAAGGGAACATTTCTGGATCAAGATCCCTAGTATCTTTAATCCATTGTACTTGACTTTTAAATTGATCTTTACCAAAAGTCCAAACTCCCATGCCTTCGTTTCTTTCGGGTTTTTCTACCCAAATAGTTAATTCACCAAATCGAGAGCGGGCTACCCAGTATTCTTTAGTCATTTGTTCTCAATTAATTTGTTTCCTACGGATAAAGGAAATACAACTCCACATAAAAATATCATAGCTATTTCCCAAAAAATAAATTTAGGAACAGAGGTTTCTTCTCCTTTTTTTGATAACTTATAAACAAACCCCTGGCATACTAGGAATGAAAATACCCAGTAATTTATTACCCCATCTTCAAACATTCCTCTATAAAATCTGAAACATTATTAAATATTACTACATTTCCAGACTCTAATGCTCCTTGAATATGACACATTGAACATTTTTCGAGACATTTCTCTTTGCAATCTTCTTCACATCCAAACCCATTAGAATGTACTTCATGCTTACCTTCTCTATTAAAGTAATGTAGCATGTAAGTTTCTTTGAACGTACAACAAACACATACATGAAAACCTGCTTGCTTTAGCTCTTCTAGAGTTTGAGGATCTGTTTTACTTAAGTACAATCTTTTCATCGTAAAGAGGCTTTAAACACGTTAGTATTTCTTTATTTTCAAGAGGCTCCCATGATTCAAGTAGCTTAAATATAGGCCTATTACCCATCTCATCTACATGACAATCAGTACAAAATGTATGTTCATCATATACAAATTTTCCATCTCTTACTATGTGTTGAGTATGAGCTACAATTTGATAAGATTGGAAAATGTCTTGAAATTTATTATCATAGGCAAAATCTTGCAAATCGGCCCAAACACAAGACCCCTGAGGATAATCTCCTCCACGACCTGTACCTACATGATGTAGGTAATGTCCTAAAAGTTCTTTATCTTCTTTATCTACAAGAGTATTAAGGTAATTGATTATTTTAATTGGGTTATCGTCTAGATTAGCTCTTTTTGCCCAACCTGGACAGATATTAGCATGAGTAAAAGTAACAAATCTATTAGCTACATAAGCAAAATACCCAACTTTAAATAAAGAAAGATTATCTTCAAACAGTTTCTTTATCTTGTCCTGATGAGAATAATTCATTCTACAGGCAACACACTCAGAAGAAATGTATTCCATATCGTGATTACCCAACAAAAGAATAACGTTTTCAGGATTATTTTTCTTTAAGTCAAGAATCTCTTCAAAGTTACTAACTTCGTCAGTATTAGTAATGAAGTTTTTTAAGTAAGGATCATACTCATGAGGATAATGATCTAAATAATCGCCCATAAATAATACAGGCTCATTAACTTTACCATCTTTAAGAATTCCATGTCTTTTAAGCAGGTGTTTCCAGTATGACCTGCCATGAATGTCACTAATTATTATCATTTTCTTTCTCTTTTAATTTTAAATATGTATCAAAACTAGTACGATCAAAGAAGTCTTTTGCTTCGTACCACTCTTCAATAGCCCATGAAAAAATAGATTTTAAGACTACTGAAAGCGCCCAAAGCTCCCAAAATGTACATTTACCTAGCAAGGAAGGAGTTTCTTTATCAGAATTGAGATATGCATCATATAGTAAAAACGCTATAACTAAATGAGTTGCTATTCCTAAAACTAAAAAAACAGTCATTTCAATCCCACATTAATTGTAAATAATGATAACGAAGTTTATTATAAAGATACCAAGCTTTTTGGCATCTTACATCAGAGAGTCTGTGATCTCTATCTCCTCGAATAGGAATGTCTAGAAATCTATGAGCATTTCTTGGATTGACATATATTCCCCTTTGTAATACATAAGTAGGGAAATGAGTTACAGTCCATGTGCCATTTTCGTTGCGTACACTTGTTGGCATGTCATTTGGATCGTCTTTTTCAATCCAGCACCCCTCATATATTTCTATAAGAGATAATGCTATTTTTGAAATAAGAACGCAACGTTTGCTATAATGATCCATAGCATGTGTATCGCCAGATTTGTATTTTTCTGCCCAATCTTGCCATATTGCTTTCTCAAATGCTAACATATAGGCGAAATCCCACCATCTATACTTTTCAAATGCTCTTTTAAGCGCCTTTGAATAATTTTTTCTTTTTTTCATTTTCATTAGTATTCAATTGTAAAGGTTTTACATAAATAATCATCTAACTCGTCCGCATCCCATTCAAGGAGTGAATCATAGTCATCAACTCCTTCTGATTCTGCGAAGGATAAAATTTGTTCGATAGAGTCTTTCTCCTCTGGAGAACATTCCTCTAATAATTTTTTGATTTTCATTTTTTATTATTTTTTAGTTAATTGTTTTAGTGGACGTTGCGGGATTCGAACCCGTGAATGTTTACCCTCACACACTAAACGCGCTTCCTTTACTTGGAACTTAATCCTTTCGAGTGCACCCGCAAAAATACAGAACCATATTTCAGATTCCCTATGAGGACTAGCGCTCTTGTACGTTTGCTAGTGGATAATTCCGACCTCCTTAACGCCCTTTGTTGAAAAAAATGTCCTACTTTCACAAGCAAGACAATGTAATAAATTTTTTAATTATTTTAAATATGAACAGAACTTTCAATAAATAAAAATGCTCTACTTTCACAAGCAGAGCATTTAGTGATTCTATAAGATTAAATTTTCTCCATGTTTTCAACTACATCTTCCCAAGTAGTTGCTTTGTCTTTTAATCCTTTATATTTATAAACCTCTCCTTCATATAGATAATGAGCATTAGGTATTAGCAGAACATATTCTGCAAATATAATAGGATTATTAGGTGTTCCAAGACCATTGGTATCTCTTACCATCTTAAATCGAATTTCATTATCTACAATAGTAGTTTCCCATGAGAATCCAACCATATAAGGAAGACCTGATCCAGGAATATTTACAGTTAGACTGTCCATGACTTTTCTTTTAATCTCAGGAATTGTAGGAGCCATTGCTGCTAAAATATCAGCTTGATCCATGATTACCTCAGCAACTGGAAGATAGCCGAGCTGTCTAAGCTGCTCATCATTTAGTGCAATCTCAACTCCATCGACTTCTACTATTTTTGGAAGGGTAATAATTTCCATACCCTTTATGTACTGTGCTTCCATAATTTATTAGTTTAAAGCATTTTCTAGGGCTTCTATTCGAGCTAATAAAGGAGCAATAATATCATCTACCTATTTAGCGGAATAAACTCTCTAGAATTCATCAGGAGAGTCGATAACCCCGACATATCTATAATCATCTTGAGTTACATCATTTGAGGCACTCTTATTTACAGCATATCGTAATCCTGTAGGACCAGCAAACTATAATACTGCAGTATTTTTAGCACCACTATACACATTTGTATCTTTATTATATGTAGTATATGTTTTATGACTAAATGCAGCAGTACCATCATCTTTTACTCCAAAAGCTGCTCCAGCATAAGGAGTATTAATGAGAAATTTACCATCCACTGCCGGGCGAATAGCTAGATAGGCTTGGCCATTATCTGAATAGTTTGAAAGAGCACCATTTTTATCTACACCTACAGAAGCAGTATTATTAGAACTCTTCTTTATAAACTATTTATCTGCTTCATACAAAGCATATAAATGATTATTAAGTGTAGTAGCTTTAACAGATACCTAATTTTTTGTGTTTTTTACAGCAAATTCAACACTATAAGGAATATTCAATATCTTCTCCCAAACTTTACCGTTATAATAATTTAAGCCAGTGTCATTTAAATATTTTATATCTGCCATTATTATATAATAATATTATTTTTTTTATTTAGATCTAAGATTTACAATAATATTATTTTATAATAAAAAATGCTACCCAATTTCACAATTGAATAGCATTTAAATATATAAATATACTCTGTAGCCGAGACGAGAGTCGAACTCGCACGATCCTTACGGATCACTAGATTTTAAGTCTAGAATGTCTACCAATTCCATCACCCGGCCATTATTTATACTACAAAAGTAATAAATCTTTTTATATTTACAAAATTTTTATAAAAAATAAGTTACTTCACAGTAACTTATTTTTAAATGAATAGAATATGATATATAAAGACTTAGTCACCTTGATAATTATCCCAATATTCTCGCTGTTTTTCATTGCGGAGAATTGTAGGATTCTCTCTATAAAAAGCTCTCATATCTTTCTCTTTATCAAGATGAGCTTTTAACAACTCAAGTTGACATTGATACTCATAAGAATATTTATTGGGAGATCCGAATATTGCATCTACATAATCTATGTAAATGTAATATTTTACGTCTTTGAGTTCCTTTTTATTGAGCGTATCTTTAACTATTAAATAAGACATATTATTGGTTTTAATAATATATGCCTTATCATTAATATAAAGACTGTCAATAGAACCTTCTGTAGAAGGAACTTCATGTACTGCTGTACAACCACAGAAAGCTAGTAAACAAATTAAAAAATATTTCATAGTTTAAACATTTACAAATTAAACAAAAGTATCTTATTTCACAATAAGATACTTTTTAATAACCAAAATCAAAATTATGAAAAAAATTGACAATATGCATAATAAGAAATCTGAGAGATAATTAAATAATTTTAATATCTCTCAGATGTAAATATAACTATAAATTAAAAGAATGGCCAAACAAAACCCCTAGAAAGAGTTAAATATTATACTTAAAACTTTCTAGGGTAAAAATACAAAAAAATGAAACAAGTGGTGCCTCTGGTAATGACCCAGCTAGTATTCTCTAAGGCACCAAAACTCCTAACCTTCTATGAAAAACGGCTAATTATAGATATTGTTAATACTATATATTAGAAGGTTAGGAGAAAACAGATAACAATGAAACCTTAGTCAAGTTCAATTATTTCTTTCTTCACAGATTTTGTAAAAATCTTAAAGAAAAACTTATCTTCCTTTTGTTGTAGACAAAAAGTACAGAATTTGCCATTTGGTGAAAAAATTTCTCTGTCTCCTTGCTTCATACTATAAAAACTTTTGCCTAGATCCATAAGCTGCTCTTTATTATACTCTATCTTAAGAATAGATAGAACTTCTGCTGCCTGGTTGATGCTGATTGAAAAATCTGATTCCAACTCTGCTACGCAATTTAATGCGGGTACTACAGTTACTTTGAATTTTCTCATCTTATTAAATTTTAAAAATTATTCCTATAGGTTCGTACAATTTAATACAGATTAGCCAGTAAGTTTTATCTGGCATTCTCTTCACGTATTGAATAAACTCACCTTCTACTTTATGATCTTCTGCATGATATGCATTTGATCGCTGCGTGCGGATCCACTGTTCAGAAACTTCCATTTCTTTAAAATCCTTGTCTAGTTCCTTATAGGAATGACAGAATTCCCAGGAACCACCATATCCTGGAATGCGAAACTTGCCAAACTGAATCTTCATAACCCTTTAATTAATTTAATTACGCCTATTACTGTCAATAGGATTAACACGCAGAATAGGCCCCAACGCGTGCAATCATCACCTTTGCTAATTTTGCTTTGACTGTACAGCCAGTAAGCTCTTACAAACAGGAGCATAGCAAGAACTCCCAAGAAAACCAGAAATGCCATTCTATATGGATTTTAAATTTAAGTTCGACAAAAATAAATGGCTCTTATTTCACAATAAAAACCATTCCCACAATAAAACATCGTAATATGTCTAACAGTGAGGCTTGCTGAGACTCGAACTCATTAAAGCACCAAGCACAAGCCTTAGAATGTAAAAGACGCTTTAGGGAAATTGTAGTGGTCAAGCAATTCTTCATTGACCAATTTAGTTGGGAAAATTGTATTTGCCCAATCTAACTCTTCCCATTCCAATTCAGATAATTTAAAGACTTTAAACCTAGCTAATTCTATAATAGATTTAGCCAGGTTTATTTGGTCTTCTTTATTTTCCAGTTGACTGTAAATTGAGATTTTTATTGGAATGTACATATTTAGTAAACTCTTCGATACAATTTTTTAGAGACTCTTCGCTTACTGGAATGTTTCTTTTACAGTATAGATCTCTTCCGAAATCTACTCTAGTACCTTCTTTAGTTTCATTGCAACCAAAAATCATACACTCAGAATCGCCACAGTCAAATACTGTACATAAATCTGCGTAGTATTTCTTACCTTTGTGCTCAAAGTCACAGCAAAAACCCCCATTGTGAGGATTACTTTCTATTACTAAGTCTTTCATTTTTTTGATGTTTTAATATCTGTAAATCAATCTCGTCCATGACAAGATTACAAACCTCGCTAGATTTCTTCTTAAGACAAGCACTCAAAAATCCAAATAGAAGTAATCTAGTAAATTCTTTATCTCCTTTTTCCATTTCTGGACACAAAGGGTTGAATAGAAACTCTAAGAACATGTTAGGATTCTGCTTATCGTTAATCAAGCAAAACTCTTTAATGCCCTCTCGTAGAGAAGGCTCGAACTCTTCGATGTGAAACACGTTTAAACTTTCTTTGTTCTCAAGGAGAATAGAAAGAATCTCAAGCGTACTTTTCTTTGCCATTGCTTTTATTTTTTAGTTTAAGAAAAAGTGATCAGTTAACCTATATCACTGTCAGGTAGATTATCCTCTTGAAATATTCATTTCTTGAGGAAATCTTAATTGGAACTTTTTTGATCCAGTCTTAAAACTGTGTAGTTCTATACATAATGCGCCTTCTTTAAAATATTTAAGAAGGTCATCATAAAAAAGAACTTCAGTTTCTGGAAGAGTGCATTCCACCACTCTTAAGTTGTAGTATATCCTAATAAAATAATAATTCTTAGGGTTAAATAAATATTTATCTTCCCAAAGATTCATTAATTCTTGGACATTAAGAGTTGCCTGATAGGCAATAGGATCTTCGCGCCAAAATCCGTTTTTACGAACGGATTTAGCGTATTTTCTAAGAATTCCTAAAAACTTCGTCATTGACTTAGGTTTAGGAAACTGTCTTAAGTGACGATACTTTGTTTCCTTAAGATACAACTCTGCTCCTATAATTTGCATATCAGTAGCCCATTATCATTGCTGAGTAGTCGTCCTGCATTTCATCTGGTGTGCAGCCATCATAAGCTGCTATGAACCAATTGCATCCAAGTTTTACACGAATTAGACCTTGGTCATCCAACCAATAATCCTCACAGTCTTCTACGAATTTTTCAACTTTTTGCAAAGCAGCATTACTTATGTCCTCTGGAAATTTTTCTCCAAATTCGCACAGTGTTGTTGTGTTCATGTCATGCTCTGCTAAGAATTTCTTAGCTTCAGCCAAGAGCATGTTGGCTTTTTCTAAATTTTTCATTTTTTTTAATTTTTTAAATTACAAAGAAGCATTACTTCACAGTAATACTTCTTTAAATAAACAAAGGATTTTTATAGACATTATGATATAATTAATCCTAGTATAGCTAGGATTAAAGTACATCCAAAACTGAATAAGAACATCCACCCAAGCATTGCATTAAGTGGTGTGAATTCTCTGAATAGTACTCCAACTATCAGAAAAAAGATTGTAGCCATTGCGGCTATGAAAGTTATTGTTGCCATTTTTTTATTTTTTTAATTTGTTGGATCTAAAGGTTTCGCTCCTTTCAAGGTCGTTCTGCAAGATCCCCTAAAACCAGCATGGGAAGCCTACTTTTGTAGCATGCCGGCAGATAGCGTATTTAGGTAGTGTTTGTTAGTATTTCACTATTAATACAAAATATAAGTTCAATTTCAAGCCGAACTTATAAGAGCCGATATGTATTAGATACAGTCGTACAATGCATTCAATGAATTCATCTTACCCATGAATCCATTTGGGTGTGTGAATACTACATCACCTTCACCACGAATGCCGCACTTGGATAGTGCACCTCCGTTAAACATCTTAATCATCCACTTTCCTTGTGTAGCATCATCTGTCATGTGACAAATGATTCCATCAAGGTTTGGTTGATTTGCATCTGTTTGGAGGTATCCCATTTCCTCCTTAAAGGCAAATCGCTTACCTTTGATCTCCTTTACTGGAAGGGATGCAAGGATCTTACGATCTGCAGTTCCCTTTGCTTCACGAGCAATGATAGCTTGAAACATTGGGATAATATAACTTAAAGCAATGTCAATAAATGTATCATCGCTAGTCGGATTATTAGCAGATATCAAACCGTTAATTGCGTATGACAATGGGTTCATTTCCCCTGTGTTGTCAGTATGATCAATCGGTTTAATAAATGTAGCGTCTATGTTTTCCCAAGCGCGATCATCCAACTTGAATGTTGTGCAGATGTCGTATTTAAACGCACGCCACAACAATCCGATTGCGGCTAACTTTCTTCCATCTACAGGCTCATCGTTGTTATGATGGTCATATACACCGTTGAACACATCGAATACAATGTGTCCTTCTGTTGGTACTTCGTTCTCATCTCTTGTTCTGACTAGCAATACTGTATTTTCCGGATCTAATGTCTTTGCAAGCAAAGAGATCATAGAAAATGATACTAAGTCATCTGTGTGCATAACTCCGTTATGCGTAACACACGTAATGGTTTTGTTTACCATCAACGAATTCAAAGTCATGTTCATGTTTATATATAACATTAAAGATTACCTACTTCCTAACTACTTATGTAGACTCTGGTAGGCACTAGAGTTTAATATTCTTCTTCCCAGTTATTGAGTTCTTTTTCCTGAGCTTTCTTTTCAGCTAACAAATCAGCTTTACTAGGAAAGTTATGCTTGAATGGGTAAGCGTATGTAATACCGTAATCGGTAAAACATTTTACTTTGCCTTTCATATCTTCAGAAAACATGAACCCAGAGATTATATCCATTTCAGTATCTGCTTTTAAGTAGCAGACTTCATGTAACAGATTAATATATGCTCTCAACTTTTTACGCTCTCCACGATTAATGCCGCAGATTTGCGTTTTGAATATTCTATTACTCATGTTTTGTTTACCGCTTGCCCTCCTTTCAAGGACTATTATTAATAATACTAATACACTTATCGCGGTTAAGTGTATTAGTGTGTTTTTTATTAAAACCACCTACTTTCGCAAGTAAGTGGTTTATGTAAACTAAAACTTATGGAAAATAAAATTTTGAGGAACACGTAGGAATCCAACCTACTCCTATAAAGGACATTGTTTTAATGTTCCTAAGCAATTACACTATGAACTCATTCTTTATTGTAAAGTGAGATCCTTTATAAAAAAGAACTCCTTTTTTATGGAATATAAGTTCGTTAGTGATGTTGAGAAATACTGGCTCGAACACAAATACATTTTCTGGAACTTCAGTATCAAATTTTATTATGGTTTCTCCCAAAATAAAACTTACTTTCATGAATTGAAGTTCATTGTTCATATTAGTTCTATACCAGCCTGAACGCAGCTCAAAAGTGGAAGACAGGAATTCTCCTGTTATTCCACTTAATTTGATGTTTACAAGTCTGATCTCTTCCATTACTTTAGAGTAACTTCTTTGATTTTCCACTGATGCCAATCTTTTGGATCTCTTGGATGTTCTTTTAATCTGGTCTCTTCTGCAAATGCTTGTTGCTTTGCAACTTCTTTCTCTGCAGCTTCTCTTGTTTTACAACAAGAATAGCCAGTTAGAACGTGTAGATAATACCTTTCTACAACAAAAATTTTCTCTGCCATTTTGCTATTCTTTTTAGCAGTTACACAAAAATGAGGGTTACTATTTGAACCCTCAGGAAGTCAAGTTTTTAAAGAGAACTACTCTTTTTTTTGCGTACCTTTTTAGAAAAGGGTTCGCCCCAGAAAATCTCGGCACTTTTGTGTCGAATTAATTTCTGCCTTTCAGTCTTTGGAACCAAAAGAAACTGTCTAAAAGCAATTCGATATGCTTTTAGACGCATTTGAGAATAAGGTATATCCTCAAAATCATTTTCAGTAGTTTCACAAATAGAAATTGCTGTTTCTTCAGCAACTTCCATAAGTGTTCTGAAGGCAGGGTATTTTTCGGCTATTAGTTTAAAATCTTCTGTTTTCATTTTTTAATTTTTTATTGTTAGACATAGACCTTCTGTTTAAAGCCTCCAAACCTCGTCAAGGTAGTCTTTGTGAAGGAGGATTTTACGCCCAGATATGCGAAGGAATTTCAACCCAGAATTCTTTTCATGCGGAGTTATCACAACTCTGCAATCTCAAGTACAAGTAGTTTCTACCACGGTAACACTTAGTGCCATACCCCGCTCGACTTGCTTGTTTTCATCTGTAACCCTCATGGATAAAGGGTCAAAAAGAATTGCGTTCTTCCATAGGGATTCGAACCCTGTAGCCCCTGACGGTATGGAAGAATAATTGTATAGTCTAGATGCAGTGACTAACCACCTATACAATTTCCTCGAATATTTATAGTTTTTGCGAACTATATTTATTCTAAATTTAAAGTCCTTCGTAAAAAGCGAATACATAGATGCCACTCTACGTATTGTCTTTAGGCTACTTCAAATTTACCTGTCAGTCTAACAGGATTAGTTTTCTTGATCAAGGACTTCTCCCTGGCAACCCCCATAATTTTTTGGTGAAAGCGGTACTTTATTGCCCAAATAAAATACCTAAGATAATAAAAAGCTTCATTTTAAAAAGGCAGTCTCGTTGCTCCTGCCGTGATTCTCGACGAGTTGTAATTTGTGCTAAATTTAGCTGGGCAAAATTACAAGGAGAATGTTATGCTTTAGTATTGAGTCAATCTAGCATAATCGAAAGCTCTCACTCTAATTTCAGAATAGTGGGTTTGCGGTTCTATTCTTACTTTATTCACCACTTATTACGAGACGGGTGATGTGGATACCCGAAATTTTTACAATCATTGGTTTAGTAATGCAGTTTTCCTTCTGCACGTGAGTTAGTATGGACGGAATTGCACGAACTCGAATACCGAAGTCTTCGTAGTTGTGCCGTCCTCATTTGTCACTTCTTGCGTTTTTCTTTCTGTTGTAGAGTGAACTACTGGGAGACCTTCTTTCAAGGCCTTAGCTACAGCCTGATAAGTGAATCCCATTTCGCCCATAACATGAAGTACTATTCCGTCTGTATGTGAGTCATAGTAGTCGTAAAACTTTTGGAAAGTATCTTCTACTAATTTCTCAATGTCAAACGGAGTCGCCTTTGGATCTATTGCAGGAAAAGGTATATCTACAATGTAAATGTTCTCTGCCTCTTTACCGAGGCTTTGAAATAATTTTTTAATATACTCTTTTTGAACAGATGTCCATGACTTAGACGCATGATTGCTCAAATTGAAAAATACTGAATGTGTCATGTTCGTATTCGTGCTTGCTCCAATATTACAGGAACTTGTGTGAAACATAAGGGCAACTAACCGCACTTCCGTTAGCTTCCCCAAGAAAATTTTGTTTTTTGAATTAGTTTTCATAATAAATGGTTTTTTATAGTGGTTTTCCTTCCACTTTAGGAGAATTAGACTAGAAAGTAACTAAGGTTACCGTCTTTGTCTTTACACTCACTAACATGCCAGTCAATCTCAGGATGTCCCAGCCCAAAGTTAAAATGCTTATGAAGCATATAAACTGCTTTGTCATTGATATCTAAGATCACTGTTTTCGGAGTAATGCGCATAATTAAGCGCTCTCCGTATTGTCCGTCTACCATAAGACGGATAGAAAAGTTCTGTCTAAATGTTTTCATATTTTGTATTTTTGATTTCTAACAAAAAGCCCCAGGATTTCTCCTGAGGCAACCCGCCAACACCACGGTTACGGTACCTTAAGGTACCAAATCAAGGGTATACACTCTATAGCCCTGCTTTGCGTTCTTCCAAACGTTACTTGGTCTACGCTTACCAGGTTTATCAGGGTGTGCTTCCCAGCCCTTAGTCCACTCATCAGACATTTCATCGATTTGAGTGACTTTGAACTTGATACCCTTTAATGCATCCATAAGAGAGCCCTCTGTAATACCTGGTGTACTCTTACGAATAGCCATGTATTTATCCACAAAAGTTCCCTTGAAGACGTTGACTACTGCTTTCTTCACAAAAGTGTCACCGTCTTGAACACCTACTGTAACTGTACGACTGTATGCTCCAGGATACAGAGCATAACCCTCATCAGGGCTTGCCATATTTCCATTAGCATACTTTGCACAGATTACAAAGTTTGCATTATCCAATTGGGGATTTTTTCCCCAAACGGAGTCATCATTAGTATTACTAGGGATGACTACTAGGTCATCCTTATGAAGCAAGACTTCCTCATTAATGATAGAAGCCAGTGCTTTTTGAGAAACGTTGCCTGCAACGCCTCCTAATTTGCTTACATCTACTGCCATTTTGAAATACGTTTTATGATGTGGTGTTGTGGTGAGGTATTTTAGATGGAAATACTTGCTAGTTACCTATCAGTTATGCTGTCCTATCGGACAACATAACAAAAGAAGAATTTTCTATGCAATTCGTACAACTGAACTGCATAGAAAATTAGGCACACTGTCAAAGTGCTGGGTCTTTGATGATTTGTGAGTCTTCGGAGGCATATCCCA
>JAZUIN010000034.1:0-39229 GCA_045642225.1 Lachnospiraceae bacterium | reverse complement strand
GAACATACAGAGACGAGACTGTCCAATACCACCACCAAGAGTCTGTGTAAGCTGACCATTCAAAAGTTTTGAGTGGAATTCAAACTTAGCACGTTCTGGGCAACCTCTTTCTTCCAGCTGAGCTTTAAGGCTTTCTGGACTTACACGAATACCCATTGAAGAAAGTTCAAATGCACGTTCAAGAATTGGGTTCCAAACAAGAATATCACCATTTAATCCACGGTGACCATCTCCACTTTCTGTAATCCAATCATCATAATCTGGAGCACGTCCATCATGCTTCTCTCCATTAGATAGCACATCGCCTATCTGCTTAATAAATACAGCACCCTTTTCTTTAGCAATCTCACGCTCACGCTCTTTGACTGTCAAATCTGGATACATATCAAGAAGCTCTTGTGAAGTAACAAAATAAATTGATTCTGGAAGAAAGCATTCAACATAATCATATCTATTACTTACGTATTTCTCCGTAATTCTAAGAGCTTCATATACAGCCTTTACTCTATTCTCAAGCACTTCATCACATCTTTGTTCCTTAGTAATAACCTGCTCCCAATCCCATTGGTCAACATAGATTGAATGAATATTATCAGTATCTTCATCACGACGAATAGCATTCATATCTGTATACAATCCTTCGCCCTCTTTGAAGCCATATCTACCTAACGCCATTCTCTTCCATTTAGCTAGCGAATGTACAATCTCAACCTCTCTATCATCTTGCTCCTTAACACCGAATGATACTGGTCTTTCAACTCCATTAAGGTTGTCATTAAGACCTGATTCAGGTGTAACAAAAAGCGGTGCCGAAACACGACGCAAATTGAGTTGCGCAGCTAGTTGTGCTTGAAAGAAATCCTTCACTCTTTTGATAGCAATTTGAGTCTCTTTCAAGTTCAGGGTTGTTTCATACCCTTCTGGAATAGTAATCTTACTCATTTTCTTTTCTCCTAATATCTTTTTTCTTTTTATTTACAACAAGTAAAATGCTTCTCTATCTTTTCAGTCAGATTCACCTTACTCATGCATTTTCAATATAATATATTACAAATCACAATTTCCTACTGTACGAGGGAATGGTATTACATCACGAATATTTTGCATTCCTGTCAAATACATTACACAGCGTTCAAAACCAAGACCAAATCCTGCATGTCTTGCTGTACCATATTTACGCAAATCCATATAGAAGCCATAGTCTTCAGCGTTAAGGCCACATTCTTCCATACGCTTTGTAAGAACATCAAAATCAGCCTCTCTCTCCGAGCCACCGATAATCTCGCCAATACCAGGAACAAGGCAATCCATCGCTGCTACTGTCTTACCATCTTCATTAAGCTTCATGTAAAATGCTTTAATTTCCTTTGGATAATCTGTAACAAATACCGGACGCTTAAAGATTTTCTCTGTGAGATATCTCTCATGTTCAGTTTGTAAATCACATCCCCAAGAAACCTTATAATCAAATTCATCATTATGTTTCTCTAATTCTGCAATAGCATCAGTATATGTAATATGACCAAATTCAGAATTAGCCACATGCTTTAATCTATCAATGAGACCTTTGTCTACAAATTTATTAAAGAATTCCATCTCTTCTGGTGCATTTTCAAGAACATAATTAATTACATACTTAATCATACTCTCAGCAAGAATCATATCATCTTCTAAATCTGCAAAAGCAATCTCTGGCTCAATCATCCAAAACTCTGCTGCATGTCTAGTTGTATTCGAATTCTCTGCTCTAAATGTTGGACCAAAAGTATAAATATTCTTAAATGCCATAGCATAAGTTTCACCATTCAACTGTCCTGAAACTGTTAGATTTGTTGGTTTTCCAAAGAAATCCTGTGAAAAATCAACCTTTCCATCCTGCTTAGGAACATCGTTAAGATCCATTGTTGTTACTTGGAACATTTCACCAGCACCTTCACAATCCGAACCTGTAATTAATGGAGTATGAACATATACAAAATCTCTCTCTTGGAAGAATTTATGAATTGCATATGCGCACAAGCTTCTTACACGAAATACTGCTTGAAATGTATTAGTACGAGGACGCAAATGTGAAATCGTTCTCAAATATTCAAATGTATGACGTTTTTTCTGAAGCGGATAATCAGGTGTAGATTCGCCTTCTATACAAACTTGAGATGCGTGAATCTCGAATGGTTGCTTCATCTCTGGAGTAACCTTAACCTCACCTGTTACAACAACTGCTGCGCCAACATTAAGCTTAGAAATCTCGGCAAAATTGCTAAGCTCATCTGCATATACTATTTGAACTGGCTCAAAAAAAGTACCGTCATTTAATACCATAAATCCGAATGTCTTAGAATCTCTAATGCTTCTAACCCATCCGCCGACAGTTACTGTCTTGCCATCTAACTCTTTATAACTACGATGTAATTGTCTTAATTCTAATAAATCCATGTCTTTCCTCCATGTATACAAAAATCCACGTTTTATTTTACTCTAAAGAGCCTTATTTTTCAAGTTTTAGAATAATTTCATATTGAATATATAAGTTTTTTATTTTAGAATTATTTATGCACATTTTGTAGAACTAATTATACTTTTCATTTTAATAGTATTTTAACTTTATAAAAAATATATAAACAATAATCAAAAGATGTATTAATAACAATTTATAGGTGTATAAATGACGGTTAATAAATATATAAATGACAACTAATAGAGGGGAGCATAAACAATGAACAAAAAAGAAGTCGCAGAACTAAAAAGACGTCTCAAGAAAGAAAGCTGTACTATTCACAGAATTGCAGGTTGCTATGTAGATTCTTCCAAAGAAAAAGTATGTACATTTGCAGAGGATTTTGTGAATCTAGAAGACGATGAATTCCACAAGTATCTAGAAATAGCCAACAAAACTTTGTCTGGTACCGTGGGCAATAACTTAATTGAATTGGATTTCCCATTAGAAGAAGAAGTAAATGGAAGCAAACAACAAAACTTACTTGCACTTCGCGCATCTAAATTAAAGGACGACAATCTCATTGACGCTTTCTACGACCATATCATTGAAACATATGATTTTGTAGGCAATTATTTAATTGTACTATACTATGACACTTATGATGTTATGACAAAAACTAGCGACAACATGGCATTAGATGAATCAGAAGAAACCTTTGAATATATCATTTGTAGCATTTGCCCAGTAATGCTTTCAAAGCCTGGTTTAGGCTACAGAGAGGACGAACATAGAATTGGCGCACGTATACGTGATTGGGTAGTAGGCCCTACTGATACAGGATTTATCTTCCCTTGCTTTACAGATAGAAGCACGGATATCCACAGTATTATGATGTATGCAAAGAAAGCTGCTGATCCTCACAAAGAATTTTGGGAAAATGGAATAGGTTGCCCTAGCAAATTAACCTCTCAAGAAAAGAAAGACGCTTTCGCAAATATTCTTGTTCAAACTATCGGTCCTGACAATGAAGAAACACCCGAATTGGTAGTTGATATACAAGCCAACTTAAATGACTATATTGAAGAAACTGCTGAAAGACGTGAAAAAGATGACATAATAAAGCTCGAGCCAGAAGTGGTTAGCGAAATTCTTGAAGACGTCAAGATTTCTGAAGAAAAAGCTGAAAAAATAACAAAAAAATACGAAGAATTCTTCACCGAAGAAATACCTGATGCTTCAGAAATACTCGATACAAAGATTCTCAAAAACAACGAGCTACGTGTTGAGAAAAAAGCCTTGCAAGAGCAAGTTGTAGATTTAACCAACCAACTCAAAGAATCTGGTATTATATCTGAAGATGGCAAAGAGAACGATATAGTCCTTAAAGTTGCGCCTAACAAGGTTGACCAGATAACCACTACTTTCCTAGACGGCAAGAAATGTATTATCATTCCTATCGAATCTGATGAAATTGCAACCATAAATGGCGAAGACGCAAATTTATAACATAAAAAAGCCGATTTCCAATTGTTAGACTTATCTAACCTTTGAAAATCGGCATTTTTCGCCACTTATTCAACGCTATCTTACTTTGCCTCAAACAAAACATTTTCTAAATACAAATCTTTAAATGTTTCATTATTCGAAACAACCACCTCTTCTGTTGCTTCAACAATTTTATTAAGCTTTGCATCGTCTTTTTCAACCATATATTGACGAACACCTTCTAAGCTTGCATTTCCAACAGTAATGATTTTCTTCTTCCAAGCAACTGGAAGCGCTCCTATTCCAATCAACTTGTTTATATCCAAATTATAACCAAAACCTCCCGCAAGATATACGTTATCTACTTCAGCATACGAAACATCTGCTTCATTGAGTAACACATCTATGCTCGCTCTCATTGCAGCTTTAGCCAATTGTAATTGTCGAACATCATCTTGTGTAAATATAATACTCTCTTTCTTGTTCAATTGACACAGTGAATAACCATGATCGTATTGTGATATAAATGTTCCGTGTTGATCAATTATATCATTTTTCAAGAATTCATAGACAGTCTCTATTACTCCCGATCCACACAAACCTACTGCAAATTTATTATCGATTGTCTCTACTTTACAGAATCCATTCTTAATCTGAACTTTACTTATAGCGCCCGGAACAGATGCCATTCCACAGGATATATTTCCGCCTTCAAATGTAGGTCCCATAGATATGCTACAAGCCTTTACTCTTCCTCTATCGCTTACAACCATTTCACCATTGGTCCCAAGGTCAATAAGCACATTTACCTCATCCTCTTTAAGCATATCAAGGGCATATATAGCCGAAACCACATCAGCGCCTACTAATGTAGATATACTTGGAATAGTTTTAATCGTGTAATTATCTTCCTCATCAATCTTTGAGTTAATCGACGATGTTCTAATATCATTAGATATTTTATCTACATCTGACGAAACAACAATCGACTGCATACCCAGCTCTACTGGTTCATATGGAAATGTAATTAGTCCTTCGCAAGGCATATTCGCTAACATATGAATCATTGCTGTATTACCAGCCAAAAATAACGGAAGCTTAGATGGTTTTATCTCCTTATCAACAAACGACAAAGCCTCTTTTATAGCATTTACTATATCTTTCATAACAAGCTCGGACAACACATCCTGTTTGCCATGTATAGCACTTTCTAATCTCGAAACAACATCAGCACCATATATAGATTGATGATTCTCAAATGCTGTCGAATAAACAACTTCTCCAGAGCTCAAATCTATCAACTCCAAAGCAATGCTCGTAGTACCAAGGTCAATTGCTACTCCTATTTCTGCATCCTTTTCTTTTATACCAAATAGCTTTCTCCCAGCATTAACAACCCTATCTCGTCTCTTTTCACCAATCGCCTCTGCATCAAAATGCTTTATTCCATGAAGCTTTTCTTCCGACGGAATAAATATTCTGCTATCTTTTACTATTATTGTTTCACAAGCAAGCCTATATCCTTTGTTAAGCAATCTCTTACTCAATAACCTTTTCTCTGTATTCGTTGGCTTTGGCGCCTCACTTAGAAACTGCACCTTACATTTACCACAGGCACCAGTTCCGTCACAAATAAAAGGACAGGAAATACCTTGTCCTTTTATAATGTTTTCAAGTCTTGTCATTCGTTCAATTGTAACTTCTCTCTCCCCAGAATCTGTTATAATTGTAACTTTCATTTTTACCTTACTTTTTCTGTTAAAAACCCCTCTAGTTGTCCTTAATAATACCAACTAACTTTTATTTTTTGTTGTTATTCTGCTTTGCTTTCGCACGCCTCATTGCTTTAGTCTTCTGCTTCATCTCATACATTCTTGCATCTGCAACAGAGCTAACTTGCTCTGGATTTCTAGATTTATCCTCAATATTTGAAGAAATACCAAAAGATGCTTCTATTCTCATATTGATTTCTTTAGACTTCTCTGCTTCTAATCCGATCATTTTAGCAAGCGCCGGTTTTAGCTTACTTTCCATAGAAATGTCTGCAATTATTATAAATTCATCTCCACCCATTCTAATTACAGTACCAATATCCTTAAAGCTTTCTTCAAGAATTTCTGCAAACGTTATAAGCAATAAATCGCCCTTTTCATGACCATATTTATCATTAGCATGCTTTAACCCGTTAAGATCCATATTGATAATGAAATAATCACTCTTATTCTTAACTAGATTCACAAACATATCTTCCGCCTTAGCTCTATTATAAAGCCCTGTCAAAGCATCATTGTAAGCCATTTTCGACAATGCAACTTTCTCTGCCTCAACTCTAACCATACCATACAAATAGAACATATAACTAACAATTAGAAGAATTACAAAAACCAAAGTTCCAAATGGCAATATCGAATCCTGTAACAACTCTTGATTAGGGAATAAATATTTAGAAGCATTAAATCTTAATATATCTATACCACCAAACACGCACAAAACTATAAGCGCAATATTCATTAATTTTTCTGAAGTATCCATGTTCTTGAACTTTTTACGCCCTACAATCACCGCAAGTATCAAAGAACAAAACGCAAGCACATGAAAAATTGTCAACACCTTAGGAAAATGCGCTACATTAGTCACTTGCAATACTATAGCTATTATAACGAATGCTATTAGTATTCCTATCCAAGTAAATATGAATACCTTTTTCCATTTTGCTTCATCTTCTCTAACCATATACAAAAGAATAAGTAATGGTATTGGTACCAAGAACAAAGCTACATATTCGATAAATGTATTCCTTACTAAATCGGCAGAGAATATCTGCAATATCTTCATATTGCACAAAGTCCAAGCACCTATAAGAAATGCTACTACACCTATAACTAATAATCTTAGCGATTTCTTGTCAAATGCCAATGTCATCGCACTCATCATAACAACAACTGCACCTAACATAAATAGGAAAATGCCAATAAAAGCATTTACTATATGACTATAAGCAAAAACATTTATAGCAAATTCAGAAACCACATAAGTAGGTACAGGAACATTAGTAAATGCTCCATCCTCAGCAGGTTGAAGCACTATCGTCAAGTTCTTTCCTCCAGAACCTGGTGGAATTTGAATAAAGTGATTACCCGAACCCACTAGTTTCCCTGCATCATACTCTTCATGACCATAGCTGTACACATTTTGTCCATCTACTTTAGCATCCACTGTTGTCAAATATATCAACAGAATTATTGACGACAAATCATTTGTAATATCCGATGGAATCTTGTTCTCTAATATGACAACATCGCCCTTCTTCGGATTCTCAGGAAATACAAATGTAGATAAAGTCTGATTCTCGTATATCTTGTCATTAACAATAATATCCCAACCAGTATCCATCTTGATTGGATTAGCTTTTTCTTCAACAATCGCCGAAATATATATCGCCACCACAGCCAAGGTAACTGCTACTACAAGAATTGCAACTATAAATTTAATAAAATTCTTTTTTTGAAATTTAGCTTTCCCCACTTAATAACTCCTAATACATACAAAATTATACGTTCTCTTTAACCTTTGTAGTGTTATTAAAAATCACTCTCTGTTGAATTTGATAGCTCAAGAAGAACAATACAAAATCAACAAATAACTTAGTAAATGTCTTACCACCGCCGAACAAGGTTACGAACAGTGTAACAAGACCTGCTGAAAGTAGCATTATTATAGCCGCAAGACCATAATACATAATCATAGTCTTACCAAATTTATCTTTAGATTTAAATACAACATTTCTATTAATATTAAAACTAATACTAACCGAAATCACCCTAGCAAGTACTGTCGCAAGCAAGACACATACGCTTGTACTAAAGCTATCAAACACAAAATTTGAAAGCAAATAAAATATCGCAAAATCCACCGATGTAGCAATAATCGAAGACATTGAATAACCAATAAAATTCAAAAATAACGATATAATAATTAGCACTGAATCTTTAATCGGTCTATAATTCTCGCTCTTAACAATTTCTTCAGACGATGCATTAATCGGTGTTATACGCCCAACCTTAACCTGTTCTACTTTGATATTAGCTCTTACAACATCAATAATCATCTTGGTGTCATATTCATACCGACTACCCTTGATTTCAAGCATCATTGGCAATAACTGGTATGCAATCCCCCTCAAGCCACTTTGTATATCATCTACTTGTTGGTCGTACAATAGCTTAAATGCCATTCTTAAGAATTTATGCATTCGCTTGATTCCTACCTTGACATTACTGCCTAACACGTCTCTACAACCCAGCACAAATTTATGTCCTTCAAGTAATTTATTTGCAACCATCGCCACATTGTCTGCACTTTGCTTGCCGTCATAATCCGCTGTAATTACGCCTATTGCATCTGGCATATTCTCATATACGTATGCAAATCCCATCTTACAAGCGCTACCTTTGCCTTGATTCTCATCAAAGGTAAGCACCTTCTTTACAGCCGATATTCCATATGCTTTTTTAAATATTGAGTTTTTGTATTCTTCATCACTGCCATCATCAACCAAAATTATCTGGCTAAAGCCAACCTGCCTCAATTCATTGATAAACACAAGTAGTCTATCGTCTGGATTAAGGGCAGGAATAATGATTGGCACATTAAAATACGCTCGTCTCATAATATATTACCTAACATATCGGAGTATATTAGAATTTACTCTTCTGTCTCCTCAACTGCTTCCATGAAATACAATCTTGAACCGAAGTCTGGGAAATGTCTAGTTTCTCCCTCTCCATTATAGCCTACTCCATTATATGCTTGCTTTAGCTTAACACCTGCATTAACTAATGCACTACCATAAGCTACACAATCTTCTTTCTCTCCCTTCATAGGATTAACCTTATTAAGAAGATTCATCATAGTTTGATTATTTGGATTAATATGTGGTCTGCCTACTAATGGTAATTTTGGCATACCTGTATTACACAAATCTCCATATTCTTTCAAATGATATTGTAAATCTCTACCATAGAATCTATATTTTGTATCATCCTCTAATCCAACTGCAACAAATTTCTCATATGCACATCCTGCTCTCATTAGCTTTTGCGCAACAAGTCCTATTGCTGTTTTCTTATCTTGTGAAACAACAGTCCATTGATATGTATTATCTGCCTTACCCCTATAGAAGGTACCAAACTGCATTACTTCTCTATATTTCTTATAAATTGCAATTTGTTCCTTGATAGCTTCTTTCTCTTCTTTAGTTGCATCACACAAATTACATTCATAACCCAATACACCAAAACTAGCTACATTGAATCGTGTATCAACTGGAGTATTTCTAAGCGTTTGATGGTTAGGACATCCTGATACATGCGCTGATACAGTAGACATTGGATAACCATAGCTATATCCATCTTGAATGCGAAGTCTTTCAATCGCATCTGTACAGTCACTAGCCCAAATTTGTGGGAAATATGATAAAATTCCCAAGTCAAATCTATTACCTCCAGAAGCACATCCTTCGAACAATATCTTAGGGAACTTAGCCATCAAATCCTTCATCATCTTATAAATTCCAAGGATATATCTGTGTCCTACTTCTCCTTGTCTATCTTTAGGTAGGTATTGTGAATAATAATCTGTAAATGTTCTATTCATATCCCATTTTACGTACGCAATATTACCTAAACTAAACACCTCAGACATCTTCTCTGTCATATATTCTACAACTTCAGGATTTGCAAAATCTAAAATTCTTTGATTACGACCTTCTGTATGATCTTTACCTGGAATCTCAATAGCCCAATCTGGATGAGCTCTATATAAATCAGAATCAACATTTACCATCTCAGGCTCTACCCAAATACCAAAATCAAGTCCTAGGTCATTAATCTTCTCTGCAAGACCTGCAACACCGTGTGGCAATTTATCGCGATTCTCGTCCCAATCACCTAAAGCTGCATTATCATCATTACGTTTGCCAAACCATCCATCATCCATTACGAATAATTCAATCCCAAGCTTAGCACCTTCTGATGCAAGATCAACTAATTTACTTTCATTAATGTCAAAATATGCTGCTTCCCAGCTATTTAGAAGAATGGGTCTAGCTTTATCTCTCCACTCCCCCCTAACAATATGCTTCTTAATAAATGCGTGCATATTCTGGCTCATACCATTGTATCCGTTAGAAGAATATGTCATAACAGCCTCTGGTGCTTCAAACACATCCTTTGGTGCAAGCTTAAACTCAAAGCCTTGTGGATTAATTCCCGTAACAATTCTAGTCTTCTCGAAACCGCTTACTTCGACCGATTCATAATGATTACCAGAATAAATCAAATTGAAGCCATAACATACGCCATATTTCTCAGACGCGTCTGCTTCTGAAACCATAATAAATGGATTACTTCTAGAAGAAGAGCATCCACAATATGTAGAATTAACAAACTTACCTCCATTAACGACAGACTCTTGTCTATTCATCTCTTTGGTCCAACCACCGTGGAAGCTTGTTACCTTGTATCCAATATCATCCAAATCTAATTGTAATGACATAAGTCTACGAAGCTTAAGTGTTTCATTTGTTGTATTAATAAGCTTTGCACTTCTAGTAATAACATCCTCTTCTTCATAAACATAATAATGCAATTCTAATGTAGCATCTGAATTTTTATCCTTAAGTGAAATCAAAAGATGATCTTGATTGTTTTCATCTGAATAACTTCCAGGTAAAGTCTTAAATTCAGGCTTACCTTTAGTCATCTTAGAAAATGCAAATACAAAATCAGAAGTAAAAGAACCATCTTCATACACAATATCAACGAATGGCTCTCTAATATCGCCTTTTCCAAGGCTAGAATATTCCATACAAGAATTCTCAAGAGAAATAGAATGCTCCTTATCATATGCATTGCAGTTACCAGGTGTAAGCGCTTGCTTCTCTTGCATTGCCTGTGGCACATCAACCTTAATCTTAGGTCCATAATATAAATGCTCTACCTGACCTGTTTCATTAACCGCCATACAATAAGAAGTGTTCTTAGTGTCTAGTTGAAAATATTTATTATCATCATCATATCTTATCATTGCAAAACCCCCTTAATTTACAATACATTCTATTATATTTTACTTTATATTGACACATTATTCAATAAAATCAAGGCATTTTGTAACGATACGAATAACATTTCCCCTATCAAAAACACAAAAAAATACACACTCTCTATACAACAGAAAAAGCAAGGACCTAAGCCCTTGCCTCTCTTAAAGAACATATATACCTATACTCTACTAAACTGTAATTAGTCTTCCTTTCTTGCCATAGCAAGTTCGAAATCTTTTGTTCCAGTCCAAATCTCATTTGTATATGGATTCTTGTGTTGTTCAACAGCTCTCTTGATAATAGCTGTCATAACGATTACATTTGAAATTAATGCTAGCATAGCAACAACACCTTGTGCTGTAGGATTAGCTACGATACCGAATTGAGCGATTGCTGAACCTGCATCTGCTCCTGTTTCATAGCAAGTCATAGCTGAATCATATAATTGCATTGTTGTTACACCGTTCTCTGCTGCTCCACCATAAATTGTTGGAAGAACTGAGAATGTATCGCTTAATTGGAATGTAGGTACAACCTGTGCGAACATACACCAGATAGCCAATGTGTTTGCACGGTTTTGAATCCAACCACCCTTGTTCCAGAATGCTGCTGCAAATGTAGGAGCAAGAAGTAAAGCAACACCACAGTACCATGTGTGTGTAGGTAGGTTTGCATATGTGTATTGGAAGTTCCATAGATCATATGCAATGATAAATGCGATTGTCATGTCTGGCCATAACATATCCTTTTGACCCTTTGATGAGTAAATTCCCCACCAACCAGTCATACAGAAGATGTTGATTACACCAGCAAGTGCATTTACAAGGTTCCACCAACCGCCGTATAAGAATACGCCTTCGTTGGAAGCCCACCAACCACCTTGGAAACCGCCTGCCATGATTCCCTTAATGAATGATTCCATATCAGAAACAACAGCGATTAAGATGTTAGCAGCTACGATAAAGAATGGGAAAGGCTTGAACCAATTCTTCTTACCAATTCCCCAACCATACTTGATAGCCATGAAACCGATACATCCGATATCAGCAGCATATAACTTGAAGTAATGGAACCAACCATTCATATATGCAACTGTGTAGTTTGTACCATTGTCACCAATGAAATCAAGTACACCGCAATTTGCTAGAATAAAGTATACTGTCAAAATAATTGGAATAATAATGAAAATTAAAACTCCACCTGCTTTTGTTCTACGAGCAACTTCATTCAATAGAATTAATCCTACGAATACCATTACCCAACCAATAAGCTGAGTTAATGAAGTATTACCATAGATTTGAAATAACATACCCATTTATGTTTTCCTCCTTATAATAATATGTTCTTCATACTGAATATTATACTCCCCTATTTTATATACTTCAAGCGATTTGTTAATAATTTGTTAATAATTTGAACACATTTACAACAAAATTACGCATACACATGTGTGTTTAATACACACCTTTTCCACTTGTGTGTATTATTTTGGAATTTAAAAAATGTTATTATTTTTGTATACAATTACCACATTCTTCAGGAAACTATTTTGAGTAGAATAGTTTCCATATCGCACTTTTAGACAACGCAACACCTCTATCGACTTGCATTTTGCAGCAATATGCACAACTATTTTTGCAAACGAAATCTCTCTTCGTCTCAACATTGTGCAACTTGCATAATTTTAGACATCTGTTTTTGTTGACATTATCCTTATAACGTGATATAGTTGCATCATCAACAAGGAAAGGAGATAAGAATTATGAATTATTCAGAAATTACAACAATGGCTACATTATGTGCAGACTATGAAAAGTATTCTCTTGAAGCTTCAAAGTCAGGTAAGAAGCCAGTATCAATGATCAAGTTCGCTTTTGGCAATATGTAATTAACGGCAACTTTTTTCTTCAAGATTTAAGTTGTCGCACAAAACATTATTTTGTACATTGAATACAACTTCATAATGTAAAGAAAAAAGAGCCCGTTAGGATTTTCCCAACGAGCTTTTTTATTTGTCACAAATTATTAAGTTAAACTTGATCAGTCATTCATCATCTCTTATTATTTCGGTCACTTAAGAATCTCATAGCTTCACTTCTAACGTGAAGACCTTTATTCTTCTTAGCAAACGAAGAACCAGCCTCAACAATCTTCTTACAACTAGAACACAACGTACCTTGCTTTATTGAACAATTGCATCGACTACATTTATATCTAAATTCCTGTGTTGCTTCACTCGGATTATTAAGATAACTCTTAACCAATCTGCCATCCACACCTGTCGCTTTCTTGACAACATGATATGGCGCTGGGCCATTGTCTTCGATGTATTTACGAACTTTGCCGTAATCATCATAATCCATACGGCCACAGTTCTTACACTTATATTCACCGGCACCTTCATATTCGTATGCTCCACCACAATCCGGACAAATAATCGGTGTGTGATCTATTAACTTTTCAAGTCCATTATATTTGCCACTCATATCGTGTCTCCTTAGCAATTAGTATATTATAAATATACTACACTATAACAGAAGTTGCAAAACATTTTATAAAGCATCTACAAATCTCATAAATGCATTCAAGCCTTCTTCTGTGCATTTATATACGCCTGCATCTTCTAGAACTTGGCAAAATACTTTACCAACTTCTTGCTCAATTATTCCTGCAATGTTATCTTTGTTAACCTCACTGTAGTTAGGTAAAAATTCATCTACCCAATCAGCATGCTTTGCAAGAGCTTCATTACTTCTAATGTCTTTGCCTTCAATAATATATTCTGCTAATTCTTCCATTTCTCCCTTAAGACGAGATGGAAGTACTGCAAGACCCATTACCTCAATAAGTCCAATATTTTCCTTCTTAATATGATGAAGCTTCTCATGTGGGTGATATAGTCCCATTGGACACTCATCTGTTGTAATATTGTTACGAAGTGCAAGATCCATTTCAAACAAATCTCCACGCTTTCTTGCGATAGGAGTTATTGTATTATGCTTCTCGCCATCTGTCTCTGCAAAAACATAAGCATCTTCATCAGTATATCCACGCCATACTTGTAAAATATGATCTGCTAATTCAATTATTCTCTTCTCGTCTTCACATTGTAAACGAATAACTGAAAGCGGCCATTTAACTATACCAGCCTTGACATCTTCAAAACCTTTTACTGTAAATTCTTTTATTACTTCTGCCTTCTCCATTGCAAATGTGTAATGACCACCTTGGAAATGATCATGACTCAAAATAGAGCCACCAACGATTGGCAAATCAGCATTCGAACCTAGGAAATAATGTGGAAAGAGCTTCACAAAATCAAATAATTTGATAAATGTAGCTTTCTCAATTTTCATAGGTGTATGCTCACCATTGAATACGATACAGTGTTCGTTGTAGTATACATATGGAGAATACTGGAATCCCCACTTACTATCATTAATAGTAATAGGAATAATTCTATGATTCTCTCTAGCTGGATGATCTAATCTACCAGCATAGCCTTCATTCTCAACGCAAAGCAAACATTTAGGATACTTAGTATCAGCAGCATTCTTAGCAGCCGCGATAGCCTTAGGATCCTTCTCTGGCTTACTCAAATTAATAGTAATATCAATAGTTCCATAGTCAGTATCTACTGTCCACTTCTTATCCTTAGCTATTCTATATCTACGAATGTAATCACTATTCTGACTTAAATTAAAGAAATAATTTGTAGCATCTAATGGAGACTTCTTATACTCTTCTTCAAACTTCGCCTGAACTTGTGCTGGACGTGGCATCAAGCAATTCATAATTCTAGTATCGAATAAATCTCTAAAGCCAATACTATCTTCAATTAAGTCTCTTTTGACAGCTTCATCTAGTAAATTCTTAAGAACTTCCTCTAATTCAATATTAGTCAAATCCACATCAGGATCTGTATAAGTATCCTCTTTGAATACGTCTAACAATAGGTTTGTTGTGTAAATTCTTTCACATTCTGGTGTCAATCCTGTGTCAATTCCATATTGAACCAACTTCTTAATATTCTCTTGTAACATAATCCCTCTCCTTAATACATTTATAGTCTAAATATTCATCAATATTTATTATATACTATTATTGTATGAAAATGCACACTTTTTGTAAAATGTATATTTACATTTGATGCTTTACAACTTCATATTCATTATTAGATTGATAAAATGGACATTCAGGAAAATTCCCTGTCAAAAATTTAACCATGTCATCTTCATCTAAATCCATGTCACATACATAGCATTCATCTTCATCATCATATACAAAATTATTACATTCTTCACAATTATGAGCGGCCATATTATATTAAATATTTCCTTTCAAATTCATCTTGCGGTAAAGGTTTATCATATAAGAAACCTTGAATCATTTGTACATTCATAGACGACAATGCATCTTTTTGTTTCTCTTGTTCTACACCTTCAACACATACATTTACATTTATCGCATCAGCAAGCTTAGAAACCGTCTTAACAAAAGCTTCTGAGAAAGAATCCTCTCCGACACCATTCACGAAGCACCTATCAATTTTGATAACATCTAAAGGCATTGACCTTATATGATTCAAACTAGAATAACCTGTTCCAAAATCATCTAAAGCAACCCTTACGCCCAAATTCTTTATTCCATCTAGAATCTTCTTCATAGCATCCATGTCATTTATTGCTAAGCCTTCTGTTACTTCAAGCGTAAGATTAGTAGGATTAATTCCTGTAACCTTCAAAGCATTTTCAACAATATCTACAATATCCTTCTGAATCAACTGAACCACTGAAAGATTAACATTTATCTTATATTCAGGATGTCCAAAATCATTCCAGTATTTACATCTCTTGCAGGCCTCAATTAATACATGCTCGCCAATCGGAACAATAAGTCCAAGATATTCAGCTAACGGAATAAATTCTGCCGGATTCATAAATCCAAACTTCTTAGAATTCCAACGAACTAAAGCTTCTGCGCCACAGCAAACCGTTTCATTCTTAGAAACATCAACAACCGGTTGATAATATACTTCAAACTCCTTACAACCATCGGCGACCGCTTCACGCATACATTTCTCAACATCTAATCGCCTAGCCGCATCATCAGCATTACTCTCATTGTAAGCTTCTATTCTATTCTTACCATGTTGCTTAGCATAGCTTAATGCTATGTCCGCTCTCTTCATCAAAGACTGTACATCATTACCATTCTCCGGAAAGACAACATATCCCATCGACATAGTACAATAATATTCCGCGTCCGAAAGCTGCCAACTTCTAGAAAATACCCCTCTTATACTGTCACATATCTGTTCAAGCCTAGAAAATTCTTCTGCTGTTACAAGTACAGCAAACTCATCGCCGCCAACTCTATAGCAACGATTCTTATCTCCTGTTACCGAATCTATCGTTTTTGCAACTTCTATCAATAACTGATCGCCTATTCTGTGTCCTAAGCCATCATTAATATTTTTGAAATCATCCAAATCTAGATAAAGCAATGCACCCTTAGTTTTATTAAGCTTTGAGAGCTTAATTTCCTTCTGCAAATCCTCTTCACATTGCTTACGATTATACAGACCTGTCATATAATCATTGCTAGCTTGCTTCTCTATCTCTCTTTGGAAGTTCTTGATATTGGAAATGTCATGAACTGAAGTAAGCCTAGCATCTCTACCATCAACCCAATGTATCTTGGCAAATGTAATCTCAACCCATTTACCACTTATTGGCAGACGGTACTCTCTTATATGCGCCACTTCATCATCAATACCTTCTATTACCTGATGAAGTTCAGACATATCCTCTGACTCTTCTATCATTTCCTTTAATCTATCATTCTCAAGCAAATTCTGTGAAGTATTGAGATCATCAACACTAATACCACAATCTACATTTTGTAAAATAGCTTCAAGAGCCGCGTAAGAACTCGCCAAAGAATTCTTCGTTATTCTCTTTACAAGAATTGTTTGAAATACTCTTTTAACGTCATTCAGAAAACGCAATTCTTCTACAGACCACTTCTTCACACCTTGATACATAAAGCATAAATACATACCTGGTTTTCCACTAATACCGATAGGAATAAATACACCTGCATCAATATCCATCTTATTAAAAAATTTGTTAAACTCATCTGGCATGATACTTCCTGATGAAATAGTATAAGTCTTACCATTCATAAATGGCAATTCATATATATTTAAAGATGATAGCCTATCAGCAATGCTTTCCTTCCCAGAAAGCACCCATTCGCCTACCACTTCAAAGCCTGTACCCTCTATATTCTCTTTGATAAGCAAGCTTTCTTCGATGCCTATATATTCTGCTGTATCCTTCAAAATATCTTCTGCAATTTGTGAAAAATCATTCTCAGACTCTAACATCTTAAGAATATTTGTCAAAACCTCGTTCTTGGCTAGTTGTTCTTCTAACCTCTTGCCTGTAGCCTCAACCTTAGACAAATCACCTTCTAAATGCAAAGCGTAAAACTTCTCATAGAAGAAATGCTTGAGCATACTGCTAAAGAGCTTAACAGAATTGTCAAAGCTCTTACTTGTAGTCTTTTGTAAGTATGTAGAAACAAATACATCATCAGGAATATTTTCTTCTATAACACCAATTAAAATTCCAACACCTAATTGTTCATTCCCATATCCTCTAATATCAAACCCTGACATTTTAAGGTACTCTAATCCTGTATCGTAGGAAATAACATCTTCTAATCCATTCTCGACGAACCTTGAACACAAATCATATACCATATGAATTGGTACAAGCTTAGCGATTTCATCTCCTTCAATATCCGAACCTAAGTAAGAAGTAAAAACCCCCACATCTTTTTTGATAGCAAGACAATATACGTTTCCTAACACGCAAAGTCCTTCTACTAAATCTTTTATTTGATTTAAGCTTTCAAGCCTCATCCCATTATCTTTCTCTGGAACAACACTTGTGATATCATTTCCTATAAAAACCATATTTATTCCTACTTTATAAAAATTTTGAACAAAAAAGGAGAAGCCTCAGCCTCCCCTTTAAGTTCGTACATTTAGCCACTATTATATTGCTTATTGAAGTTACGTCTATCTTGCAAGCGCTTGGATTATTTCACCAACATACATTGTATGGTAATCTCCATCCTTATACCATTCTTCTTCAATACTAGGATCAACAAACTGATCTGGTGTAATCTCTGTCTTAGACATTATCTTACAAATCAAGCTAAAATTACCTTCGTCTATAAAAGGCACACCGTCATGATAGTTAACATTAAGTCTAGCACCTTGAAGTTTATCCTCATCTCTACCTGATACAGAGCCTAAGAATTTAAGAGCGCTTCTATATTCCTTACCATAATTAGTAATTGAAAAATACTCACAGCCTTCTAAGAAATCATGTGTATAACGAGATTGTCTAACATAAATAGTCGCAGTGTATTTTCCCCAAAGACTTCCTAAAGCACCCCACGAAGCTGTCATAGTATTAACTTTGCCGTCTTTCTCTGCTGTAATTGTAAACCATTGGTCGCTAATAAGCGTAAACGGATTTGCTTCGTATAGCTCTAATGGGTATGGTTGAAATGTATGCATAACTCTCTCCTAAAATTTATTTTGTCTTATTTTGAATTAACAACTTCTCTCAAATCGCCAACTCTCTTATTCAAGTCATCAATTGTAACTGAGAATTGTTGAATAGTATCATAAATCACACCAGCACCTTCTGCACCAGACTGTGACAATCCTGACACTCTATCTGTGTTATCAGATACTGAAAGAACCGAATCAACAATAGTTGCTGTATTATTAGAGATTTCATCGATAGCTTCAATGATTCCATCAACCATCTCTTTTAATGTATTAACATTAGTTCTTGTATCTTCAAAGCTTTCATTAACCTCTTGAATCTTCTCATTTTGAACATTGATATCTTCTACGCAAACATCCAATGTCTGAATTGAAGAATTTGCCATCTGAGTAAGTTTCTCCATAATTTGTGTAATCTCTTCTGTAGATTCACGTGTCTGTTCTGCAAGGTTACGAATTTCATCAGCAACTACCGCAAAACCTTTACCAGCTTCACCAGCACGAGCTGCTTCAATAGAAGCATTAAGCGCAAGTAAGTTTGTCTGACTAGAAATTGCAAGAATTGCCTCTGTAATACTTGATACACTCTTAACAGTTGAAACAAGTTCACCAACCGCTTGGTGAGTATCTGAAATTCCTTGGATAACTGAAGCTGAATGGCTCTTCATATCCTCCGAAAGCTTAACGCCCTTAGCAACCTCATCATAAGTCTCAGATGCATTTTGTTGAACCTTAGCTGCTGTAGCTTGTGTCTCTTCCACAATAGCATAAATATTCTGAGTCATCTCTGACTGATTACCAACTTCTTTACTATTATTCTCTGATGCTGAAGAAATGTTATTAAGTGCATCTTTATTGTTATCAGCTTGTTCTGTAATAACTTCCATACCATCTGTAATCTCGTGGAAATTATCAGAAATCTCTGTAGTAATAACTGACACTTGCTCAGCAACCTTAAGTGCTTTCTCTGTATTTGCCTTGATAACCTTCATATTTTCATAAGTAAATCCGAAAATTCTCTCTGCAACAACCCAAGCGAATATTACTAATATAATAGATGCAACTGCTTCTGAAACGATATCTTTAACTGCGAATCCAAGGAACAAGAATCCATATACACAGTGTGCAATATTAACTAATGCTTGAGCAAATATTCCACATTTAACCAATCGAACATTCTGGAATATAAGAAGTGAATAAATAACAATAAATACAACAGGATAAATAGTTGCATTAATTGTGAACACCAAAACTGCATAAGCTACTACGTAAGAAACTGACATCAATGTCTTAGTAGAATCAAGCTCTCCCATCTTAAAGTGCAAGATTAAATTAACCACTGTTGAAACAACTACTGCAATTATCGGAATAGTCAAGCTACTTCCTGATAAGAAACCACACACAAGTGCAAACACGTAAAAGCACTCATATGCAAGAAGTCCTATTAAGCTAGCACTCTTCATCTGCTTAGGAGTCTGCGGTACAGCCTTCTTAGCGTACATCTCCTCTTCTGTTGGTTGTTCATGCTTCTTTTTCTTATCTTTAGGCATTTTTTCTTTAGATACTTTCTTAGAATCCTTCTTTCCCATTATTACTTCTTCTCCTTCGAAAAAATATATTGTCACGCTCCCCTAAAAAGTGCATAGCGCACCACATTTGAATTTATTATACCCCTTATATAATGTATATTCAATAAAAATTTCACACATTTCAAAAAAAATCTTGTGTAATTTCTATAGATTACACAAGATTTTTTAATTACTCACTTTTTACGATTTCTAATGCCAATTCTTCAAGTTGAACATCATCAACAACACTAGGCGCATTTGTCATTAAGCAAGACGCATCTTTAACCTTAGGAAATGCTATAACTTCACGAATCGATTCTGCTCCTGTCATAAGCATAACCATTCTATCCAAGCCATAAGCAAGCCCAGCATGAGGTGGAACTCCATACTTAAATGCATTAAGCAAAAATCCAAATCTCTCGTAGGCTTCTTCATTAGAAAAACCTAATGCTTCAAACATTTTCTCCTGAACATCATTTTGATGAATTCTTATACTTCCTCCACCAAGCTCACAACCATTAAGTACGATATCATACGCTTTAGCACGAACTCTTGCTGGATCCGATGTGATATATTCAATATCCTCATCAAATGGCATTGTAAATGGATGATGCATTGCTACAAATCTATCTTGTTCATCAGAATATTCGAACAATGGGAAATCTGTAACCCAAAGGAATGCAAATTCATCCTCTGGAATAAGTTCTAACTGCTTAGCAAGTTCACATCTTAATGCACCAAGTACTTCCCAGACGATTTTGTTTCTATCTGCTGCAAACAACAACAAATCTCCTGGTTTACCATTCATCGCTTTAACTAGATTATCAAGTTCTTCCTCAGTCATAAACTTAGCAAAGCTTGACTTAATACTTCCATCCTCATTAATGCAAAGATAAGCTAATCCTTTTGCACCATAACCTTTTGCAAATTCTACTAATTTATCAATCTTCTTTCGTGGCATTGCGCCTTGTCCTTCAACATTTATACCACGAACACTGCCACCGTTTTCTAATGCTCCAGTAAAGACTCCAAAGCCACAGCCTTCAACTACCGAAGAGACATCTGTAAGCTCCATGCCAAATCTAACGTCTGGCTTATCAGATCCAAATCTATCCATTGCTTCTTGCCAAGGCATTCTTTGAAGTGGCAACTTAACATCAACATCAATTGCTTCTTTGAACACTCTCTGGATTAATCTCTCGTTAACATCTAGCACGTCATCTACATCTACAAACGATAGCTCCATATCGATTTGAGTAAATTCAGGCTGTCTATCAGCTCTTAAATCTTCATCTCTAAAGCATTTTGCAACTTGGAAATATCTGTCATATCCAGAACACATCAATAGTTGCTTAAACAATTGTGGTGATTGTGGCAACGCATAAAATTCTCCTGGATGAACACGGCTAGGAACAAGATAATCTCTAGCTCCTTCTGGTGTTGATTTCTGAAGAATAGGTGTTTCAATCTCAAGAAATCCTTCTTCACAAAGGAAGCTTCTAACAATATTGGTAACCTTACTTCTAAGAATCAAATTACGTTGTAAATCAGGTCTTCTTAAATCTAAATATCTATGCTTAAGTCTAAGCTCATCCTTAGTTGTAATTCCTTCTTCAATTGGGAATGGTGGTGTCTCTGCCTCAGACAAAATTCTAATAGACTCTGCAATAATCTCAATATCGCCAGTCTTAAGATTCTCATTTATTGCGGCGGTTCTCTTCTGTACCTCACCTTGAATTGCAACAACAAATTCACTTCTTAACGTACTTGCTTTCTCAAAACTTTCACTTCCACAGCGTGGCTCATCAAAAACAACCTGTAACAAACCACTCCTATCTCTGAGGTCAATAAAAATAAGACTTCCTAAGTTGCGTCGCTTTTGAACCCAGCCCATAACAGTAACTTTACTGCCTACCATATCACTATTTACTTCTGTACATCTGTGACTTCTATGAAGTCCTTGCATACTTTCTGCCATTTCATCCTCCTAATGCATTATTTCTTTCATCATATTAATCCATAAAAAACTCTTTAAACTCAGTATATCCTTCTGTAGCTAGCTGTTCTTTCTGGAATTTCTTATTTTTCTTCATTTTGACAACTAATACATCATCACCTGCTTCTCTTGCAGCCTTCGCTTCTGATAATATTTCAATATATTTCTCATTAGTTGTCTTCTTATCTACAAGATATGCTATTTTCTTCTTACCTGTTGGAATTTTGAAATCTGATTCTAATAAAAGAAGAATTATTCTTTCAAATCCAATCGAAAATCCGCAAGCTGGAACATTTTGACCTGTAAACTTACCAATCATTTCATCATAACGACCGCCGCCACCGCAGCTTCCGCCAAATTCTGGAATAGCAATCTCAAATATTGTGCCAGTATAATAACTCATTCCTCTTACTAAAGTAGGATCAAAAACAAGCTCAAACTCTGCTGTTTTACAGCTATTAACCGCTGAAGCAATAGATTTCATACTAGTTGAAACATCATTCCCTAATGCCTCACCCAAGACCTCTGTGAGATAGTCAATAGCTACATCAACATCCTTCTTATTCTCCAAATTTGTGAATAAGTTGATATATGTGTTAACAACTCCCTCTGGATACCCTTTCTCAATCAACTCAGCCTTGACTCCATCAATACCAATCTTGTCCATCTTGTCCAAGATAATAAACACTTCATCTAATGCATCTTCTTCAAAGCCTGCTGTCAACGCCATGGCTTTAAGAATCTTGCGCTCATTAATTCTAATTTCGAAGTTTTTGAATCCTAATCTACCAAGTGTTGTAGTTGTTGCAAGAATCAACTCTATTTCTGCCATATTACTTGGCTCGCCCAAAATGTCTATATCACATTGAGTAAACTGTCTGTATCTACCTCTTTGTGGTCTATCTGCTCTCCAAACCGAGCCTATTTGAAGTGCTTTGAATGGACTTGGCAAGTCATTAGCATTATTCGCATAAAATCTCGATAGTGGAACTGTTAAATCATATCTCATTCCAAAATCGACAACTTGTGCTTCTTCTGTAGCCTCTTCAAGCTTAAGCTTCTCGCCTCTCTTTAATACTTTAAATATAAGCTTCTCATTTTCACCACCTTGTTTATTACTAAGGTTAGCAATATTCTCCATTGCAGGAGTCTCAATTGGTGTAAAACCAAAGCTTCTATATGTCTCTTTGATAATGCCTGTCACATAATCTCTTATTTCCATCTCACGAGGCATTATATCTTTCATTCCATTAACTGGTTTCTTGCTCAATTTATTAGCCATTATTCTTCCTCCAAAAAATCATCTCAATAAGTATACCACAAACCGAAGTTATTTCATATAGTGTAGAGGGTTTCTGCAAAAGTATATTTTGCAAATTAATCTTAGTCAACAAGACAAAAATATAATTAAAGACAAATCTCCTCACAAACGTTATAATGAAATTACTACTTTACATTTCAAATGTACTATCACTGCCAATCTAGGAGGAAGTTATATGGTAAATCCGTTCAAAAAAAGAAAAAAAGACGTATTAATCGGTGATTCAGGTGTATATGAGAAGCCAAATTTTTGGTCTATAGTATTTATTTTGGCATGCGTGGTTATTTCATGCGTTCTTATCTATTACGGCGTAATGGCATATGTTATTGCCTAAATCCATATCAAAACGGAGATTAATATGAGCAAATACGAACAAATTAAAAAACGAATTTTTGAAATCATTGAGGCTTCCAACAAAAGTGATATGGCTGGAAAAGCCTATGACATTATGATACTTATTGCTGTAATCATCGGTCTAATTCCGCTTACGTTGAAGGAATCAAATCCTTATACAAATTCAATAGATATAATAACATCTATTCTATTTTTGGTAGACTATATAATTAGATTGTGGACAGCTGACTATAAAATGGGAATCAAAAGCTACAAAGCATATGTCGCATATTTCCTAACGCCACTTGCAATTATTGACTTCTTATCAATAATTCCTGTTCTCACAATCATTTTCCCTACAATCAAGACTTTACAATTCATTAGAATTGTAAGAGTTTTCAGGTTGTTTAAGCTTGTTAGATATTCAAAAACTATGGTAATGATTGAGAACATTTTTAGAAAAATCAAATCACAGCTATTCGCAATCATTATGCTTGTATTTGTGTACATTCTTGCTTGTTCTATGATTATCTTCCAAGTAGAACCTGATATGTTTGAGACATTTTTTGATGCAATATATTGGTCGACAGTATCAATAACCACTGTAGGTTACGGTGATATTGCTCCAACCTCTGTATTCGGTAGAGTTATTACCGTAATATCTTCTCTTGTAGGTGTAGGTGTAATTGCACTACCAGCAGCACTTATAACGGCTGCATATATAGACGAAATACGAAAGAAAAAAGGAAAGCACGAATTGTAAACAATTCGTGCTTTAATATCATTTATATGCCTTTTGCCCATTCTACAATATCTGTAATATCTTTTATGGCAATCACCATCTTAGTTTTATCATTTTGTTCATAGCAGAAATTAAATCGATAACACGCTACACTTCCATCATCTCGTAGTACATGATGGAAAAACGATAATAATTCTTTTTCTTTAAGCCTCTCTTTAATCTTATCTAATTTGACATTCTTAACGAATAATTCTTTTTCCTCTGGAACAATAACATTTTCAGCCATAATTCTATTTCCTTCATCGAAAGAAACATCCTCGAGTTCCTTAAACACACTAAGCTCTTGCGAGAAAACATCTTTCATGTGTACTCTTTCTGTCGCCAAATCAAGCAACCCTATCATACTATATTCTTCACGAAGTCCAGCTATCATCTTAAACTCATCAGCAACCTCATATCGTTGTTCCATTCGCTTAGATATACTCTCATCTATATCTTGAGAATAGTATATAACCTTAGAAACTTCTCCGGCTGAAATCTCCATTCTCCAGAAAACCGACTCTCTCCAATCACCATTATTCAACTGGTAAATACATGTTATATGATCCTCTTCTAGTAGTCTTCTCTTCAATGTCTTTAATTGACCGACTTCTTCTCTTAACTCCTTAAAGCCCTCAGCAACATGCTCTTCTACAAACTGCTTATTTCTCACTGAGTATACGCCTCTATCAGCTTCATTTAAGATTACACTAGTTTCATTCTTTTTCAAAACTCGGTATTCATCTAACTCAAGATCAATAAGCATAAAGTTTTCATAAGACTCTGTCAAAACTTTAACTAATGAATCCATCTCTTTTTTGAAGTTAGCTTCAGCAATAGCCCTCTTAAACTGTGGAAACTTCTTGTAAAATTCTTGCTTGTCCGCATACATCATTTGCTCTGCTACAGTTGTAACTGTTTCAAGCTCTTCCGTAACACCAAAAGAATATCCAATAGCAGCTGTAGGAACGCTGTCTGACTTAATTAAAGCTTCAAACGCTTTAACCTTTTCATAGAATTCATCTTCGTTATCTTCTGCATATACAACGATAAATTCATCGCCGCTCACACGGTAGCAATTCCAATCTTGAAATGCTTTCTTTAATTTATCTGAAAATGTACAAATGTAATGGTTACCTGCTTCATGACCTTCTGTATCATTTACATATTTAAGTCTGTTCAAATCTCCGAACATTACTCCAACAGGCTTCTCGCATAGATTTGCTGAAAATTCATTACAAAACGAACGATATGAATAGAAATTTGCAAGACCTGTCATAGTGTCATAATTACAATAAAATTCAAGCTCTTTATTATACTCAAGTTCTTTAACATAGGCATCATGAACATCCTGAATATACAATATAACAATTTCATTATCACTGCTATATTCAGAAGACTTCATAATCTCCATAATAACCCATTTAAATTCTTCATTTGTCTTTCTTCGATAACGAAATCTCATTCTTTCATCACTTTTCTTAAAATGAGATCTAATATTATCAATATCTGTAAATTTAAGATAGGAATCACAATCTTTAGGGTCGACTTGTCCTGTCAACGCAAACTGTTTAAGCCATTCTGATATTTTTTCAGAATATCCTTTATTTTTGTTCTTTTCTTCAGAATACATCTTCAATTCAGCATGTGTATCCTCTGTAAGATTTATACGCAAAATCTTATGATAATTATTTGCTAATAATTGTAGCGAATCCTCTAATGTAAATCTGCTTTCCATTTATATACCACCTTTTCTCTCTAATACTATATATCTCATCTTCAACCTCACAACAATCACTGTGCTGCTATCATCCAGCCTAACGTTTCTTCCGAAAATGAAAATTGCGACATATATTCTCCCTTGAATAGATTCTTCTTTCCATCTAAATAATCATAATAATCACAATCTATTATCTCTGCTTGAACTCCAAGATTTGCACCGCTTTTAACTAATACATCCGTCAAGCCTAACGAATCAAATGTATTTTGTAAATCTGCGCGAAGATTTCTAACGTAGGATTCCTTATCTTCGCTTTCATACAAAGCGATTACCATATCCTTTGTTGAAATAGCTGCACCACGCCTATCTATCAAATACGCAAACAATTCCTTCGTCTTTCCGTATTTAAATTTAATCGGTTGTCCTTCATAGTACGCTTCAAAATTACCAAAACATTGAACACGAAAACCTTCTATCTTCTTGGACAGAGGATATCTAAGGTTTTCTAAAGCTTTTTGAACCTTTTCCTGTGTAATTGGCTTCATAAGATATGCGCTACAAAACAATTCATGCGCATCTAATGAATACTCAGAATACCCTGTACAAAATATAATATTAATTTGTGCATTATATTCTTTAAGCTTTTCTGCTAGGCTAAGTCCTGTAATTCCTTTGATATTAATATCAAGAAATGCTATATCTATTACATTTTCTGCTGCAAACTCTAACGCATCTTTAGCCTTCTTAAAAGAATGAATTATTGCATCTGGCATCGCGCGCTTGATAATTGTTTCTTCTGCAGCAAGTACTATTCTTTCATCATCTACTACTATGACGTTCATATCTGATCTCCTTTCGGAATATTTATTGATACCAACGTTCCTTTACCTATTTCACTATGTATGTTACAAGTTCCTCCACATATAATCTCTAGTCGTTTACGAACATTTTCTATACCTACATGAACATGACCATCTCTGACTTCTTGATTAACATCAAAGCCGACTCCATCATCCTCTATTTCTATAACATAATAAAGCATGTTCTCACGAGTTCTAATAACTACTGTCCCAGCATCTTCCTTCTGCATAATACCATGCTTCACAGCATTCTCTACAATAGGTTGTATTGCAAGAGATGGAACTTCAAAGTCTGTAGGTCCGATTTCATAAGAAATGTTAAGCGAATCCTCGAATCTAATCTTCTCTAACCATAAGTAAGTTTCTATATGTTCTAACTCCTTCTTAAAAGAAATCGTCTTCTCTTTGCCTAAAGAATCTAGATTAGAACGGAAATATTCAGCGAACTTATTTACAACATCGCGCGCCTGAATTGCATTTTGCATTTCACACATACCGCTTATAGTAGTAAGTACGTTATACAAAAAATGTGGTCGCATTTGCGATAACATAATCTTCGTTTGAAGTTCTACAACTTCTTTTTCTTGTCTCTCTATAAGAAGTCCTTTGTGTAAATCAATTCCTACATACAAAACAAATACAAATAAGGAAGACAAAACATAACTAACACATATTCCGCACAATTCATCAACAACAATAAATATAGATACCAACACTAAAAAGCATAAGCTCAACGCTACCTCATGCTTACTAATTACCCTTCTATGACGAATTATAAGTATTACAGCGCAAATACAAGTAAAGTCAGCCATAACATGCATACAAACATATGATGTCATGCTATAAACTGCCACACCATCTTCGATATGATATATCGACGGAATAAATAGCGCTATTCCATAAAGTATAGAGCTTCCTATTCCCCAAAACACTATTAGTTTATGCACAAATTTGTTTCCGTTGTACTTTACATCTGTACGTTTGTAGCCCTCGATAATCAGCGCTTCAACATAACAATAAAATGCAATGGATGTGCCGTATGAAAATACATAATCCAAAAAATAGACTATTCTCATCGGCATTTCGCCATATAGTAAAGGCACCTCACAAATAAGCATAGACCAGGTGACAATCTGAATAACAAGCATCATTATAATGCTAGCCGTCAGAAAACATAACGGAATTGTTGTTGGAAATACTTTTCTTTGCCAGATGCAAGTAACTAGCAATACTATAAGAACAAGAATCATTGATGATTCTAATGCTATGTTAACACTAAATTGTACTGTCTCCGCCACTTGCAACGCCTCCCTTCAATCAATCTATTATATTTTAATTCATTTGGACTGCGCTTACAACAAATCTATCAAAAGCTAAGCATAAAGATAGCATACTCAAAGTCACTAAGTAGTCACAAAAAAAGAGTATGTTCTGACAAACACACTCTTTATCCAACTTATTAGCTTCCACCTAATTTATAGTATTTTATACTAAACTCTGTTCCGTTTTCATCAGAATTCACGTTTATTGTTCCATTATCTTTTTCAATAATACCTTTTGCTAGTGACAAGCCTATTCCCACGCTATCCTCGTTTGCATTTTTCCCTTTATAAAATCTATCAAATATATGTGGCAAATCTGTTTCATCAATTCCTTTACCATAATCCCGAATGGTTATTTGAGAATAGATTTTGTTATCTTCAACTGATACATCAACACTACCTCCTCGTTCGGAATGTTCAATACAATTTTTCAAAATATTGCTAATAGCCTCAACCTGCCACTTCAAATCACATTTTATCAAAGGATCAACTTTTACATTTACCGTAATTGCCACCTCTCTTAAATCACCTAACATCAATACATTTTGCGTTGCCTCTTTTACTATTTTAGACGCAAAAACCTCTTTAACAATAAATCTAATTGTATTCGTGTCTAACTTAGATAACTTCAGTAAAGATTGTACTAAGAAATTAATACTATCGACTTCCCTCTTAATGTCTCTAACAAAGGCTTCTCTCACCTCATGATCCATATCGGGTTCATCAATGATATTCTCCAACATAATCAATATAGATGTTAACGGCGTTTTTAGTTGATGAGATATATCTGATAACGACTCCTTCAATTGCAATTTTTCTTTATTAGAATTCTCTGCCGCTTCTTTTAGCATTATAGTGGTCTTGTAAATTTCATTTTTCAAAATAGACAATTCATCTTCCGATACTTCATCCAGATTCAGCGCATAATTCATTCTATTAATTTCCTCTATGCATTTCGTAATTTGATTAATCTCCTTGTCCTTCTTATTATTAAATTTCAGAAAGTATATAAGCATCAGTATAATCGTTATAATATAAAATATTACATTTACTATTAAATATCTTCTATAAGTTTCCTCATTATTTGGAATTATAGTATCTTTTTCTATATCAAAACTATATTTATTTAATATTCTATCTTCACCATCTGAACTGGATAAAATCTCTACCAATTCATCTTCCGTCACATCAGGATATTTTTCTTCTATTTTATTCAATATGAATGATATTTTCTTATTAATATTCTTATTATAAGCACGATATTCATATACATTGATAATATAGAATCCCAATAAAAGTACAAATATCAAAATCAATAAACTCAATAAGAAATTTTTCAATTTAACCTTATTTTTCATCAATTCGATATCCTAATCCTTTCACCGTAATAATTATGTTAGTTCCTAGCTTTTCTCTAATTCTCTTAAAATACACTGTTACGGTATGTTCATCTACATCATTGCCTGTGCTATCCCATATCGTATCTAATATTACTGAACGTCTAACCACTTTACCTATATTTAGAAATAACAAGCTTACTAGCTTCAGCTCCAAAGGTGTAAAGTCAATCATCACACCATTTTTATATACAACCATTTTATCTGTATCAAATGTAATATCCTGAACATGAATTTTACTATTCTTCTTATAACGCAAAAATATCTTATTCACTCTAGCTAATAACTCTTTAGTTCTAAAGGGTTTCGTTATATAATCTTCTGCGCCAATATTAAGACCCTTAACAATATCATCTTCATCATCCTTCGCCGTCAAAAAAATAGTTGGAATATCTAAAGCTCTTATATACTTCTCATAAATAGTGAATCCATTTCCATCCGGCAGCATAATATCTAGAATAACAAAATCAATCTTAGATGTTGCGGACAAATACTCCTTTACTTCGTTTACCGATGACTTCCATGTCAAAAGATTATTATTTTTTTCAAAAGTATATTTTAAGCCCCTTGCAATGCTTTCGTTATCTTCAACCAATAATATATTCATAGTCTATCTCCTTATGAATAACGCACAACAAAAAGGGCTTACGCCCCTTTTGCTATATATTTTCATTTTTAATTGTTTCTATTATATTTTCTTTGTTAATCTTATTCATAGAATAATTCATAAGTATCGTGATTAATAAATATACAACAACAATCGAAATAAGAATTGCAGCTATAGGTAAATCAAAACCATATACTTTATCTGCTACCATGACACTATATATCAAATATGAAATAACTACTCCTATCGGTACACCAAAAATTAATGTTCTAACTCCAATAAATATACTTTCCATCCGAATCATTTTTCTAAATTCTTTGGTCGTCATCCCCACTGATTTAAGCATTGCAAATTCTCGTTTACGAAGACTCATATTTGTTGTAATAGTGTTAAAAATGTTCGTAATACCAATCATCGAAATAACTATAATAAAACCATATACAAATATTGCAATCAAAATGTATATATTGTTAACCATTTTTGCTTTTTCTTCTACATTTTCTAGATCATAATTGTTCTCTCCCATCACACCTTCAATTTGATCTTGCAATTTATTTGCATTACTTGACTGATAATAAATCGTAATATTTTTGTTTCCATCGGGCGCTATTTTATCAAACATTTTGTCAGAAACAATTAAAATAGTTTCACGAGCCCTATTTCCAAATGGTTTTATCTTATTAACATTTCCTATAGTTATATTATTTGGATTATTAACATCATTTCCATAAATGTTTATTATATCTCCACTCTTATAACTATATTTCTCAGCATACATCACTTTTTCTTTGTTATTCTCATCTAAATTAATTACACCTTCATTTCCTGAATACAATATTGCTTTATCTTGAAATTCATCATAATCTAGATTAAGCTTTTCTAAATATTTTCTGTACTGATAATCGCCAAGAGTCATTACATATATTTTTTCATTTTCTTCAACATACTCTTGATTATTCTTAACTTTATTCCTATTTATTTCTATATATTTGTCAGTATATATAGGATTAATAATGTTAAATTCTCCATATCTCTCTACTGCGTAATCATCAATATACTCAAGAGAAGTTGTCGAAAGCATCCTATCGGTTAATTCTGGATCCACATGATTTAAATTAATAGATGCAGCAACATTATAATCATATTTTGCAATTGCATGATCTACTTCTTTAAATACGCCGTCTATAAAATATGAGATTCCAATAAATATTGAAACTGAAGCTATTATTGACAAAATTGTAGTCCTATATTTTTTCTTATTTCTTTTAAAATTTTTGTGCGAAATTGCTCCACCTATTCCAAATAATTTCTTTATATAAAATGGTGTTTTTAACTTTCTGGATCCTATCTTTATTTCAGCACTATTTCTAATAGAAAGAATTGGACTTACCTTTGCCGCCTTACTAGCACTTCTTAACGAAGACAGATATATGGTAACAATTCCTAATACACAGCTAACTAATACGGATAACCCTGAAAAGCTAAAAACTAGTTTTAAATCATCAGCAACAATCCCTTTTAAAAATATGTTACTTAGTATAATTAATATATAAGATGCAGCAAAACCTAATAATAATCCCAGCGGTATTCCTATTAATCCTAGTATAGTTCCTTCATATAATACATTTTTTCTAATCTGTTTTTGGGTCGCTCCCACACTTTTAAGCATCCCATATTGCTTAATTTTCTCTGTAATAGAAATATCAAAGCTATTTTTTATACAAAATACAGATGCAAACACAATGATAATTAACACAATAGCTACAGCACCTGCTACTCCTCTCATATTTCTTTCCTTCAAAGGATTATTTTCTAGCAAAATCAAATACTCATTAATATCAACGACATATTTTGCTTTGCTCAATTCTAACACCAAACGATTAGTTTCTTCCTCTGTCATATTAGTTACATCATTCATTTTAGCCAGTACATTATCATCAATTCCTAATATATCAGCTGTTACTTTAAGATAATTACTAGAACCAAATTGATTAAACTTTGCAAAAACATCTACAGTATCTGCAACCTTATCATCAGCTAAATATGTTATAAATGTATATCCTGGCGCAGAATAAGGTTCGATGCTGCTTGTCGGTCTTTCAATCGAACCAACAATTTTGTATGTCTTTGTGGTTGTATCAATGATTCTTTCGCCATTATCCACTTTATACGGATCACCTTGAAACAACTCATTTGTATCTGAAATTCTTCTTCCTACATCTAAAGATATTGTATCTCCTACTTTTAGTTCCACTCTACCATTTGTTTTCAAATGATTTGGTATTAATATTTCATTCTCATTTTCTGGCAATCTTCCTTCAATAATTTTTACCGATAGTCCCTCTAAAGAATCTTTGGTAAAGCCTTTCAAATAAACATATGGCTTATCTTGATTCTTCGACCTATCCATTTTGGCATATCCAATATTGCTCGTTACATAAATCTTATCAACACCTTTGTTATTCTTAATAGATGATAAATCTTTCACATCTACATCATAAAATGCCACATGAAATTCACCCTTTTGATTAGTTTCAAATTCGACCATTGACTTAATCGCACTAGTATACATAGTAGCAACTGCTGTAATCAGCGCAACCGATAACATAATACCAATTATTGTTACAATGGTTCTCTTTTTATTCAACTTCAAGTTTTTTATTGTTAATTTGTTAAGCAAGCCCATAATTATACCTCCGAAGCAATCCTTCCATCTTCTATTTTGATAATTCGATCTGCTATTTTTGCTATTTCCATGTTGTGAGTAATCATAATAATTGTCTGCTTCAATTCTTTATTAGATTTCTTTAACAAAGCAACTATTTCATCACTCGATTTACTATCAAGATTACCCGTAGGTTCATCCGCAAGAATAATCGTAGGATTAGTAATTAATGCTCTACCAATACTTGTTCTTTGCTGTTGTCCACCTGATAATTCATTAGGAAGATGATTCCTTCTATTCTCCAATCCTAACAACTTTAACATTTCATCTAATTTTTTCTGATTGACTTCACGATTATCTAATGCCAAAGGCAATGTAATATTTTCCTCAACATTTAAAATCGGAATCAAATTATAGAACTGATAAATAAGCCCTACTTGTCTTCTTCTAAATATCGCTAGTTTATCATCATTAAAATCAAATATATCCTTTCCATCAATATAAACTTTTCCTGAGGTTGGTCTGTCGACGCCTCCCATCAAATGCAACAAAGTAGATTTTCCACTACCAGAAGCACCAACAATTGCTACAAACTCTCCCTTTTCTACAGAAAAAGATACATTGTCTAACGCTATAACTTTCGTAGAATCTTTGCCATATACTTTAGTCAAGTTTTCAACTTTTAAAATATCCATATCTATAAACTCCTTTCTTTTGCCTATATATGAGTATTATAAAAAAGCAAAGTTACAACTAAGTTACATTTGAAAAATTTATTCTCTTTAATTAAATTTACAAAAAAAGAACCCTCATAGAAATCTATGAAGGTTCTAACAACTCTATATCTATAATATATTTTAAGCACGCTTTCTAGTAAAGCACAATAACAAACTTGATGCAGCAACTCCACCGATTGCTAACACATACCAGACAGCCGAATCCGCTGTCTTTGGAGATTTAGTCTCTGTAACTACTTGAGTGGCCGCTGGAATTGCTGACCCATCCTTTACGGTAACCTTTTCTTCCTTAAATGCACCACCTTCATAGTCTGCAACCTTTACTAAATAAGTTCCATTCGCTATCGAAAATGTATTTGTAAAGTTTTTGTCGTCTCCTACAGACACTGTTTCCATCTGTACTAATGTTGTTCCTGATTCATCATAAATCATAATCGCTGTTGCCAAAACACCTGCCTCAGCAGTTCCACTTACCTTTAATGTTCCGTTACTTACTTCTGTCGATAAAGATGAAATATTTGCAGCCTTTACATCCATAACTGGAATAAGTAACACAAGAGACAAGGCAATGATTGGTAATACTAAATTAATTAATCTCTTCATTTGTCATTCACCTTTCCCTTAAAAAATCATCTCTCTTGATGCTGGATCATAGTGCACGCCCTTACCTGAGCCTGTAACAGTTCCTGTATACGCTGGTCCATTTGTTGCTCCAGCTTTAACAACAGTAAAATATGCTGTTTGAATATTGCTATCATCCCAATCTAAAGTATACATTGCTTCTTTACAACCCTCTCCAGCACCAATTTCATAGTCTGTAGTTGGATTTCCAAATTCATCTACAACATATGAAGATTTCATTGTCTTTATCGCAGATGTTCCATCTTTGTATACAATGTTGGCTAACACTTGATATTCTCTGTAGTTATGAGCGTCATCATAAACAAACATAACCTTAACGCTATTTCTATCACTATCTACCTTCATTGCAGTTCTTGCAATTTTGACATAATGCTTTTGTCCACCTGTTGTAATTTCTAATACAACCTTGTCATAGAAGTTAGAATTAAATTTCACTTTGTGATTATCTGTTATTGTAACAGCTCCACTTGGTACATTAAGCGCTTTAATACCATCTACTGTCACACCACCCAAATCAGAAAATTCAACTGTATCATTCAAAAGATATGTCTTGTATTCAGCAGGCTTATCCGCTGTTGTACCAGATAAATCAACTGCATCTCCTGAGAAGAAGTCGCCAAAAATTTCAGGCTTGTATTTACCTTCTGCTGCAACTCCAACGCCTTGATATTCAGGAGTCTTAATAGTAATTCTAACACAGTTATTTGGTGTCTCTGTCAATGAATTTTTCCCAGTAAATGTAGCACCAGGACTTACTGTAACAGAATGTAATTCATCTTCTGACAATGATCCATCAAACAAACGATTCAATAAAGATTCTGGTTTAATATTGCCAGCCGTTGATTCTTTTTCAAAAGTTCCAACAGTAACCCATTCGTGTTTCTTATCTAAAGAGAATATTTCAGAAGCATTTCTATCGTCTTTGATTGAAGCGATGTCAACGTAATTTGTAACTTCACTAACACCAATCTCATAACCTTCTAAGCCTGATAATTTGTGATAGCAAACCTGATTATTGCTTCCTGCCCAGAATAAGTAAATCGAACCTTCAAAAGGTGGCTCTTCTTCACCCGGACCAAACTCTCCGCCACCTGGAGTACCTTTTGGTACAATTTTAATTTTTATTGAACTAGGATATCCTCCTTCACTAGTTCTAGCACTAAGTTTTGTCTTGTTATCTACAACTGCTAACGGTACGCTAAATCCACCTGGTTCATAAGCCATAACTTCCATATGTTCTGGATCAAATGCACCACCTATAGTCAACTCATCATCCATACCTAGATTAGCTTTTTTCTCTGAAATAGCAATGCTACTTGTAATGGTCACTGTCGCTGCTGGTTCTCCCACCGAATACGTTGCAACATTTCCCACAACGGAGCTTGCGTCTGAAAAATCGACTTCTACGGTCATTTCACCATCAGCTTTCGCAGCAATCCAACTTCCTGCAAAAACTGTTGTCGCAACCATTGCAAGGCTCAACACAATTGCAGAAATCTTCTTAAGATTGAATCTCATAACAATTCTCCTCCTTATATTATTCTTCGATTCTCTAATAGTTAAATTCTAAACAAACTTTTTACATTTTTCCATCCTATTACCGTAACTGTCAATTTGACAAATCCGACAACTAATAACATAATTTTACACATCTGATATAATTTAATTAAAATATATTCGAAGGGGCAAATATACTATGAATTTTCAAGAATTGTTAAATGAAATCTTTAAGGCACTAGGTTGCACACAGACAGAACTATCTAGCAAGTCTAGTTTATCAAAGCCTGTTATCAGCAGATATCTTTCTGGCGAGCGTGAACCTGCTGTAGAGAGTAAACAATTAGAAGATCTTTGTAGAGGTTTATCAGAAATTGCAAACGCTAAGAAGCTAGACTCCATTACCCTTTCAAATGACACAGTAATAGCTTTACACGCATCAGATATCTCAGATATTTTCACTAAGGCTCTTATCCTAAAGGATACAATGTATCAAGATTTTATTTCCAATTTTGATTTGCTAATTACAACATTTAACATCAATATGAAAAAGCTTGCTGCTACATCTAACTTTGATGTTTCTTATTTGTACCGTGTACGTTCTGGAGAACGCCATCCTTCAAACTTGGAAAACTTCTGTAAACTAGTTGCTGAATATTTTCTAAATAATCACAATTCCGAAAACGACCACAAAGTATTAGCCTCACTTATAGGCTGTTCCGCAAAAGATTTGTCAGATGCAGACAGCTTCGTTGAACATTTCTGCGCTTTTATGCTTTCAACAAGAGATGCAAATGACAATGACATTTCTCCAGAACAGCTATCAAATTTCCTACATACATTAGATGATTTTGACCTAGATGAATTTATGCGTTCTATTCATTTTGATGACGTTAAGCTTCCATCTGTTCCATTTTATTGGACCATTCCGAAGAATTACTACGGCGTAGAACAAATGCGCAAAGGTGAGCTTGACTTCTTCAAGTCAACCATAATGTCTAAGTCTAAAGAACCTGTTTTTATGTGTAGCGATATGCCAATGGATGATATGGCTGAAGATATGGACTTTAATAAGAAATGGATGTTTGCTATTGCAATGTCTATAAAGAAAGGGCTACATCTAAATGTTATTCATAATATCGACCGACCTTTTAATGAAATGATGCTTGGTTTAGAAGCTTGGATTCCGATTTATATGACAGGGCAAGTATCGCCTTTCCATCTAGAAAATGTTTCTACTGACATTTACCATCATTTCAACTACGTATCTGGCGCTGTTGCATTAACTGGCGAATGTATCAATGGATATCACGATCACGGCAAATATTATTTAACTGGTAACAAGGAAGAAGTTGCTTTCTACCAGAAGAAAGCTAAAGATTTGCTCTCTCATGCTAAGCCTCTAATGAGAATATATAGAAGTAACGAGAAGAAAAATTTCCACAGCTTTATCAAATCAAGCTCATCGCTTATTGGAAAGCGACATAACATTTTATCTGCGCCACCGCTTTATACAATTCCAGACAGCTTGTTAATAAAAATGCTCGAACGCAGTTCTTTTACTACGTCTGAACAAAAACAAATTGTTTCTTATGTGAATTTCAAAAAGAAAAATGCAGAAAAAATTCTTGAGAATAATGACATTTTCGATGAGATTTTAGAACTAAGTGAAGAAGAATTTAACGCTCACCCTGTAGTTATGCCTCTTTGTGAACTCTTTACCACAAAGGAAATAGTTTACACCTACGAGGAATATCGTAAGCATCTCATGGCTTGTAGGGATTATGCCATTAATCATAAAAACTATCAGGTAGAACTAACTAACGAAATACCTTTTAGAAATATTCAAATTCAAATATTAGAGGATAATTATGTTCTAATTTCGAAAGCAAAGTCACCTGCTATACATTTCGAAATTCGTCATCCAAAGATGGTGTACGCACTTTCACATTTCGTGAAGGCGGTGTAGGATTGCTTGCTGTTCTTTCCGCAAATTTTTCTGCTCTTTTTGAAAGCAATCTAAATCTCGTTCAAATGCGTCCTTATAATACTTTCTAAACATTTCAGTCTCTTCCTGCATTCGCATCACATATTTCTTTGCAGCCTCACCAGTCCAGTTAGCATATAACAATTCCGTCCTTCTATCATCTTCACTTAATTCTTTCAGAATACCTTCTTCACCTACATCTACATTTTGTAATTTACGTAAAATGTCCCTCTGCGCATCTTCATTATTCTGCATATGGTGTAATAATTCTTTTTTGCTACACTCCTCATACATCATTTTATCATTTTACCTGCCATTTCTTGATCTATCATCTCAAACAGTTCTGACATAGAAATAATTCGCCTCTTATTTTTAGCTATATGCTCAGAAAATACCTCCGTCACATTTTTACCGCTCTGTTCTACATAAGTACTGTTAAAATTCACCTGTAAATTTGTAATTGAATCATTATCAATTAATGTATTACTTCTTGCTAATAACGAATTGGCATTATCAACCTTTGCCATATAACTGTTAACTACACCTTTAACTGATTTTATTTCAGACATAAAAATCCTCCAATTCATCTCTTAGATTCACTTAGCTATACCAATTTAAACAACGCTTTGTTCTGATACTATTTAAATGAAATTTTTTCTATTCCACGCTCTATTTGTTCAATAACTCTTATTCTATTAATAGTGTCTCCTTTATTATTTACAAAGATTTCGAGATATTTTCCATCTTTAGTATTGTAAAACATATAATAACCTGTGTTCTCCCCTACACGATAATTTACCGCAGGTTTTCCATATTTTTCTATGAACTCATTAATATTAATTCCTTTCCACTCTTCTTCCTTTATTTCCTCCGCTTGAATACTTGGAGCAGTTGAATCCCATTGCAATACATTTCCACCTATAAATTTATATTCTCCAAAGAATTCTGAATCATAATAATTTGAGTACTCAAACCCAACATTATCAGGCATATGATGTTCTTCCCACCACTTTATATTCTCCATTGCTTCTGTTTTAGCTGATATAACTCTCAAACACGTTATATTAATATCATTTTCTTTATTAATATCATAATCCATATGCACTGTAAAAATGTTATCATCAGTAAACATCCACATAACAATCCCACTATATGTAATAAATGATTTTCCACTTTTC
>JAZUIN010000033.1:0-50790 GCA_045642225.1 Lachnospiraceae bacterium | reverse complement strand
AGCTACACAGTAGAAGCTTGTCAGGCAAATGTAGATGATACAACAGCATTTCAGGTATATCAGGAAGAAAAAGCATCAGAGCCTGCAATTGAAGCTGTTAATGAGACCAAAGGACAAGTTATGAAATACAAAGGTAACATTATAGATGCCTTATTCTATTCGACCTCATCAGGATACACTCAGACTCAAAAATCTGATGAAAGACCATATCTCAAGAGACAATATATTTCGTTAGACAATACAGATAGACTCAAAGAACTTGGGGTGACAGATAAAATAACAGTAATTCAAGCAGATGAAAATGTTGAAGCTGCATTTAAAGAATATTTCATGAATAAAGATGACAATGCACTTGAAGCTAAAGAGAAGTATTTTAGATGGGATTGTCAGATTGATATGAAGACTAACCATGATAAGGCTTGTCAAACAATAATTAATCAATACGAGGCATCTCGAAAAGCAACTAACGCAAATAAGAGCAACAACAAGGAGAAAGTTACATTTTCGGAAGGCTTGATGAAGGCGGTAGCAGACCAGAAAACAGGCGAACTTACAACGAAGGGCTTTGGCGACTTTAAATATTGGGAGGTTAAGACTAGAAGTGTAGGCGGAGTAATTACAGGTCTTAATCTAGAATTTGAAAATGGAAGTGTAACATTAAATGATGAGCTTACTATTAGACAAGTCTTAGGTAAAGCGTCTAGAGATATTGTATTAAATGATGGTAGCAAGCTAGCTAGTATTGAGACGTTATATTCGGCGGCATTTACAGGGGTAGCTAATGAAAATGGATATCACATTTATGGCGGTGGATACGGTCACGGATGTGGAATGAGCCAGTACGGTGCAAAATGTATGGCAAGTGCCGGAAAGGGATATGAAGAAATCCTTAATATGTTTTATAAGGAATGTAACCTAGAAGCATTATATTAACATTTGCGTATGCTAGAAATGTAGTGGAATTCATAGCTTGATACTTCCGTCAAAAACATTGAATTTATCTGTAAAAAATGGTAAAATTACTAAGATTGTGTAACGAAATAAATATTACTTTTATTCTAGTGATAAAGAAAGGGTGAATACAGTTCTATGAATAGGAAGTGGGTATTGTTTTTGATAGGGATAGGTCTTGCGATAGTGGCTGTTATTTGTTACTCGCCAGGACTTGTTGCGCTTAGCTTGACAAGTGCTTCTATTGTTAAGAAAGTACTTGCTGTTTTGGTTGCAATTGCTTTAGTTGGAGTATATGTATTCTTTGTACTTAGATATCTTAAGGCACCTAAGACTGAGCCAGTTAGTGCAAAAGAAGTGAAATCACTTAAGGATTTAGAAAAGGTATTGTCTGAATATACTGCAGGCAAGCATTTTGGTAAGATAGCTCAGACGGTGATGGAGCAATTAAAGAGATTGCAGTCTAGTTCAACAAGAGTTAAGAAGGCAGTAGATAAGAAATTCGAAGCAAATAGTTTGTCTTGGAAGAAATATTATGGAATCATTGACACTGCAGAGAAGACTGCGATTGACAATATTGCAACTACAGCTAATCGATTAACATTTTTCGATGAAGATGAATACGATAGATTAGCAGATTATAGAAATGATAATATTCCTGATGATATTCAAGAGAAGCAGATTGCATTATACAAAGAGAATCAATGCAAGATTGAAGAGGGAATAGCGGTAAATGAGAATCTTATCTTGAAGCTTGATTCTTTGGCGTTAGAGCTTTCAAAGATTACGGATGATAACGAGAAAGAAACAGATAGTACATTAGATGAGATTGAAGAACTAACAAAACAGCTTAAGTTTTATGCTAATAAATAAGAGGTGACGTAGGATATGAAGAGAAAAAAAGGAAGCGTCGGTTTTGTAATATTTACATCTATAGTGATGGTGTTGGTATTAATAATTGGTATTGCTGCTACTCGAAACATAGGCAAATCAGAAGATGAAATTATGGCGGTAAAAGCAGTAGAACAGCTTAGTAAGATGGTGGGTAAAATCAAACCTCATGAAGCTACATTGACAAAGTCGTCTATAGAGTCTAATGATGCAAAAAGCAACCTTTATCAAGAATTGCCAGATATAGAGACGAAAGAGGTTGTTGTTGAACCTACAACAAAGAATTATATAGAGATTTATTCGTCTCCAGAAAAGGTTGGCACAGCACAAGATGCGTGGCTTGCTGAATTGGCGAAAGAGTTTAATTCGGCTGGAGGTATTACTGTAGGTGGTGTGCAATATACGGTTAAGCTAAGAAATGTAAGCTCTGGACAAGCCGTTGATTATATTGCATCTAAGAAAGCAGTGCCAGATGCATTTACACCATCTAATAGCTTATGGGTAGATATGGCTAAGGCTGATGGGGTAAATGTAACACCCGTATCAGAGTCGTTAGTAAATAATACAGCTGGAATTTGTATTTCAAATGATAAATATAGTGAGATTAATAAGAAGTACGGTGAAGTAAATCTTAAGAGTATTGTTGAAGCAACATCGGCTGGAGAGCTTTCTTTGGGATATACAAATCCATTTTCATCATCAGCAGGACTTAACCTTCTAGTAAGTACATTGAATGAATATGGTAATGGAAATGTTTTCTCTAAAGAGGCAGAAGAAGGCTTTAACAAATTCCAGAAGAACATACCATTTGTTGCACTTACAACTCAACAGATGAAGAAGTCGGCAGAAAGAGGAACGTTTGATGCGTTTGTTTCAGAATATCAAACATTTACAAATGATCCTCAGATGGTTAAAGATTATAAATTTGTTCCTTATGGATATGTACATGATAATCCATTAGTGGCTGTAACTACTGATAGCAATAAGCTTGAAGCTTTGAAAGGCTTTGCAAATTATTGCAGTACAGATGCAGCGAAAGACAAAGCTAGCAAGTATGGCTTCAATCAGAATCTTGATTATAAATGTCCATACGAAAAAATAAGTGGATCAGACCTTGTTAAGGTTCAACATTTCTACAAGAATAATAAGGACAGTAAGCCAGTTGTATGTGTCTTTGTTACAGATGTATCTGGATCAATGTCAGGAGAACCAATTAATAATCTTAAGTCATCGCTTATTAATGCTATGCAATATATTAATTCTGAGAATTATGTTGGTATAGTTAGCTACTCTGATGATGTTACAATTGAGCTACCACTTGGCCAGTTTAATATGGATCAACAATCATATTTCAAGGGTGCAGTTGAATCGTTAAATGCGTTTGGTGGAACGGCTACGATAAATGGTATTATAGTTGCTGTTGATATGATTGCTAAACAGCTTGAGAAAACACCTGATGCTAAACCAATGATTATTGTTCTTTCGGATGGCTTGACTAATGGTGGTTATACATTAGATGAGGCAACAACAGTAATTAAGGGCTACAAGATTCCAATAATAACAATTTGTTATAACATGGATGAAGCTGGTAAGAAGTCTCTCAAAGAAATAAGTGACTTGAATGAGGGTGCTAATTTGGATGCTGGTAGCGATGATATTATGTATCAAATAAAGATGTTATTTAATAGTTCATTATAAAAAGAGGAAGGAAGAGAGTTATGTCGGATTTTACATTAGAATTACCAAAGGAAGAAGAAATTGAGAAGGTTGTTAAAGAAGAGCTTCAAGTTAAACCAGAGATGCAAGAAGCTATTACAGGTGTAGCAGAAAAGCAGGCTCAAGAAGTAATGTCAGTAAATCTTGATTCGATTGAATCTAGAAAAGAAATTATAGATACTATTAATCAGTTCGGCGAAGAGACATTGACAAAGTCTAGAAATAGAAATGAACTTCTTGAGAAGAGAATGATGCAATATAATGAGGCAGGTGGAGAAACTGCTATTGTTGCGAAAGGTCTTGAAGATTTAACAATTCAGATGAAGGATCTTGATCCTTCTGGAATTGATTTTGTAAAGCAAGGTGGTCTTGGTAAGCTTTTCAATCCAGTTAGAAGATATTTTGAGAAATTCCATACAGCAGACCAAGAAATTGCTGCAATTGTAGAAAGTCTCAAGAAGGGCAAGCAAGTGTTAGAAGATGATAATACAACACTTGAAATCGAAGAAGCATCAATGCGTGAAATTACAAAAGAGATGAAGAAGAACATGGAGCTTGGAATGAAGCTTGATGAATATTTATCTCAAGCAATTGACGAAGCAAAAAGAGATGGAGAAGATGAAGAGAAAATCAAGTTTGTTGAAGATGAAGTGTTATTCCCACTAAGACAAAGAATCGAAGATTTCCAACAAATCTTAGTTGTAAATCAACAAGGTATTATTGCTTCTGAAATCATTAGAAAGAACAATAGAGAATTAATTCGTTCTGTTGATAGAGCTAGAAATGTAACTGTTTCCGCACTACGTACAGCAGTGACAGTAGCAGGAGCTTTATACAATCAGAAGATTGTAATTGATAAGGTTAATGCAGTTAATGAAGGAACTAATAAGATTATTGATGCAACTTCTCAAATGTTAAGACAACAAGGTGGCGAAATTCAAAAGCAAGCTACTGAGGCAGCTCTTAATCCAGAAGTATTACAGAAATCTTTTGAAGAAGCTTTAGGTGCATTAGAAGATATTCAAAATTATAGACAACAAGCTCTACCAATGATGAAGGATACAATTGATAAATTTGCTACATTAGCAGAGGAAGGCGAGAAGAAAATATCTGAGCTTGAGAGAACAACTCAGTTCTCATAATATTTAAAAGAGGTGTAATGAGATGAAGAATAAATTGCAAGAAATTAAAGACAGAGCAATGGCGCAAATTGATGAAGCGTCAGAGCTTGGTAGTTTGAATGATGTGCGTGTTGCTATTCTTGGTAAGAAAGGTGAATTAACAGCCGTACTCAAAGGAATGAAAGACGTTGCTCCAGAAGATAGACCTAAAGTAGGACAGCTTGTTAACGAAACACGTGAGGCTATTGAGGAACATTTACAAGAAGCAAAGAAGAAGCTAGAAGATGCAGAGCTTGAACTTCGTCTTGCTACAGAGACAATAGATGTTACTCTTCCTGCTGATAAGACTAAGAAAGGTCATCGTCATCCAAATGCTAAGGTGTTAGATGAAGTAGAGAAGATTTTCGTCGGAATGGGATATGAGGTTGTTGAAGGACCAGAGGTTGAATATGATTATTACAACTTCGAAGCATTAAATATTCCACCTAATCATCCAGCGAAAGATGAGCAAGATACATTTTACATTAACAAAGATATTTTGCTTCGTACACAAACTTCTCCAGTTCAAGTACACCAGATGGAAAAGGGCAAGCTTCCAATTAGAATGATAGCTCCTGGTCGTGTGTTTAGATCCGACGAAGTTGATGCAACTCACTCACCATCCTTCCACCAAATTGAAGGCATGGTTATTGATAAGGATATTACATTTGCAGACCTTAAGGGAACACTTGAGCAGTTTGCAAAGGAATTGTTTGGTGAAGATACTGCAGTTAAGTTTAGACCTCACCATTTCCCATTTACAGAGCCAAGTGCAGAGGTAGATGTTACATGCTTCAAATGTAAAGGAAAAGGTTGTCGCTTCTGTAAGGGCGAGGGGTGGATCGAGATTCTAGGTTGTGGAATGGTTCATCCTAAGGTTCTTAAGATGAGCGGTATTGATCCTGATGAATATCAAGGTTTCGCTTTCGGCGTTGGACTTGAAAGAATTACACTTCTTAAGTATGAGATTGACGATATGCGTCTTCTCTACGAGAACGATGATAGATTCTTAAATCAATTTTAATCATAGTTATATTAATGAGCTTTGAATTTTTGCTGAGACGTAGCATTCTTTTAGCAAGGAACAGCAAAAATTAAAGCGAATGATAGTGTATTGTGATATATAATAATGAGCTTTGAATTTTGCTGAGACGCAACATTCTTATAGTAAGGAACAGCAAAATTAAAGCGAATGATAGTGTATTGTGATATATAATAATGAGCTTTGAATTTTGCTGAGACGTAGCATTTTTTAGCAAGGAACAGCAAAATTAAAAGCGAATGATACTATATTGTGATATATAATATTGTAATTTGGTAAGGAGAATAGAAATGAATACTTCACTTAAGTGGATAAAGGATTTAGTGCCGGGTTTGGATTGCTCAGCAAAAGAATATATGGACGCAATGACTTTGTCTGGTTCGAAAGTAGAATTTTATGAGGATATGGCAGAACATCTTGATAAAATAGTCGTTGGTCAGATTGAAGAAATCAAGCAACATCCAGATGCAGACAAATTAGTTGTATGCCAAGTTAATGTTGGAAATGAAAAGCTTCAAATTGTTACTGGAGCCAAAAATGTTAAAGAAGGAGATAAGATTCCTGTTGTTTTAGATGGCGGAACAGTTCTTGATGGAACAAAGCCAGTTAAGATTAAGACAGGAAAGCTTCGAGGTGTAGAAAGCTGCGGTATGTTCTGTTCGGTTGAAGAATTAGGCTCTAATACGGATATGTATCCAGAGGCGCCAGAGAACGGTGTATACATTTTCCCTGAGGATACAGAAATTGGAGCTGATGCTATAAAGCTTCTAGGAAGAGATGATGTTGTAGTTGAGTACGAGATTACAAGTAACAGAGTAGATTGCTTTGCAGTACTTGGTCTTGCAAGAGAAGCAGCAGCTACATTTAATAAGCCATTTAAGCCACCTGTAGTTACTGAGGTTGGTAATGATGAAAATGTTAATGATTACATTTCTGTAGATATTCAAAATACTGAGCTTTGCAAGAGATATGTTGCAAGAGTTGTTAAAGACATTAAGATTGAACCATCACCTGTATGGATGCAACGTCGTCTTATGGCACAAGGCATTAGACCAATTAATAATATTGTAGACATTACTAACTATGTAATGGAAGAATATGGTCAACCAATGCACGCTTACGATTTAGATACAATTGAAGACAAGAAGATTGTTGTTCGTACGGCTGCAAATGGCGAGAAATTTACAACACTTGATGGTGTAGAGCGCGAGATGGATGAAAACGTTCTTATGATTTGCGATGGTAAGAAGGCAGTTGGTCTTGCTGGTATCATGGGTGGTGAGAACTCTATGATTACAGATGAGGTTACAACAATGCTATTTGAAGCAGCTTGCTTTGATGGAACTAATATTAGACTTTCATCTAAGAGAGTGGGTCTTCGTACAGATGCTTCTGGTAAATTTGAAAAAGGCTTAGATCCTAATAATGCTATCGAAGCAATTAATAGAGCGTGTCAATTAGTGGAAGAGTTAGGTGCTGGTACGGTTGTAGGTGGCGCTGTTGATGTATATCCTAATCCAGTTGAAGGAATTACACTTCCATTTGAACCAGACAAATATAATAGAATGCTTGGAACAAATATTTCGGATGAAGATATGATAGATTACTTCACAAGATTAGAGCTTGAAGTAAGTGCAGATAAGAAGGAAGTTAAGATTCCTACTTGGAGACAAGATCTTGAAAGCTATGCTGACCTTGCAGAAGAAGTTGCAAGATTCTTTGGCTATGACAAGATTCCTACATCTTTGCCATCTGGTGAAGCAACAACAGGAAAGCTTTCTTACAAGCTTACTATTGAGAATTTGATTAAAGACGCAGTAGAGTTTAATGGCTTTTCTCAAGCTATGTGTTATTCATTTGAAAGTCCAAAGGTATTTGATAAATTGTTGTTACCAGAAGACGCTAAGGAACGTCAAACTGTAACAATTTCAAATCCTCTTGGTGAAGATTATTCGATTATGAGAACATTACCACTTGATGGTATGTTGACAAGTCTTTCTACTAACTTTAACCGTAGAAATAAGGACGTTAGATTATATGAGCTTGGAAATGTATATCTTCCAAAGAGCGTGCCAGTAGAAGAGCTTCCAGAAGAAAGAATGATGCTTACTCTTGGTATGTATGGTGAGGGAGATTTCTTCACAATGAAGGGTGTTGTTGAGGATGTTCTCGCTAAGCTTGGATTAGAAGAGAAGGCTAAATATTCTCCAGAGAATAAGAAGTCTTTCCTACATCCAGGAAGACAAGCAGATGTTATTTATGATGGAACTACTGTAGGATATTTGGGAGAATTACATCCTTTGGTAGCTTCTAATTACGATATCAAAGATAGAGTATATATAGCAGTACTTGATACAGCAGTACTTCGTGATATGGCTAATTTCGATAAGAAATATGAAGGTATCGCTAAGTTCCCTGCAGCAACAAGAGATATAAGTATGGTTGTACCTAAAGAGGTTCTAGCAGGTGAAATCGAAGAGATTTTCGACAATAAGGGCGGAGCTTATTTAGAAAGCTATGAATTATTTGATGTTTACGAAGGAAATCAAATCTTAAGTGGACATAAATCATTAGCTTACTCACTTGTATTTAGAGCTAAGGATAAGAACCTTGCAGAAGAAGACGTAACATCAGCAATGAACCGTATTCTTAAAGCTTTAGATGCTAAGGGTATTTCTTTAAGGAAGTAATAATGAATGTAAAAGATTTTAGTTATGATTTGCCAGAAGAACTTATAGCGCAGGATCCACTTCTTAATAGAAGTGAATCTAGGCTTATGGTTCTTGATAAAGCAACTGGTGAAGTAACTCACAAACATTTCTACGACATAATTGAATACTTAAATCCTGGTGATTGTTTAGTTATTAATAATACTAAGGTTATTCCAGCAAGACTTTACGGTCATAAGATTGGCACTGATGCATTGATTGAGATTTTACTTCTTAAGAGACTTAGTGACAATACTTGGGAATGCCTTACTAAGCCAGGGAAGAAAGCGAGAACTGGTGCTAGAATATCCTTTGGAGATGGCCTTTTGGTGGGTGAGATTATTGATGTAATAGAAGAAGGTAATAGAATCATTCAATTTGAGTTTGAAGGGATTTTTGAAGAGATTTTGGATAAACTTGGTGAAATGCCATTGCCACCTTATATTACACATAAGCTAGAGGATAAGAATCGATATCAAACAGTTTACGCAAAATATGATGGTAGTGCTGCAGCGCCTACTGCTGGATTACATTTTACACCTGAATTGCTTGAGGCTATCAAAGCAAAGGGCGTTAAAATTGCAGAGGTTACACTTCATGTTGGATTAGGCACATTTAGACCAGTCAAGGTTGAAAATGTATTAGAACATCATATGCATTCAGAATACTACGAGGTAAGTAAAGAGGCTTGTGATATTATTAATGAGACTAAGGCTAATAATGGAAGAGTGATTTCGGTAGGGACAACAAGTACTAGAACTATTGAGTCGGTTGCAGCTAGTGACGGAACGCTTAGTCCTTGTAGCGGTTGGACTGAAATTTTTATTTATCCAGGATATGAATTTAAAGTGATAGATGCTTTGATAACTAATTTTCATTTGCCAGAGTCTACATTAGTAATGCTTGTGTCGGCATTGGCTGGCAGAGAAAATGTTCTTCAGGCATATGAAGAAGCTGTGAAAGAGCGTTACAGATTTTTTAGCTTCGGTGATGCAATGTTTATAGGATAGTGTTTTTATTAGGAGGTTTTTTATGGAAGAAAAAAGACGTGGGAAAAGAACAGATTTAGATCTTAATGTATCTTTGGGCATTATTTCAGAGGATGAGAATGCGCCTAAAGAATATATTGATGTAGAGATTACAGATGTCTCTAAATTTGGATTAGCATTTAAGAGTGACAAGCAACTTCTTGTAGGAGATTGCTTTGATACAAGAATTCAAATTTGGACTAAGGAAGTTATTGATTCCGTACTTAAGATTGTTAGATGTGTAGAGTCAGAAGATGAAGAGGGCATGTATTTATATGGATGTATCTTTGTTGGTATGACAGATACTGATGCTCTTAAGATACAGATTTATCAAATGTTTAGCGACGAAGATGAGTAGTTCTAGTATAATATTTCCGAATATAAAGCTATATCTTGAAAATGTGCCAACCTTTCTTCATATTGGTCCACTTAGTATTTCGTTATATGGATTGATAATTGGTACTGCAATGCTTCTAGCTGTCTTGTGGTGCTATAATGAATGCTTGTATTATGGTGTTGACCAGGAACATTTTCTGGATTTGGGGATTATTTGTATTATAGCTGGTATTATTGGCGCAAGGCTTTATTATGTGATTTTTTCATGGGATTATTATGGCAGTAATCTTTTGGATATTTTCAAAATATGGGAAGGCGGACTAGGGATTTATGGCGGCATTATCCTTGGTATTGTTGCTGGTATAATAGTTTGTCGTGTATTGAAAATGAAATTTTGGCTAATCGCAGATATTGCTTGCTTTGGAGTGTTGCTTGGTCAGATTGCAGGTCGCTGGGGAAATTTCTTTAATAGAGAAGCCTTTGGAGAGTATACGGATAGTTTGCTTGCTATGATGCTTCCTGTTGCTAAAGTCAGAGCGTCTTCTAGTGTGACAGATGCTATGCTGCAGAATATTTCTTATGTAGATAATGTGCCATTTGTAAGCGTTCATCCGACTTTCTTGTATGAGTCTTTATGGAATCTAGGAATACTTATATTTTTGTTAATATATAGGAAATATAAGCGTTTCGACGGAGAACTAGCATTGTATTATGTTGGTTTGTACGGCTTGGGTAGATTCTTTATTGAGTCTTTGAGAACAGATCAGCTTCAGATTGGGAATACAGGTATAGCGATATCTCAAGTTGTAGCAATATTATTTATTATTTTTGCAATAACGATGAATATTGTTTTTCGAGTGGAGAAAAAGACGGCTACTCCAAGGGAAAAGCGTACAAAAAAAGAATAGAAACTTTGTGAAAAATGTATAAGGAAAATAATGAAACACTATATATTGTGGTTGTTCTATGAACAACCACATTTTTTTGTGCAAAAATATCTACCACTTATCCCCACTTGGCGCAAAGCCTTGAAAAATGGGGATTTTTAACTTGAAAAAATGGAAAAATCGAGTTAAAATGTTATTGCAGTGGTGAAAAGTGGAGCGAAGTGGTAGTAAATTCCACACTACTTAATATTTGAGAAAGGAGCAAAGAAGCATGTTCATAGGCGAATTTGAACACAACATAGATGCTAAAGGCAGACTTATAATGCCATCTAAGTTCAGAGCTGATCTTGGCGATGAATTTGTTGTGACGAAGGGACTTGACGGATGCTTGTTTGTTTATTCCATGGATGAATGGTCAAATATTGAGAAGAAAATCCACGAAACACCAATGACTACTAAAGATGCCAGAAAGTTCATGAGATTCTTCTTTGCTGGTGCTACAAACTGCGAGGTAGACAAGCAAGGAAGAATCCTTCTTCCTCAAAATCTAAGAGAACATGCTGGATTAGAGAAGGAAGTTGTTTTCGCTGGAGTTTCAACTAGGATTGAAATTTGGAGCAAAGCTAAATGGGATGAAAGTAACATTTACGAAGACGAAGACATGGATTTAGTAGCAGAGAATATGGCAGAGCTTGGAATATTTATTTAAAATATGGAATTTAATCATTATTCAGTACTCCTAGAGGAGTGCATAGAACAGTTAGATATAAAGGAAAACGGCATATATGTTGATGGTACTCTTGGAGGAGCAGGACATTCTTCAGAAATTGTCAAGAGGTTAAAGGACGGAAGATTGATTGGTATTGATCAAGACAATGATGCGATTGCTGCTGCTACAGCAAGATTAGAAGAGTATCAAGGCAAAGTCACAATCGTGAAAAGCAATTATGAAAATATGCCAAAGGTTCTAGATGACTTAGGTATCGATAAAGTAGATGGGATATTACTTGATCTTGGAGTTTCATCCTTTCAGCTTGATACGAAGGAGAGAGGCTTCTCATATATGAGCGAAGACGCTTTGCTTGATATGAGAATGGATAAGGATAAAGATTTCACAGCGAAAGACATTGTTAACTCTTATTCTTATGATGAATTAGTAAGAATTTTAAGAGTATACGGTGAAGAGAGATTTGCCACAAATATTGCTAGGAATATCGTCAAAACCAGAGAAGAAGAGGAAATTACAACAACTGGTCAACTCAATGAGATAATTGAGAAGAGTATTCCTGCTAAGAATAAGAAGAAAGGCGGTCATCCCGCCAAAAGAACATATCAGGCCTTAAGAATTGAGGTCAACAGAGAATTAGAGGTGCTTGAAAATAGTATTAACAAGATGATAGAAATGCTTAATGTTGATGGACGCATTTGCATTATTACATTTCACTCGTTAGAGGATCGTATTGTTAAGAATATTTTTAGAGAAAATGAAAATCCATGCACATGTCCGAAAGAGTTCCCGGTTTGTGTATGTGGCCGAGTATCAAAAGGAGAGGTTGTTACTCGAAAGCCGATTTTGCCTTCTGACTTGGAATTATCGGAGAATTCCAGGTCGAGGAGTGCAAAGTTAAGAGTGTTTTGTAGGAAGTAGAAGAGAAAGGAGCAGTTGCCATGGCTCAATTTCAAACTATTTATATTGAAGAGGGAAATACAGTTAGAGAAGTTCAACCACAGATTGACTATGAAGAGTATAGATTAAGACGTGAGGCTGAAGAGAAAAGACGTAGAAACGCAGCTAGAAGAAGAAAGCAGGTTCAAGCTAGAAAGAGAAAGTTGAATTCGATTTTTATGGTTTCAACAATGGTTATGGCGATGCTTTTCTTCGTTGGATATGTATATATGCAATCATCAATTACAGCTAGCGCTAACAATATTGCTAGTCTAGAATCAGAGATTAGTACACTCAAAGCAGAGAACAATGCTGCAGAATCAAGATTAAGTACAGGTGGTAACTTGACACAAATTAGAAATACTGCAGTAAATGATTTAGGAATGGTCTATGCAAATGCAGACCAAATAGTGTATTATGATATGGAGACATCAGATTATATGACACAGTACAAAGATGTGTAAGATGCCTTAGATTATGTAAAGCAGGTGTTATTCGTGGCTAACAATTATCGCCCTAGAAATAATGGAATGAATACACGTCGAGAGGATGATAGACGACGTGGCAAAAGATATAAGAAGATTTTGAAAAGAATGCAAAGAAAACTCTGGATAGTGTTTGGAGTTATTTGCGTTCTTTTTGTGGTATTATTGGCTAGAATTTTATGGATTCAGTTTACTAATGGTGATAGATTTGAACGTATTGTGCTAGGTCAACAAGGTTATGAGAACAAAATCATACCATACCAGAGGGGAAATATCGTAGATGCTAAGGGAACCGTTCTTGCATCTTCTGTTGACGTATATAATGTCATTCTTGATTGTAAGGTTTTGAATCAAGCAGAGGACAAGAAAGACAGCACAATTATGGCAGTGACTAGCATTTTCCCTGAGATTAGTAAGGAGCAGATTGAAGATGCTCTAAAAGACAAGAAGGAAAGCCAGTATGTAGTTCTTGCTAAGCAGGTTGATTACGAAACTGTTAATTATTTCAAGAAGCTTCAAGAGGATAAAAATACTAAGGATTCTATAGTTGGAATTTGGTTTGAAAAAGAGTATTTGAGACAGTATCCTTTTGGTAATCTTGCGGCTGCGCTTATAGGTTATTGTGCAAGCGATAATACAGGCGTTCTAGGACTTGAGAATGAATATAACGATAAGCTTAATGGTACGAATGGACGAAGCTACGGATATTTTACAGGAAATCAAAGCGTTGAGAATACCGTTATAGATGCCGAGAACGGTCATAATGTTGTCACAAATGTTGATGCAAATATCCAATCGATTGTTGAAACTGAAATCTTAGCATGGAACGAGGCGCATAAGGGTGATGATGGTAAAGGTAGTGCTAATACTGCTTGTGTCGTTATGGATCCAAGAAATGGAAATGTTTTGGCGATGGCGACATATCCTTCGTTTGACTTGAATAATCCAAGAGACTTAGGGGCATACTTTACGCCAGAGCAACTTGCTGCAATGCCTGAAGAAGAACAGATGAATTTTCTTAATAATTTGTGGAAGAATTTCCCTGTTACAAATACTTATGAACCTGGTTCTACATTTAAACCATTCACAGTTGCCGCGGCGCTTGAAACGGGCTCTATTAATGGCGATGAGACCTACATGTGTGACGGTGGTGAGCAACTTAGTGAACATTTAATTCGATGTGTTAACAAGGATGGTCATGGTGTCTTGACAGTAGAAGAATCGTTGAAGGAGTCTTGTAATGATGCTTTGATGCAAATAGCTAGAGCAATTGGACCAGCAAATTTCCACAGTTATCAGTCGAACTTCGGATTTGGTCAAAAGACAAATGTTGACCTCCCAGGTGAAGCTAGTACCAAGAATTTGATATATACTAAGGATCAATTAGAGAGAATCGATTCTAACTTGGCGACAAACTCATTCGGACAAAACTTCAACGTTACAATGATTCAGTTGGCTAGTGCATATTGCTCTTTGGTTAATGGTGGTAATTTATATCAGCCACATGTTGTTAATTCGCTTAAGGATTCTTCTGGAAATGTTGTTAAATCATTTGAGCCTGTTGTGATGAAGAAAACTATTTCGACAGATGTTAGCAATATTCTTAAAGAGTATATGCTTAATACAGTTCGTTCTGGTACTGCATCAGGTATTCAAGTAGAAGGCTATAATATCGGTGGTAAGACAGGTACAGCAGAGAAGCTTCCTCGTGAAGAGCATAACTATCTTGTGTCCATTATTGGATTTGCGCCTTACGAGAATCCAGAAGTAGTAATATATACAGTTATTGATACTCCATATGTTGATGACCAAGCACATAGTAGCTTTGCGCAAGAAATTACGCAGAATATTTTACGTCAAATTTTACCATATTTGAATGTAACTAGAGCTGAAAATGATGCAACTCCATAAAAGAAATGTGGTATAATACTATGTGGACTAATTTTAAAGGAGAATTTATATTATGGTAGATTTTATAACATCAATTTTGCTTCCAATGTTAGTGGCATTTATATTGACATGGTTGCTTGGTAAGATACTCATTCCATTTCTTACAAAGCTCAAGGTAGGAAATACAGAAAGAGAAGAGTTAGAATCTCATCAAGTAAAAAATGGAACACCATCTATGGGTGGTTTGATGTTTTTGATTGCAATAGTAGTTGTGTCTGCTTTTTATATTAAGAATAATCCTTTGGTGCTACCAGTTTTGGTGGTTACAGTTCTTTTTGGATTGATTGGATTTATAGATGATTATTTGAAGACAGTAAAGCGTAAATCTGATGGATTACTTGCTTGGCAAAAGTTCTTACTACAAGCAATTGTAACAACAGCATTTTTGCTTTATGTAGAATTTAATGATGCATTAAATCTTGATATTATTATTCCGTATACTGATATGCAAGTTAGCATTGGATGGTTTGCTTATCCACTTTTCTATCTAGCAGTAATGGGTACAGTAAATGGTGTTAACTTTACTGATGGATTAGATGGTCTTGCATCAACTGTAACAGTTGTCGTAGCTGGATTCTTTACATTTGCATCTCTTTATTTGGGCGCTGATATCGAGCCTATCACAAGTGCAGTAATGGGTGCACTTATGGGATTTTTGATGTACAATGTATATCCTGCTAAGATTTTTATGGGTGATACGGGTTCGCTTGCTTTAGGCGGATTTGTTGCAGCCGCAGCGTATGTTTTGAATATGCCAATATTCATTCTTTTGGTTGGATTGATTTATTTGATAGAAGTGTTGTCAGTAATTCTTCAAGTTGGTTATTTCAAGCTAACTAAGGGTAAAAGAATTTTCAAGATGGCACCAATTCATCATCATTATGAGTTATCAGGCTGGTCTGAAGTGAAGGTAGTTGTTGTATTTTCTGTTATAACATTTATCCTTTGTGTTATAGCATTTTCGGCATTACTTGGATATCCAGCAAATCAGATATTTATTATTGTATAGGAGTTGTGATGAAGTATATAGTTGTAGGAGCTGGCATTAGTGGTGTTGCTGCTTGCGAGCTATTGATAAATAACAATGAAGATGTAGTATTTTATGATGGCAATAAGGACCTAGACGTAGATAGCTTGGTTAAGAATAATTCTTTTCTTGCAAATGTTAAATTTGTTTTGGGGGACTTAACTAAGAAGGATTTAGAAGGCGTTGAGATTGCTGTCGTTAGCCCTGGAGTGCCTCTTGATATAGCACCAGTTGAGTTGATTAAGGAAGCACATATCAAGCTTTGGGGTGAGATAGAATTAGCATTTCAATATGGTAAGGGAAGAGTAGTAGGCATTACTGGAACTAACGGTAAGACAACAACAACAGCGCTTACTGGTCAAGTTATGGCTAAACATTTTGACGATGTAAGGGTAGTCGGTAATATTGGTGTCCCTTACACTAAGATGATAGAAGATTCGAGTGACGATACAGTTTTTGTTGCAGAGCTTAGTAGCTTTCAGCTAGAAACAATTGTTGATTTTAAGCCAGAGGTTTCTGCAATCCTTAACCTTTCGCCAGATCATTTGAATAGACATCATACTATGGAGAATTATATCAAAGCCAAAGAAAACATTACTCTAAATCAAGGCGCAGATGGAGTTTGCGTGCTTAATTATGAGGATGAGACTTTGCGCGAATTTGGTAAAGGTCTTGATAGCAAAGTAGTGTTCTTCTCTAGCGAGAGAGTTCTTGAAGAAGGCTTGTATTATCATGACGGTTCGATATATTTAGCAGGCGAAGAAAATGTCAAAATCATTGACGTTGATGAGCTTAACATTTTAGGAAAGCACAATTATGAAAATGCTATGTCTGCAATTGCGATGGGAATTTCAATGGGAGTTTCTGTTGACGAGATTTGTGAAGCGTTAAGAGAATTTGAAGCAGTTGAACATAGAATTGAATATGTTTGCGAGAAGAATGGAGTGAAGTTCTACAATGATTCGAAGGGAACAAATCCAGACGCTGCTATCAAAGGAATATTAGCAATGAATCGTCCTACATTTTTGATTGGTGGAGGATATGATAAGGATTCTACTTATGATGAATGGATAGAGAGCTTTGGTGACAAGGTGAAATGTCTAGTGTTAATTGGCCAAACTAGAGAGAAGATTGCAAAATGCTGTGATGAACATGGCTTTAAGGATTACTGTTTTGCTAAGACTTTGATAGAGGCTATGGATATTTGCTTTGACAAAGCTGTAGAAGGGGATGCAATTCTCTTGTCTCCTGCTTGTGCAAGCTGGGGAATGTATAAGAATTATGAAGAAAGAGGCGAAGAGTTTAAGAACCATGCAAACCAATACTAGGGCAAATTCTACTCACAAAAAAAGAAGACCTGCCAGAAGAGGGCAGATTGATTATACCTTATTGGTATTTGTTGTAATGTTGCTTTCTATTGGTCTTGTTATGCTTTTTTCCGCAAGTTCTTATAATGCTTCGTTGCAGACGGGGGATTCTTTGTATTATTTGAAGCGACAAATATTTGCATGCGTCTTAGGCTTTGCGGGAATATTTGTTATATGCAAATTGGGTTACAAATTTATATGTAAGTTTGCGTGGCCTATTTATTTTGTTTCGTTAACATTATGTGTACTTGTAATGTTTATTGGTAAAGAGGTTAATAACTCGACGAGATGGATTTCTTTGGGACCTATTTCATTTCAGCCTTCAGAGATTGGCAAGATTGCAGTTATTATATTGCTTGCAGTGTTAATTTCTAAGAATCCAAGAGAGACGAAAAGTATTCAAGGACTTGTTAAAATGGCGTGCTTTTCAATAGTACCGATGTTTGTTGTGGTTGCTATGAATAACTTAAGTACAGCTATTATTATACTTGTAATTGGAGGCTTGATGCTTTTTATTTCGTCGCCCAAAACGATGCCTTTCGTATTGTTAGCAGTAGCGGCGTTGGTTGCGATTATTTGTTTTACGGCCTTTGTAGGCTATAGAGCACAAAGAATTAAAGCTTGGCTTGACCCTGAACATTATGACGCATATCAGACGATGCAAGGCTTATATGCGATAGGTTCAGGAGGCTTCTTTGGTAAAGGTTTAGGTGAAAGTGTCCAAAAGCAAGGCTTTGTTCCAGAAGCGCAAAACGATATGATTTTTTCTATTGTGTGCGAAGAGCTTGGGCTATTTGGTGCAATGATAATTATTTCGTTGTATGTTCTATTGATATGGAGACTTCTCAAGATTGCTGTAAATGCAAAAAATATGTTGGGGTCTTTTCTCGTAATTGGAATTGCAATTCACATTGCCACTCAGGCAGTTCTAAATATTGCAGTTGTTACGAATACTATGCCTAATACAGGTGTAATACTTCCGTTTATAAGTTATGGTGGTACGTCGATAACCTTTTTGTTGGCGGAAATTGGAGTTGCCCTGTCAGTGTCTAGGGGCGTTGATGTAGACCGAGAAGAATAAAATTTATGAGGTATTGAAAATGTCTAAAAATAAAATGTCAAAACAAGAGAAAAAAGAAAGAGCAATGCAAGAGGAAGCTATAAGAAAAGAAGAAGCTAAAGCTCGTCATCAGCGTAAAATTGATAGCATGACTGATGAACAAAAAGAAGCATTTTATATAAGAGTTGCTGAGAAGAAGAAGAAAGAGCATAAGAAGAATGTTGCAATGGTTGTAACAGAGATTGTTCTTGGCGTGTTGATTCTTGTAGTTCTTTTGGGAATTGTTACATTTGGCGTATGTACAGTGGAAAATGTTGAAGTTGAAGGCTCGTCTATATATTCTGAAGAAGAACTTCAAGATAAGGTTTTGACGGGTAAATACTCAAATAATGTTATATTTGGTACTATTTCTAGCTGGTTTACACCTAATAACGAGATTCCATTTATCAACTCATACAAGATAAAGATGGCTGGTCTTAACACAATCAAAATAGTTGTAGATGAGAGAACACCTTTTGGATATTGCGTGGGAGAAGATAGTAAGTATTATTATTTTGATGAAGATGGAAATGTTTCAGACATTTTCGACAGTTCTATAAATAATGTAACTCTTTGGAAGGATCAAAAGGTAAGTGCTACAGATGTAGGACAGAAGATAACTGATGATGAGGTTGCTTTGAGTAACTATCTTGAGGTTGCAAAAGCACTCAAAGCCAAAGATATTAAGGCTGAATATATAAGCGTTGATAAGTATGGCAAGATAACAATGGGCTTTGATAAGATGGTTGTTAATTTTGGACTTAAGAAAGATCTTGATAAGAAGATTGATAGATTATCAAAGCTTATATCTGAGAAAAAGCTTGATGGTCATTCTGGAACACTACATCTAGAAAATTATTCTTCAGAGAACACAGATATTGTGCTTAAGAAGTCGTGATAAATTTTACAAATTTATCAAAAAAGGTTGATTTTTTGGTTAAATAATTATATTATTTAATGTAGTATTTTTTGGGGATTGCCCATGTATATAAATGGTGAGATTTGAAGGAGGATACTCATGATAGAATTAAATGAGTCTGGATTTGGAAATGAAGCTAAGCTTATGGTTATCGGCGTAGGTGGAGCTGGTAACAATGCTATTAATAGAATGATAGATGAAAACATTGGTGGAGTTGAATTTGTTGCTATCAATACAGATAAGCAAGATTTGAACAATAATAAAGCAACTAACTGTGTTCAAATAGGCGAGAAGCTTACTAAAGGTCTTGGAGCTGGTGCTAAGCCAGAAATCGGAGAACAAGCTGCAGAAGAGTCTATTGAATCTATTTCTGCCGCAGTTAAGGGTATGGATATGGTATTCGTTACTTGTGGTATGGGTGGCGGAACTGGTACAGGAGCTGCACCAGTTGTTGCTAGAGTTGCTAGAGAGCAAGGAATCCTTACAGTTGGTGTTGTAACAAAGCCATTTCATTTCGAAAGAAATAGACGTATGCAGAATGCATTAGCTGGTATTGAGAGACTTAAGGAATGTGTTGATACATTGATTGTCATTCCTAATGAAAAGCTTATGGAAATTAGTGATAAGAAGACAAGCTTTGCAGATGCATTTAAGATGGCAGATGAAGTTTTACAACAATCAGTACAAGGTATTACAGATTTGATTAATCGTCATGGTGATGTCAACCTTGACTTTGCAGATATTAAGAGTGTTATGAGTGATAGAGGATATGCTCATATCGGTACTGGATTTGCTAAGGGCGATACAAAGGTATTTGATGCAGTTAAGATGGCTGTTGAGAGTCCACTTCTTGAGACAAGAATTGATGGTGCAAGAAATATTATTGTTAATATTACAGGTGATCCTTCAATTTCACTTCAAGAGGTTAATGAAGCATCTGATTACATTACAAGCTATACAGGCAATGATGTTGATGTATTCTTCGGTGTAATCAACGATGATACAATGGTAGATGAAGTTAAGGTTACAATTATTGCAACTGGTTTAGGCGAAGCAGATGTTAAGGCTAGTGCTATTACAACAGCTTCTCCAGTTAAGCCTTCTATGCAATATGATAGCAAGACTTTATCTGGTTTAGGTGTTAATAAGACTGCAGCTCCTAAACCAACATTTACAAGTCCTGCTAAGCCTGCGGCTACACCAGCAAGTGCTCCAAAGCCAGCAGCACCTGTTACACCTTCACCAGCACCTATCGGAATTCAAAAGCCTCAGGTTAATAGAAGTGTTAACGAGAATGAGATTAAGATTCCAGGATTTTTGAAGAATAATAAGTAAATAACATTGGATAAGGGAGTTCAAGCAAGGTGGGGATACTGCCTTGCTTTATCTATTTATATGATAAGTTAAATGAATTTATCTAGGGGGATATATGAAGATAGAATTCTTAGGGGCTGCTCATGAAGTTACGGGCAGTTGTCATATGATAGAAGTGGGCGATAAGCGTTTTCTTGTAGATTGTGGAATGAAGCAAGGACCAGAACTATATGAGAATCAAGAACTTGCAATCAATGCATCCAAAATTGACTTTGTTTTGGTTACACATGCGCATATTGACCATTCTGGTTTGTTACCGCTTTTGTATGCATATGGCTTTCGTGGAAATATTTATGCTACAAGAGCTACATGTGAATTATGTAATATAATGCTCAAAGACAGCGCTCATATTCAGATGTCCGAGGCGGAATGGAAGAATAGACGAGCTAGACGTAGCGGTAAGGCTGAAATTAAGCCACTATACGATATGGATGATGCCGCAGGAGTACTTGAATATTTCGTGCCATGTGAATATCACGAGCAAATTGATATATGTGATGGAGTTACCATAAGATTTGTTGATGCTGGACATTTGCTTGGCTCTTCATCTATTGAGGTTTGGCTAAAGGAAGATGGTGAAAGCCGTAAAATTGTCTTTTCGGGCGATTTGGGACATGGTAATAAGCCATTAATTAAGAATCCTGATTACATAGAAGAAGCTGATTATGTTTTGATAGAATCTACTTATGGAGATAGAGTGCATATTATGCCTCCTGATTTCGCCAAAGCTTTAGCGGAAATCATAAGTAGTACATTGTCGCTTGGTGGCAATTTGGTCATTCCGGCATTTTCTGTTGGTAGAACGCAAGAATTATTATACTTTATTCGTAGAATCAAAGAAGAAGGCATGTTGCCTGAGATGCAGGATTTTGAGGTATATATAGATAGTCCTTTGTCAGTTGAAGCGACCAACGTATTTAATGAAAATGTTAAGGATTGTTACGACGACGAAGCAAGAGCTTTAGTAGAAAGTGGTCATAATCCTATAAAATTCCAAGGTCTTAAGGTTTCTGTTACATCCGATGAATCCAAACTAATCAATATGGATAAGAAACCAAAGGTTATCATTTCTGCATCAGGAATGTGTGAAGCTGGACGAATTAGGCATCACTTGAAGCATAATTTGTGGAGAAGTGAATGTACAATTCTTTTTGTTGGATATCAGGTACAAGGGACTTTAGGACACGCATTGCTTAAAGGTGCGAAGGAAGTTCGTTTGTTTGGCGAGACAATAGAAGTTAATGCAAGAATTGAGAATTTGCCTGGTATTAGTGGACATGCTGATCATAATTCACTTATAAAATGGGCAAAAAACTTCAGAAATCCTAGAAAATTCTTCGTTGTTCATGGCGACGATTCAGTTATTGATAATTTCGCGATGGATATTCGTAACGAAGTAGGAGTTGATGCTTATGCACCATATTCAAGAGATGAGTTTGATTTAGTTACAGGTATGCAAACTAAGATGGGACCTAGAATTCTTAAGCCTAAGAAGAAGTCTAGCAAGCTTTCATCGAATGTATTTGCAAGACTTGTTGCTGCAGGACAACGTTTGCTTAAGGTTATTGAGAAATGCGAAGGCATGTCGAATAAAGATTTAGGCAAGTTCGCCGACCAAATTAATTCACTATCAGACAAGTGGGATAGTTAAATGTATATTTAATTAAAAAAGGAAGAGAAAAGATGAAAGATTACGAAGAAAAAAAGAAAGAAATACTTGAAGATCTAATGAAGAGTGAGAGTGGAGAGGTTGCTAGAAAAGCAATTGAAGATAATAAAGAAGATTGGACAACTTCTGCTCAGGAGGACATGCTTGATTGGATAGAAGAGCAAGGAATCTACATTAGACAATAATGCTTAAAGATTCAATTTGTTGAGAGGTTAGAAATGAAAGAATTAATTGAGATTATTACAGAAGAAGTTAAAAGAGCATTTAAGAACGCTGGATATGATGAGAAGTACGGTAAAACGTCCTTATCAAATAGACCGGATTTGTGTGAGTTCCAATGTAATGGTGCATTAGCTGCAGCCAAAGAATATAAGAAGGTACCTATTATGATTGCAGGTGATGTGGCTAAGGAATTAGAGAATTCAGAGATATTTTCTAGTGTTGAAGCAGTGAATCCGGGATTTCTTAATTTCAAGATTAATGATTTGTATTTAGGCGAATATGTCAATGAAATGTTTAAAGACACAGAGAGATTTGGTCTAGAGGAATGTGATAATCCTATGACAATCGTGATTGATTACGGCGGACCAAATGTTGCAAAACCACTTCACGTTGGACATCTTCGTTCAGCAGTTATTGGCGAAAGTGTAAAGCGTATTTCCAAATTTATAGGTCATAATGTAATAGGCGATGTTCATTTGGGAGACTGGGGTCTTCAGATGGGACTAATTATTACAGAGTTGAAGCTTAGAAAACCAGAGCTAGTATATTTTGATGAGGCTTTTCAAGGGGAGTACCCTAGTGAAGCTCCATTTACAATCTCTGAATTAGAAGAAATATACCCTACAGCTAGTGCAAAGTCTAAAGAAGATGAAGCATATAAGGAAGAAGCGCTAGAAGCAACCAAAGAGCTTCAAGCTGGAAGAAGAGGTTATAGAGCTTTACTTAATCACATTTTAACTGTATCTGTAGGTGATCTTAAGAAGAATTATGAGAAGCTTAATGTTTCCTTTGAATTATGGAAAGGTGAAAGTGACGCACAAGAATATATTCCAGCAATGGTAGAGGATATGAAAGCTAAAGGCTTAGCTTATGAAAGTGAAGGCGCTTTAGTGGTAGACGTTGTTGAAGAAACTGACAAGAAGGAAGTTCCACCATGTATGATTCTTAAATCAGATGGAGCTAGTTTGTATACAACTACAGATCTTGCTACTTTGGTATGGCGTGTCAAGGATTATGATCCTGACAAAGTAATTTATGTAGTTGACAATAGACAAGAAATGCATTTCATTCAAGTCTTTAGATGTGCAAGAAAGGCTGGAATAGTTAAAGAAGCTACAGAACTTAAATTCTTAGGCTTTGGTACTATGAATGGGCCTGATGGTTCGCCATTTAAGACAAGAGATGGTGGAGTAATGCGTCTTGAATATTTGCTCAAAGAGATTAATGATAAGATGCTCTCTAAGATCAAAGAAAATGGAACAATGTCAGATTCTGAGGCTGAGAAAACTGCTGATATAGTTAGTCTTGCAGCCGTAAAATATGGAGATTTATCAAATCAGGCATCTAAGGATTATATTTTTGATGTAGATAAATTTACATCTTCAGAAGGTAACACAGGTCCTTATATTCTATATAGTATTGTTAGAATTAAATCTATACTTAACAAATATTCTGAACAGAATGAAGCAGGTATAGAGTTAAAAATAACAAATCCTGATTCAGAAAGCACTAAGAAACTTTGCTTAGAGCTAGTTAAGTTCCAAGGAGCAATAAAAGCTGCTTATGAAGAATCAGCACCTCATAAGATTTGTTCTTACATTTATGATTTGTGTAATGCTTTCAATCATTTCTATCATGAAACAAAGATTTTATCATGTGAAGATGAAGAGAAGAAAGCAGAGTATATTGCACTTTTGACTTTGACTAAGGATGTTTTAGAGAAGTGTATTGATTTACTTGGATTTATGGCACCAGAAAGAATGTAATTAGAATTCGTCTTTGTGACATAAGGCGTAGTAGAACATGTATTGCTGTATTATACCTGGAGCCAAAGGGTACTTAGGAAAAGGGTTTTCACCTTTATAGTATTTATCTATTATTTTTTGAATCCAAGTATCAACAGGGGCGAGATTTACTCTGCTGTAGGCAAAAAGTGCTATACAACTTGCAACTTTGAGGCCTACACCTTTGATTTGCATAAGATAATCTAGAAGATTTTCATCAGATAAATCTTCTAGATTTTTTTTGTATAGAAAATCATTAGAATTATTACAAACGGCAATTGCGTCAAGGATATAAGGCGCTCTATATCCGGTTTTGCATTCTCTTAATTGTGCGTCAGTTGCTTCTTTTAATTCTACTGGCGATGGAAAAAGATATACTTCTCGTTCTAAGCTTAAAATTTCTTGTGGAAGAGTATTGTCAAAGTCTAGAAGTGTCTCGGACATATCAACACATTTTCCGAACATCTCACAAATCATCTCTATAGAAGAGCGGATAGCAGGAATAGATTTTCGTTGTGATATAATAAATGATATTAACATTTCCCAGGGCTCTTGATGAAGGATTCGTATGCCTTTACTATAGAAAGCACACTTACAAGCATACTCGTCATTCTTGTTAATTCTAGATATAATTTCGTTGTAGTCTCTATTCATGTCGAAGTATTGACTCCAAAATGAAGACCATTCTTCATCTGTACAAGATAAAGCATATGTGTTATTAGATATTTCCTTCAGGTACAAAATTTTGTCACAAGAAATAAAGCGATAAATCTTATCACAAAGCTTTATCGCTCTAAAAACTTGTCCACTATCTATTATTTTTTCAATATTTAGGTTTTCGTCAGTAATTATCATTGTTAATTCCTAATTTAATATTAAATAAATTTGCAGTAAAATAGCGGTTTAATAACCATATTCACCATCCACGATTAGAATTTTGATTCTACCGTTATCTCTTGAGTTGCGAGTGACAACAATTTGGTTACAAATACATTCATCAGATAGACAACCTTCACATTTTCCAGTTTCAACACAAGGTGTTGATTTCTCAAAGCGTATGCAATTAGGTGGTGCAGCAACATTTTTTGCGCGATTATAAGCACTTTCGACGTCGTCACAAATCTTATTAGTTCCGCAAATTATATATACCTTCTTAGGTCCGAAGATTAAAGCCGCTAATCTGTTGCCTGTTCCGTCTATGTTGACTAATACACCGTCTCTTGTGATGGCATTAGTACTCATAAAGAAAGAATCAGCAGTAAATGCTTCACGCATCATATTTAGAGCATCTTCTCTAGTATCAGCCTTGCTTCTGTCAAGGAAGTTTACGTCTTCTCGATTGTTTAGATAATCAATTAGACCAAGCTCCTTCATTGTAGCAGAACCACCGCTGCAGATTTTCTCATTCGCTTGTAATTCGTTGTCTAGATAAGCCTTTAATTCGTCTTCGTTTTGGAAGTAGATTCCTTCCATGTTTCTCGTCTTTAGCTTTTTGATTAAGCGTTCTACAACAACTTTTGTGTATTTTTCTTTTGACATAATAATTCTCCTTCTTGTTTTATAAGTATTTAATAATAATATATCAAATTTTCCTGGGGAAATGTAGCTTTTTGAAATATTACTGCGAAAAAATTTTACCGTAGTGCTTTTTATAATATTGATGTTGGATTTGTATTGTAGTGTTTTTATAAATAGTGCTGTTTGATTTATATTGTGGTGTTTTTATAAATGTTGCTGTTTGATTTATTCTGTAGTGTTTTAGATAATTTAGTTTGAATTTATATTGGAATAGTAGAAATATAAAGCAAGAGTGTATGTGATTCTTGAAGAGGCGGATGAACTGTGGAGTAATAAGAGAAATTAAATATAGATTGAAATTTTAAGTGCGGTAATGTAAGGATAAATGATAAGAAATATATAAAATTGCACAGAAGAAAAAACATAAATTGACATAAAAACATTGCCACTTTATTAAGAAAGTAGTAAAATTTTTGTGGTTATAATAAATTATTTTGCTTAAGACAAACACTTTGATATTGTTTGTTGTATAGAAGTTTTAGATTTAGATAATTTTAACATTTTTTATTAGAAAATCTGTGAATAGGGGATTCTTGTGATGAGAGAAAAAGTTACTAACACAAAATTATTGAAGGGATTACCAAAGCGTATATTGTCGCTTACATTAGCATTTGCAATGGTGCTTACAACAGTATTAAGCTTAAGCTTTAATTCTAATGCGGCTAATCCAACTAGTGGTTATACTACTGATGCTAATGGTCTTATGGAATATAGGGATAAGGGTAGTAGCGTATATGACTTCAAGGGCTTCATAAATGGAAGCTGGAGAATGACTACGTATAGCGATGGTGGTTTTAAGATAGGTGCTTACAATGGAAGCGGACTTAAAATTACAACTGGTACACCAGAATTTATTGCAAATGGTAAGGCAATTAAGGTTACGTACAAAGTGAAAAATACTTCTGTTTCGCCTGTTTCTGACTATAGATTCTATATAGCAGCAGACACAAAGATTGATGGAAACGATGCAAGTACTAATTCGATTCATAATGGTGTAGTAACAATGACAAATCCTAATACAGGGAATTCATTCTTTGCACTATCAACAACAGAAGGTGGAACAGCAGTAGCAACAGAATATGGTAGTTCTGCGGTGAGTTATACGAGTGTTATAAGAGGTGCAGATCCTTCTACAGTTACACCAGTAGATAGTGCTAGCGACAGTGCATTTGTTATGTATTTCCCAGAGACCGATATCGCGGTAGGCGCTGAACAGGAATATACTCTTGTTGTAGGTATGGGAGATGCAAGTTCAATTGATGATATTATTGAAAAGGTTAAGAAAGCTTTGACTACATCTGTAGATTATGTGAATGAAAAGTTTACAGATCTTGAAGCAGGTGGAAAATATTGGGTGACAAAAGTTGATGGTGTCGATACGGATTATCAATTTAACTCGATTTCAGGAACTACTATACCTTTACATGGAACAGATAGCTTAGGTCATGATTACGACTTTATTGGTAAAACGATTGTAATGGTTCACAAAGGTGATGGAGGTACGACATCGCATGATTCGGAACCTGTGACAATACAAGTAGCACCACGTCCTGTTGCAACAGTTCCTACTGCACCAACTAAATCAGTAACTGCTGATACTGCAGCTATTAATGATATTATTACAACAAATAATAGTATTAAGATTAAAGCAGTGCCTGGACAAGCATATCGCATAGCAGGTTCGGAGTGGAAGAGTGCCGATTCTGATGGATTTGTAACATTTACAGTAGTATCAGGATCAACAAATACAATATATACTAAGGTTAAAGCAACTTCAGAAGCACCAGAATCATTAGAAAGTGCAGGAGTTCTTGTTGACGCAAAAGAAATGTTTAGCCCTACTAAGGTGGAATTTCATGGTCAATATGATGGAGAATTCCATGAATTAAAGGTTAATCCTAATGTGAGTGGTGCAACAGTAACTTATTCAGAGAGTCCTGATGGAACTTACAGAAGTGAGCCATATTCATATAAGGATTTTGGACAATATAAAGTTTATTATAAAATTACAAAGGATGGTTATTATCCAGCAGAAGGAGTGTTGACAGCTACTATTGTTCGTAATCTTAAAGCAGCAAAAGATGCGGCAAAAGATATTATTGATAGAGAAGTTGGCGGAGATACATCTGAAAATGTAATAGAAGCAGCAAACGCAGCAAAGGCAGCAATTGATTCGGCAACATCAGATGAAGCGGTTATAGCTCAAATAGATCCTGGTGTAGCAGCAATTCGTGCAGCGAAGGCAGCAAATGCGCTTGATGCAGAAAAAGACGCAGCGATTGCTGTTATTACCGCAGAAGCTGCACCATTAGATACTGTTCCGGATAATGTTAGAAATGCGGCTCTTGGTGCGATTGGTAAAATTATGGCAGCAACATCATCACAAGGCGTAGCAACAGAGACGAATATTGGTATTGAAAATATTCGTGCAGCAAAAGCAGAAAATGCGCTTAAATTAGAAAAAGATGCAGCAAAAGCTGTTATTGATGAGGAAGTTAACCAAGATACATCTACGAATGTAGTAGAAGCGGCTACAGCAGCAAAGGCAGCAATTGACGCAGCAACATCATCAGAAGATGTAGCTTTAGAAACAGCTAAAGGTATTGAAGCAATTCGTGCAGCAAAGGAAGCGAATGCACTTCAAGCTGCAAAAGATAAAGCAATAGCAGATCTTTTGGAAGAAATTGAAGGATCATACGAGAGTGCGCCACAAGAGGTAAAGGATGCATTTGATGCTGCAAAAGCAGCAGTTAACGGTGCGCCTGATTTAGAAAATGTAATAAAAGAAACAATAAAAGGTTTAGTAAATATTGAAAAAGCTAAGGGGAAAGCTGAAGAAGCAGCAAAAGCTGCAGCATTACTAGCGGCTAAAAATGCAGCAAAAGATATAATTGATGCTGAAGTAGGTTCGCATCCATGGGAAGCTGTACAAAATGCGGCTGATACTGCAAAAACATTAATTGATCAAGCTACATCATTGGAAGATGTAGAATCAGCAACAGATACTGGGATTGAAAATATCCGTAGATTGAAGGCTGAACACGATATGTTAGAAGCTAAGAAAGCAGCGAACGACATTATTGATAATGAAGTTGCTGGAGATACAAGTCATAACGTAGAAGCAGCGGCTTCTCAAGCTAAGGCTATAATTAATGCAATGACACATCCAGCCAAGAATCCAGAAGACGTAGCTTTAGCGGTAGCTGAGGGTGTCAAAAAGATTCAAGAAGCTAAAAGAGCAAATGAACTCGTCGCAGCTAAACAAAATGCGTTAGAACTTATACAGCATGAAATCGCAGGAGATACATCTGAGAATGTAAGACAAGCGGCAGAAGCAGTAATAGCTAAGATTAATGCTGCAAGTCTTGCAGAAGACGTTGTAGAAGAAACAACATTAGGCATTGAAGCGATTCTAGCAGCTAAGGAAGCAAATGCATTACAAGCAGCAAAAGAAGTAGCTAAAGCTGATATAGATAGAGAGTGCGTAGGATTTACATCTGAAAGCGTAAGACAAGCGGCAGAAGCAGCAAAGGCAGCAATTGATGCTGCAACAACAATGACAAATGTAGCTATAGAAACTGCTCGTGGTATTGAGTTAATAGATGCTGCTAAGGTAACAAGCCTTGCAAAAGCAAAAGAAGATGCATTTGCAGCAATCATAGCAGAGGTTGCAGGAGATACAGCGTCAAATGTTAAGAAGGCAGCGGCTGCAGCTAAGAAAGCAATCGAAGAAGCTACAGACATGGATGCAGTAGAAGCAGCAAAGATTAATGGTATTAACGCTATTAGAGCTGCAAAGGCTGCTAATAAACCTGACGTTGATGTCAAAGGCGATGTAGCACCTGCAAAACCTAACCAGATTGTTAATATCACACCTTCAATTTTGCATAATGACTTTTCGGCAGTTCTTGATAGTACAAACCTTGAAAAAGCGATTGTACGTACAGACATTGAGAAGTCGTCAGGAATTTGGACTTGGATTGAGGTTGAGGATGTTACACATAGTATTCATCCAGATGAAAGACTGATTATAGCTTCAAATGTTAATGGAGCAACAATCGGTGCATTTATAGATATTGATCTTTATAAGCAAATATCAGGTCAGAAGAAGGTTCAGATTACTGAAACTGCTGAGCCTATAGTGATAACACTTGATGTTCCTATTGGACTAGTAGCACCAGGTCGTTCATTTGCAATTGTAAGAGTACATAATGGCGTGTTTGAGCAAATTACAGATTTTGCAACACTTGGTAGCAATAATACAATCACATTTGCATCAGACAAGTTCTCTACGTATGCAATTATTTACAAGGATGCACAACCTGATTCACAATCCGACTCACAAGCTAACTCAAAGGTTAAGTCACCAAAGACTGGAGACACAACATCGCCATTGTTATATCTTGTTTTAATATTGAGCGGATCGCTTGCGGGAATTGTTCTTTTGAGAAGAAGAGAAAAATAATTAACATTGAGTTAAATAGTTACATCTTGATTTAATTGATTGTATCTTGATTTTACTATACTTTTGGTTGATCGATTATAGATTGAACTAAGAAATATAGATTGAACTAAATAATAGATTTAGAAATCGCTTGGTAGGATTGCCAGGCGATTTTTTATATCTAATTTTATATCGAAGTATCAATATTTAAAAACATATATTTCATGCGTGTACACAAAAACTCAACTTGCCGATTGACACAAAAAATGGTAAAATTTAAGAGTTAAAGTTTGTAAAATGAAAAGTGTCTTATTTAAATATTAAAAAAGCACACTGTTATTACAATTAAAACACAATATATAGATAGTTAAAAGAAGAATTAATAATTACGATAACATAGAAAGAAGGTATATTATGACAAAGATTGATATTATTTCTGGCTTTTTGGGAGCAGGTAAAACAACCTTTATCAAGAAGATGATTGATGAAGTATACAAAGGCGAGAAAATAGTTCTTATTGAGAACGAATTTGGTGAAGTTGGAATTGACGGTGGTTTTCTTAAGGACGCTGGAATTGAGATTAGTGAAATGAATTCAGGATGTATTTGTTGTTCACTAGTAGGAGATTTCGCCAATAATCTACACGAGGTTATAGAGCGTTTTGCTCCAGATAGAATTCTTATCGAGCCATCGGGTGTTGGTAAGTTGTCTGACGTTATGACATCTGTTATTGATATCGAGAAGGAAGAAGACGTTAAACTCAACGGATTAGTTACAGTTGTTAATGCTCTTAAGGCAGCAAAGCAAATGAAAGCTTTTGGAGAATTCTTCAATAATCAAATTGAATGCGCAACAACAGTTGTTTTATCTAGAACACAAAAGGCTAAGGATGAGCAGTTAGAATTTTGCGTAGATAAGATTAGAGAACTTAATCCTAATGCTGCAATTATTACTACACCATGGAATGAGATTAGTGGTGAACAAATATTTAATGTAATTGAAGGTCAAAATAACCTTAATGCTAGCATGAAAGAACTAGCTGAAGAACTACATGAAGAGCATGAACATCACCATCATCATGACCATGACCACGAGCACGAGCATGAGCATCATCATGATCACGAGCACGAGCATCACCATCATCATGACCATGACCACGAGCATGAGCATCATCACGATCACGACCATGACCATGAACACCATCATCACGAACATGGTGAGAATTGTACATGTGGTTGTCATGACCATGATCACGAGCAGCACCATCATCATGCAGATGATATATTTGTTAGCTGGGGTAAGGAAACTCCACACAAATTCGAGAAAGCAACTATCGAGAATGCTATGAAGAAGTTCGTTGAGACGGAAGAATACGGTGATATCCTACGTTCTAAGGGAATGGTTGAAAATGTTGAAGGTGGATGGATTTACTTCGACTTAGTAGACGGAGAGTATGAATTGCGTGAAGGCGCACCTGAGTATACAGGCAAAATAGTTGTAATTGGAACAGGAATTGATGAACACGAATTAGAGCATTTGTTTGGATTACACTAATTTATAATACGATATTTATGGAGGGGATGAAATGCCAGAAGAAATGAATGACATTCCGGTATATTTATTTACTGGTTTCATGGATGCGGGTAAAACATCTATGATTAAGGAAACTCTTTTCGAGAACGGTTTTGCTAATGAGTGCGATAGAATTTTACTTATATGCTGTGAAGATGGTGAAGTAGAATTTGAAGAGCAGGAATTAAAAGACAACAATACAACATTAGTTATGCTTGAAGAGGAAGAGGATTTCAATACTGACCAATTAAAGGAATTTGCCAAGGAATATGATCCTCAAGCTGTTTTTATTGAATATAACGGAACTTGGGAGCTAGCTCCATTATTTGAAATGGAATTTCCTAAGGATTGGATTACAGTACAGATTTTATCTGCCGTTGATTCAACAACATTTGAAATGTATATGCAGAATATGAGAACAATGATGCAAGAACAATTATTCAAATCAGATGTTGTTGTATTTAATAGATGTGACGAGAACACACCTAAGGCTAAATTTAGGGCCAATATCAAGAATTTTAATCGTCCAGCTCAGATTGTATATGAGCTCAAGGATGGAACTATAGATGATAGTCCAGAAGAGCTACCATTTGATATTGATGCTGATGTGATTGAAATTACTGATGCCGATTATGCATTATGGTTTATGGATGTTATGGATAATCCTAAGAAATATGATGGCAAGAAGGTACATTTCTTGGGATATGTATACAATCCAGATGACGGTAAGCTTAAGAAGAATCAATTTGTACCAGGTCGTTTCGCAATGACTTGTTGCATTGAGGATGTTCAGTTCCTTGGAATGATTGCAAAATATGATGATGCAGCAAGCCAAGAGCACAAGAGCTGGATAGATATAACTGCTGAAATCAAGTATGAGTTTAGTAAAAGTTATAGGGGCAAAGGACCTATTTTATATCCAATTGAGATTAAGCCAGGTAGAGTGCCAGCTACTCAAGAGGAAGAATTAGTATATTTTAGTTAGGAGGTAGAAAAGTATGTATCCAATTGTTAGAAAAGAAAAGCTTGCAGACAAGATTTTTCTAATGGATGTAAAGGCGGAGCGTGTTGCACATTCATGCTTACCTGGACAATTTATAATTGTCAAAATCGATGAGGAAGGTGAGAGAATTCCTCTAACAATATGTGACTATGACAGAGAGGCTGGAACTATTACTATAGTATTCCAAACAGTAGGTGCTTCAACAACTCTTATGGCAGACATGGAAGTTGGAGATGAGTTTATGGATTTTGTTGGTCCTTTGGGTGAACCATCAGAGCTTTGTCTAGAAGAGAATTTAGAAGAGACTAAGAAGAAGAATATCGTATTTATTGCAGGTGGTGTTGGTACTGCTCCAGTATATCCACAGGTTAAGTGGTTACACGAGCATGGAATAGATGCAACTGTAATTATGGGATCTCGTACTAAGGATTTATTATTCTATGTTGACGAGATGAATGCTGTAACATCTAAGAATCACGTTACAACAGATGATGGAACATTTGGTTTCCACGGAATGGGAACTAACCAATTACAAGCCTTAGTTGATGAAGGTGAAGTATTTGATCACTGTGTAGCAATCGGTCCAATGATTATGATGAAATTTGTATGTCTATTAACCAAAGAATTAGGAATTCCTACAGTTGTATCAATGAATCCTATTATGGTTGATGGAACAGGTATGTGCGGAGCTTGTCGTCTAGTTGTTGGTGATGAAGTTAAATTTGCATGTGTTGATGGTCCAGAATTTGATGGACATTTGGTTGATTTTGATCAAGCTATGAGAAGACAAACACAATACAAGACAGCAGAAGGTAGAGCTATGCTTAAGATTCAAGAAGGCGATACACATCATGGTGGCTGCGGAAATTGCGGAGGTGACAAATAATGGAAGTTAATGTTTTAGAGAGAATTCCAGTTGCAGAACAAGATCCTAAGGTTAGAGCAACTAATTTTGAAGAAGTATGTCTTGGATATACAGAAGAAGAAGCAATGGCTGAAGCTAGCCGTTGTATAAATTGTAAGAATGCTAAATGTATGGGAGGATGTCCAGTATCTATCAACATTCCAGCATTTATTGAACAGGTTAAAGAAGGCAATTTCAAGAAAGCATATGAAATAATTAGCGAATCAAGTGCACTTCCTGCTGTATGTGGTCGTGTTTGTCCACAAGAAAGCCAATGCGAAGGACAATGTATTCGTGGTATTAAGGGTGATCCAGTTTCAATTGGTAAGCTAGAAAGATTTGTAGCTGATTGGGCTAGAGAAAATGGTATTGCTCCAGAAGAAAATCCTAATAAGAACGGACACAAAGTAGCAGTTATCGGTTCAGGTCCTGCAGGTCTTACTTGTGCAGGTGACCTTGCTAAACTAGGTTACGATGTAACTATTTTCGAAGCACTTCATCAAGCAGGTGGTGTATTAGTTTATGGTATTCCAGAATTCCGTTTGCCTAAGGAAAAGGTTGTAGCTGCAGAAGTGGCTAACGTTGAAGGCCTAGGTGTTAAGATTGAGAGAAATGTAATTGTTGGTAAATCAATTACAATTGATGAGTTAATTGAAGAAGAGAATTTTGAAGCTGTATTTATTGGTTCAGGTGCAGGACTTCCTAGATTTATGGGTATTCCTGGTGAGCAAGCTAATGGTGTTTATTCAGCAAATGAATTCTTGACACGTAACAACTTGATGAAGGCATTTAAGGATGGTGCTCAAACTCCTATCGCTAGAGGCAAGAAGGTTGTTGTAGTTGGTGGTGGAAATGTTGCTATGGACGCTGCACGTACAGCACTTCGTTTGGGAGCTGAAGTTCACGTTGTTTATCGTCGTTCTGAGGCAGAGCTTCCAGCCAGAGTAGAAGAAGTACATCATGCTAAGGAAGAAGGAGTAATCTTTGATTTACTTCAGAATCCAACAGAAATTCTTGTAAATGAAGAAGGTTGGGTTAGCGGTATTAAGATTATTAAGATGGAACTTGGTGAGCCTGATGAATCTGGAAGAAGACGTCCAGTTGAAATTGAAGGTTCAGAATATGAGATTGATGCTGATACAGTTATCATGTCTCTTGGTACATCACCAAATCCACTTATTTCTTCTACAACTGCAGGTTTAGATGTTAATAAGAGAGGTTGTATTATTGCAACAGAAGAAGGCGCTACATCCAAAGACGGTGTATACGCTGGTGGTGATGCTGTAACAGGTGCAGCAACTGTAATTCTTGCTATGGGTGCTGGTAAGACAGCAGCTAAGGCAATTGATGAATATTTCAATAAATAATATGATAAATGTAAATGTTATCTTTGGTTAGGAGCATATCTTGAGGAAGAAAATTTATCGCATGTCAGAGGGGCAATTTGACTTGCGTGATACTACAATAGTTTGCTCATCGGACAGAATTGAAGAGGTTTACATTTTAGGGGAGAAGTTCGAGAAATCCTTCCAAATTAGCTCTAGTGATGGAGGCTCAATTAGAGGAGTTGTATATTCGACGAATCCTTATGTAATACCACAAGATGTTCAATTCGATGGAGTGAACAATACAATTAAATATGCGCTTAAGAATTGTGGTTTTTTACCAGATGACAAATTAGAAGGTGAATTTGTAGTTGTGGCGAATGCTGCAACTACAAAGCTTCCTTTTTCTATAACATTTGTACGCAAAAAAGTGAAGTCTTCTATAGGAGAGCTTACTAATCTTAAGGATTTTGTTAGATTAGCGAGAGAGAATTTTGTAGAAGCGAATAAGATATTTCATTCTGAATTGTTTGAAGAAATAATTGTAAATGAAGATATCAATATGAAGCTTTTGTATAGAGGTTACAGACGAAATGTACCTAGCCTTAATAATTTAGAAGAATTCTTGGTTTCTGCTGGACTTAAGGAGAGAATTACATTTTCATTAAATACGAATAAGGCTGTTTTTGAAAATGTTAATGAAAACCAGAAGGAAGAACTAGAAATTAAGAAAAGCAATTGGGGTAACTTAGAAATTGATGTTAAATCTGATGCTGATTTTGTTACAGTTGAGAAAGAACATATCAACTCAGATTATTTTCTAGGTTCGACTCTCAAATTTAACTACTATGTGCACAAAAATCATTTGCACAGAGGTATAAATAAAGCATGTATTTCTTTTGAGACTAATAATCAACACGAGGAAGTTATTATTACAGCAACTCTCTTAGGAGATGATGTGTATTTAGACTATACTTATCGTGATAGAAAGCATAGAAGATTAGAATTTCTTATTAATTATGAAGCATATCGCCTAGGTAGAATGGTCACTGGGGATTGGGCAGCGAGAAGTATTGAATTAATTGATTCTTTCATTGTTGATGAGAAGTATGACGAAGAGAACAATATAGAACGTACAGAGAAGTACGAATTTGATATACAATTTTATGAACTTATGAAGGCTCATGCTTACATTGCTAACAAACAGCGTCAAGAAGCTCTTTGGATTATTCAAAATATCAAAAGAGATATTCATGACAAGAAGAGTGTAAAATGGGCTTATTTGTTGTATTTATGTACATTGATTGAGCAAGAACCAACTTATGTAGATAAACTAACCCATGAGATAGAGGTTATTTTTCATGAACATCCTGAGGATGTTAGAATATTTTGGTTTTTGTTATTTTTGCGTGAAGAATACTGCAATAACCAAAGCCGTAAGCTCAAAGCAATATATCAATGGCTAAATACAGGTTATAATACGCCATATTTATATGTTGAGGCGTATGCATTATTTAGACAAGATCCATATTTGATAACGGATTTGTCTGATACTACATTACACATTTTGGATTGGGCAAGAAGGCATAATGGCTTTACAGAAGATATGTGTACCCAATTTGTAACATTACTTTCTATGTATGAGTCATACAATGAGACTGTATTTAAAATTGCTGAAGCAATGTATCAGATTGCTCCGACAACAGAATTGTGTCAGACAATAGTTAATTACCTTATGAAGTTCAACAAATATGGTAAGAAATATTTGAAATGGTATGAGCTTTGCATTTATAAAGAGATGCGCATAAGTGGTGTGTATGAAGCTTACTTATTAAGCTTAGGTAGCGAGCAGCTAGTTTCTCTTCCTCAGATTCTACTTATGTATTTCAAATATCAAAGTAACATTTCCTATGATAAGAAAGCTATTGTATATAGCAATGTTGTAATGCATAAGAAGGATTATCCAAGCCTTTATCAACAATATTTGCAGACGATGGAACTATTTGCGATTGAGCAGATGAGACAAGGTCATATTGATGATGCATTAGCAGTGATTTATCAGGATTTGTTGGATAACGGAATAATAAATGACGACATTGCAAATCATATTGCGCCACTTCTTCTTACAGCAAGAATTTCTGTTGCAAGAAAGAATATTGTGAGAATATCAATTGTTGAGGAGCAACTAGAGAATCCTATAATTGTTCCAGTTAATGATAGAGTGGCATATGCACCTATTTATTCTAAGAATTATAAGATTTTCTTAGAGGATAATATGGGAAATGTATATTCTTCATCTGAGGATTATATGTGTGAATTCTTGCTAGATGGTAAGAAGTATTTTGATAATCTCAAATTGTTATCGCCACATGCAATGCCATACGTTTTGAGATATTTTGATGAACTTAAGAATAGTTCTTTAGAGCGTATCTTGTCAGGTAGAGATGATGAAGCGCTTACGATAGAAGATATAAATTGTGTTGAGACATTTATCTCCTCTCAGCAGATTTCTAAGGAATACAAATGTCAATTGTATCCTTTGGTTATATATTTCTTGCAAAAGCATGGAAGAGAGGATATGATTGAGCGCCACCTCTACGAAGAGGTTGATTACAACAAATTAGATGCAAAGACATTGTCGTATGTCATTTCGTTGTTTATTAGTAACGGAACATATGACAGAGCATATTATTTGATTACGCAGTATAATGGTTGCTTTGTAGAGCAAAAGCATATAGCAAAGCTAGTAGAATATATGATTGCAGAGGATTTTGAAGAAATAGATGATGATTTCTTTATGTCGCTTGCAGGAGGCTTGATTGGTAAGACGAAACTAACCAAAGAGGTTTGTGATTTCTTGAACAAAGGATTTGTTGGTCCAACAGAAACTATGATTAAGCTATGGCATATTGCTAGAAGCTATGAGCTTAAGACGACAAAGCTTGAAGATAGAATTCTCGTTCAAATGTTTTACTCTGAAGAGATATTTGATGAGGCGACTAAGATTCTCATTTCATATATGACGGGTGAATATAATCGTATGCTAGTTGAAGCTGTTATTTCGTATTTTGCAAATGAGTATATGCTAGATAAGAGCAAAGATTTAGACATATATTGTAAGTCCGTTATTGCAAAGCAGTACAATAGAAGTGACAAGCAAAATGATGCTTGCAAGATGGCGCTTATGAAGAGCTTATGCTTATTTAAAGAATTGCAAGATGATGAGCTTCAAGTATTAGATTCTCTTGTTAGAGAATATGTTGTGAGAAATGTATATTTCTCTTTCTATAAGAAGATGAATAGAGACTTTATCGTCAAATATCATTTGTATGATAAGGCGTTTGTTGAGTACCACGCTTTGCCAGGAGAGCACATTGTTATTGTATACAAGAAGAATAATGGTGAAGTCGTTAAGGAAGAAATGGTTGAAATGTACGACGGAATTTACGTCAAACAATTCGTGATTTTCTTTGGAGATTCTATACCTTATGAGGTGTACAAGGAAGAAGACAATGAAAATGTACTTACGAAAGACACCTTAGTATACAATGATATAGTTAACGAATGTAATTCTAGATATGATTTGATTAACAAAATGCAGTCTTCACTTGTTTACTACGATGAGAAGGAGTTAATAAGTGAGATTAAGGCCTATCAAGGTCTTGATTATGTAACGAAACAAATATTTTCAAGGATATAAAAATGCAAAATACAGATCGTGGAATTTACTTTGGTATAGAGATTACCAAGAAAAGTTCCTGTGTTAGTTTTTATCAATTGAATATGGATAATCCTGAGACGATAAGTACTGTTATGGGTTCAGAGAATTACGAAATTCCTACAGTTCTAGCTAAGAAAAGAGGCGTAGGTCAGTGGTTCTTTGGTAGAGAAGCACTTCAAGAGATTAAGCTTAATCAAGCTATTGAGGTTGAAGATTTACTAGAAAATGCTTATCGCGATGAGGAAATGTATATTGAAACAGAGAAGCTTAAAGCAAGAGATTTGTTAGTAACTTATATTAAGAAGCTTCTTACAATGCCTGGACATTTCTATGCTAATGCACCTTTGGCTAAGCTTATCATTACTGTTGATAAAATCAATATGCAAGTTGTAGAAACCTTTGAGTATGTTGCCGCACAGCTTGAATTTTCTAGAGAAAAAATGATGGTTATTGATTTCAAAGAAGCATTTTATTATTATGCGCTTAATCAGAAGCCTGAAATATTTTTGCATGATGTGGTTGTTTTTGATTATACTTCTAGCGATATTAAGCATTGTGTTTTGAGTAGAAATTTAAGAACGACACCTCAGCTTATTTCTTTGCAGGAAGGAATTGATACATTTGTAAATGAGAATCAAGATGTTGCTTTTGATGCGATAGTTGAGAAGGTTTTAGCTGGAAGAATAGTTTCTGCTGTATATTTACTAGGAGAAGGCTTTAGTAAGGATTGGATGAAGGTTTCGCTTCAGAGATTGTGTCGTAATAGAAAGGTCTTTGCAGGTAGAAATCTATATTCGAGAGGTGCTTGTTACGCGGGTGTTATCAAGGATGGCAAGAAAGACTGGCCATTCCTTTACATTGGCGATAATGAACTTAAGATGAACTTAAGTCTTAAGGTTATAGATAATAATTTGATGGATTATTATACATTGATTGATGCTGGCGAAAGCTGGTATGAAGTGGTTGGAGAATGTGAGGTTATACTGGATGGTACTAGTGAATTAGAGGTATGGATTCAAAGACCTGAGAGTAGAGAAGCGAAGGTAGAAATTCTAGAATTGACAGATATGCCGGCTAGAGAAGACAAGACTACTAGACTTCGTATCACAGCCAAACCAACTTCTGATAGAGAAGTTAGAGTGAAGATTACTGACCTAGGTTTTGGAGAAATTATTCCTTCATCAGGCAAAACTTGGGAACATGTTATTAGTATAGATTAGTTAGATTTAAAAGGATTTATTGTGTTTTAGAGGATCAAAATGGGACAATTAATATTATGTAGAAGGCCTATAGCAGCAACTCCATATTTTATTGATGACGCTTCTTTAAATGTGTATTCATTAGAGGAGTTGAGTTATTACATTGCCCATAATGTGTACCTTGTGAGCACAGAATTTGCCAGTGTTGAATTATGCAATTGGCTAGGTAGAGAACTAGGAATGACAGAAGAAGAGGCTGAGTTATTACAGTGTCTTGAAGAAGGTAAGGCATTGCATGTATTTATAGGCAAGTTGCTCAATTTCTGTGATTATTTAACTAGTGAAGAAATTAACGATATTTTAGAAACAATATCAACATTTGAAAATAAATCTCCAGAAGAATGTGCTAAGATACGAGCAGATAGATTGTTAGACAAGGACAAAATTATTGACGCAATATATGAGTATGAAAATATATTAGACAACAAGAAGAAGAACGAGTTGCCTAAAGAGTTTGCTGGAGATATTTGGCATAACCTAGGAGTGTGCTATGCGAGACTTTTCTTTTTTGATGAAGCTGCTGTATGCTTTGAATATGCATATCAGCTTAACAGGAAAAAGATTTCACTTGAAGCTATGCTTTGTACTTACAGGTGTAAGAAGGATGAAGAAGGCTTTAATATACAGGTAGAGAAATATTTCGTTCCAGAGGACTTAGTAGATAAGATTAAAAAGTTTGTAACGGATACAAGCACTAGCGCTGACGTTATGAAATTTGCAGATAGAATAAGTAGAATGAAATCTGATTTCTTCGAAGAAAGTTCGTATCAGAACCAATTAGCAGCCATCATTAATAGATGGAAAGAGGAATATAACGAGATTTGTAATATTTAAGGAAGATATATGAGTATTTTTGATAAAATATTTAAGCGAAAAAGTAAAAAAGAACAAGAATTAGATTTCGCATTTGAAAAGGTTACAAAAGAATTACAGGATATTGATAATTGGGATGATCCTAAGAAGCTTGAACATTATATCTTAGATTCTTGTGAACAAATCATTGCTACAACTAAGGAAATTAAGAAAGAATCAAAGGAATATAAGAATGTTACGAAGTATTTAGATGATATACAAATCATTGATAATTTGCCCAAGGATAAAGCAAATGAGGTTAGATCTGCGGCTGCAAATATTCTAGAAACTGAGCGTGCAAAAAATGCGTATTTAGAGTCTGCACAGCGTATTACAGACGAGCAATTCGTTATGATGGAGCAAGAAGAAGAGGATATGCCTTCAACCATCAAGAGAATGATGGATAACGAGAAGTATCAAGCGAAAATCAAAAAAGAAATGCAAGACCTTGAAGCGCAAAAGACTGAGTTAGAGATGGATATTGGCGACTGTGAGGTTAAGCAAAGAAGGTTTTTGATTATAACAATTCTTGTTGGAGTTGTTTTCGTTTCAGCTATTATTTTGTCGTTTGCTATTGAACAGTTCGCTAAAGGTGGTGGAAGCTTATTTAGAATAGTTTTCATTGCACTATGTGGTATAGCAGCTACAGCGCTCTTCTTGTTTATGACAAATCTTAGTTCGGAACAAAAGAAATATAAGAAACGTTTGAACAACACCATTTCACTTCTTAACATGGTTAGGATGAAATATGTAAACGTGACTAAGGCTGTTGACTATGTCAAGGATAAATATGAAGTAGAAAATGGAATGATGCTGCTTTATATATGGGAGCAGTACTTAGAAGCTGTCAAAGAAAAACAAAGATTTGAGAAGAACAGCGATGACTTTGAGTATTTCACAGGTCGTTTGATGAGATTACTTAAGTCCGTTAATTTGTATGATGAGAAAATATGGTTGATTCAAACTAGCGCTTTGGTTGATAGATCTGAGCTAATTGAAATCAGACACAAACTAGTGACTAGACGTTCTAAGATTAGAGACAGGATGGAAGAAAATACTAGAATAGTTAAATCAGAACGTGATGAAATTGATAAGCTAATGGCAGACCATCATTACTATGTCCCTGAAATAATTGAGATTATAAATTCTGTTGACAAAATATGTGGTTTGAATAATAAAGGTTAATGAATTTCCTGGCAAGAATAGATGGATAATTCCTTACTAGATGTAAGGGTTATTAATTATAAAAATATTGTAGTAGAAAGAGAGAATAATATGAGTAAAATTAGAACAAGATTTGCACCTTCTCCAACAGGAAGAATGCACGTTGGTAACTTGAGAACAGCATTGTATGCATATCTATTAACAAAGCATGAGGATGGAGACTTCATCTTAAGAATTGAAGATACTGACCAAGAGCGTTATGTAGAAGGCGCAGTAGATATTATTTATAGAACACTTGAGAAAACAGGTCTTATTCACGACGAAGGTCCTGACAAGGATGGTGGTGTTGGTCCTTACGTTCAATCAGAACGTCAAAATAGTGGCTTATATCTTGAATATGCTAAGAAATTGATTGAGAAAGGTGAAGCATATTATTGTTTCTGTACTCCTGAGGAGATAGAAGAACGTTGCAAGAAGCAAGAAGGAGACAAAGAATTTTCTGTATACGATAAGCATTGTCTTTCACTTTCTAAGGAAGAGATTGATGCGAAGCTTCAAGCAGGAGTTCCTTATGTTATTCGTCAAAATAATCCTCGTACAGGAACAACTAGCTTTGACGACAAGATTTATGGCGAAATCACAGTTGATAATTCAGAGCTAGACGATATGATTTTGATTAAGTCTGACGGATATCCAACTTATAATTTTGCAAATGTAGTTGATGACCATTTGATGGGAATTACTCATGTAGTTCGTGGTAATGAGTATTTGTCTTCTTCGCCAAAATATAATAGATTATATGAAGCTTTTGGCTGGGAAGTTCCTATTTATGTGCATTGTCCTTTGATTACAAATGAGAATCACGAGAAGCTATCCAAAAGAAGTGGACATTCTTCTTATGAAGATTTAGTAGAGCAGGGCTTTTTGACAGAAGCAATTGTTAATTTTGTAGCACTACTTGGATGGAGCCCTGAAGATAATCAAGAAATCTTTTCTCTAGAAGAATTAGTCAAAGCCTTCGATTATAAGCATATGTCTAAATCGCCAGCAGTATTTGATATTGTGAAGTTGAAATGGATGAATGGCGAATATATCAAAGCTATGGATTTTGATAAATTCTTCGAGATTGCAGAACCAATTATTGACGAAGTTATAACTAGACCAATTGATAAGGTTAAGGTTGCCAATATGGTTAAGACAAGAATAGAGGTATTCCCTGATATTGTTAATCATATTGATTTCTTCGAAGCAGTTCCAGAATATGATGTTGAAATGTATAGACACAAGAAGATGAAGACAACACCTGAATCTTCTTTGCAAGTACTTCAAGAGTTATTGCCAGTACTTGAAGCTCATGATGACTATTCTAATGATTCTTTGTATCAAATGTTAGTTACATTTGCAAAGGAACATGAATACAAGAATGGATATGTTTTGTGGCCAATTCGTACGGCAGTTTCTGGTAAGCAAATGACACCAGGAGGAGCAACAGAATTGATGGAGCTTCTAGGTAAAGAAGAATCTATTAATAGAATTAAAGCAGCTATTGAGAAGTTAAGCTAAAATTTACGACTTTAACGATTAGAGATAATTGTTAAAGTCGTTTTTTCTTGATGTTTGACTTAAATTATGTATAATATATTTATTCGCCAAGATCGAGCAAAGGAGTTTTATGCTTGATCAAAATCAATTAGAAGCTGTACATTTTAATCAAGGACCTTGTCTATGTCTTGCAGGTCCAGGAAGTGGTAAAACCACAGTCTTAGTTAATCGAATTAAATATCTATGTTGTGATATTAAAGTTCCCCAAGAGCAAATTTTAGTAATTACATTTACAAAGGATGCAGCACTTGAAATGAAGAATCGCTTTATGAAATTAGCGGGTTTAAGTGGTGTTAATTTCGGTACGTTTCATTCTGTGTTTTTTCAGATTTTGAAGCAAGAAATGCATCTTGATAGTAAGTCCATTTTGCAGGGAAATAGTCTTGTTAAATTTCTAAAAGAGGTTTTCAAGGCTTGCAATATAAGGGTAGAAAATGATGATGATTTTTCTGCTATTTACAAAGAAATTAGTTTTATTAATAATACGAAAACATCACTAGAAGAATACGAAGTAAAAAGTATATCAAAACCCAAATTTATAAAAATATACAATACATATAATAAAATGAAGCGTGATTTCGATAAGCTAGACTTTGACGATATGCTTCTTATGACAGAGAAAATGTTTAGGGAGAACAAAAGCATTTTACAAAAGTGGCAGAAGAAGTTTAGTTATTACCTAATCGATGAAATGCAGGACATGAATGATGTTCAGTTTGAGATTGTTAAGCTTCTTGCAGTTGACGAGAATATATTTGCTGTTGGGGATGATGACCAGTCTATTTATGGCTTTCGCGGTGCAAATCCAAGCATTATGATGGACTTTCCAAATACATTTTCAGCCTGCAAGGTTATTCGCTTGTCAATTAATTATCGTTCAAAAAGCGCTATAGTTTCTAGTGCAAGCAATGTGATTAATAATAACAAGACGCGTTTTGATAAAGATATTAAGGCTAACTCCAAAGAAGAAGGAGAGGTTAGAGTATTTGCATTTAAGACAGATGTTGAAGAGGCAAAGTGGGTGGTTGACTCGATAGAGAAAGAGATAATGTCAGATGTGAATTCTACAACAGCAGTGTTATTTCGCAATAGAAATCAAGCAGCACTTGTATCGAGTTTACTTAAGAAAAAGGGGATTGATTTCTTCCAGAAAGAAGAGTCGAAGACGATATATGAGCATTGGATTTTTCGAGACGTAATTAGTTATTTTAATATAGCGCTTTTTGGAGGAAGTCGAGAGGATTTTCTTAGGATTTACAATAAGCCTAATCGTTATATACATAGAGCAAGTATTGATAGGGAAAATGTCAAATTCAAAGATATAATCAAATTCTATAATGATAAGCCATATATGAAGCAAAGGGTATATGAACTAGAGAAAGATATTTCTAGAATAAAAAATATGCTGCCAAGTTCTGCTGTGATTTATGTGAGAAAGCGAATTGGGTATGATGATTTTATAAAGGAATATGCAGCTTCGAAAAAGCAATACGACGAATATATGAAGATATTAGATGAGATAACTTCTCTAGCGAGGGAACATCGAAGTATTAGAATAATGCTAGAGGACATAAAGGTTCGTGAAAATTTTAACGAAAATAACAAAGAAGAGATAGTAAATAGGGTGTTTCTTCATACATTTCACGGCTCTAAAGGACTAGAATTTGACAAGGTATATCTTATAGATGTATGCGAAGGTGTAACTCCGTCTAAGAAAGCAGAGGATGAGAAAATGTTAGAGGAGGAGCGGCGAATGTTTTATGTTGCAATGACTAGAGCTAAGAGCACGCTAAATATTTGTTACATCAATAATCGCAATAATGAAAGGTTGTTCCCTAGCAGATTTATTGATGAAATGAAAAAAGCTCCTTGATAAACCAAGGAGCAATAGCGTTAGATTCTGTTTGATTATATAACATTTATTATTCAACTTCGTCTAATAATTCTTCGAAGCGCTTGTTAACTGCTTCGTATTCTTCATCTGTTTGAATGTTGTCTAGGCGTGGTTCTTCGCCTTCTTCTTCGTAGAAGCGATAAATGTATACAAGTGTGTCATCTAAAGGCTCGCCGTTTTCGTCAACGGGCATTAGAACGATATAATCTTGATCATTTACGTCAAATATAGTTAGAATTTCGCAATCTAAATCTTCGCCATCAAGATTGATTGTTACCATTACATCATCATCAATTTCATTTTCGTTGTTATTCTTACCCATAATAGCTCCTTTTTCCTTTGAAATATGTCGATTTTATATACCAAATTATATTTTAAAAATTATAATTAAAATTTCCATAAAAAGCAATAGTTGTGTTATAATAAATCTGTATGTAAATACGTGCTAATTAATGAAAGTAGGACATGAAATGGAAATAAGACAGGGGTTGTATAATGGATATGGGGTTTTCCTTGATGGTGAATGGATTGAATTTACCTACAAGACAGAGACTAAGGAAGAATCTTATATAGATATATACGACGTTAAGAATCATAAATTGTTAGAGAGAGTAGTTTCTGAGTACAAGATTGGAAATGTTAATTCTGTAGCTGTTAAGGGCTTTAAGCCAGAAGATATTTGCTATCTAATACATAGAGATGGCAAAGATACAGTCGACGAATACGCATCACGTATTATTGGTCGTGAAGTATGGAATGACAAGAGCCGTGCAGAAACAGAATACAAAATTTATAGTGGTATTGCAGTTGATGATTATGAGTGGAAGAATAATGATTTCAAACCAATAGAGCCGAAAGACATGATAATGTATAAGCTTCATATGAGAGGCTATACAATGCAACATGGTCTTAATAGATGGGACAAAGGTAATTACAAAGGCATTATCAAATGCTTAGATGAAATGGTTGATTTAGGTGTTACATCTATTGAGTTTCAACCGTTATATGAATTTGAAGAAATTGAATTAGTCGAAACCTCCGTTATGGATAAGAATTTCAAGATACAAACTGTTGTTGAGGATATCGATAAGACTAATTATTGGGGATACAGCAACGGTAATTATTTTGCACCAAAAGCATCATATTTTGGTGGGCAAAATGCAAGCTATAATATGAAATACATGATTGACGAGATGCATGGTCGTGGTTTAGAAGTTATTATGGAAATGGCTTTTGATAATACTATAGACGAAGAGCTTCAGATTCAATCAATGATTCATTGGGTTAAGAATTATAGAATTGATGGTATACATGTTCTTGGAAATGAGCTACCAATAGACAAGATTTCTACAAATCCATATTTGTCAGAGCTTAAGATTTTCCATCATGAATATCCTTTTGAATTACTTGTAAGAGAGAAAGGCGATAAGCATTTATTTATTAGTAATGACGAATTCTTGTATGCACTTAGAGGCTTGCAGAATCATTTCGATGGAAGTATTTCAGAGCTTACTAATAATCTTAAGAGACAAAATGATAAGTTTGGTTTTGTGAATTATGCTGCCAATTCAAGCGGTTTTACTTTGTATGATTCTTTTTCATATGGCGAGAAGCATAACGAAGATAATGGCGAAGATAATAGAGATGGCAATAATTTCAACTTTAGTAATAACTATGGTGTAGAAGGCAAGACTAACAACAAATACATTAATACAATTCGTTTGAACAACGCGAAGACTGCAATAGCGGCTGTATTGCTTGGACAGAGTATTCCACTTATTTTGGCAGGAGATGAGATTGGTAATTCTCAGAAGGGTAATAATAACATTTATTGTCAAGATAACCCTGTTGGCTGGATTAATTTTTCGAAGAATAAGTTCGCTACTGAGCTTAGAGAATTTACAAAAACAATGATACAATTCAGAAAAGACAATCCAGTAATTAGACTAGAAGAGCCAATGCATATGAATGATTATCATCATACGGGTATGCCTGATTTGTCATATCATGGTAGAGAGCCTTGGATGATGGGAATTGGCAATGAGAAGAAAGCAATTGGTGTTTTATATGCGGGTGAATATTCATTAGATGATAATAAGGATCATGTAATGGTTTGTTATAATTTTCACTATGATGAAGAAAGCTTTGCTTTGCCTCGTATGAGAGGCAACAAGAAGTGGTATAAGACTTGTAATACAATTACAGGCTTTAATGAATTAGAATATGTTGAAGGTCAACAATACATATCAGTTCCTGGTGGCTCAATAACTATTCTAGTTGGTAAAGATACCAAAATTACAAAAGACAAAATAGAAATTATCAAAGAGAAGAAATAATGGATAACGCTAAGATTTTTAATGGTTCTACCTTGAAATGGATTGCAGTAATTGCAATGCTAATAGATCATATTGGTCAGTTGTTCTTTCCAGAAATTTCAGTGCTTAGATTAATTGGTAGAATATCATTTCCGATATTTGCATTTTTATTAACAGAGGGCTTTAAGCATACAAGTGATATAAGAAAATATGCAATGCGTCTTCTGATGTTTGCTTTTATTTCAGAAGTTGTATACGATTATGCATTCTTTGGAGAATATATTTATCTTAAGAAGCAAAATATATTTTTCGAACTGTTCATGGGGCTTATGGTGCTAGTGTTACTTAATAAGGCGTATTTGATCAAGAATATGTATCTTGGTGTACTAGTACAAGTGCTTGCAGTTATTGGAGGCTGTGTAATTGCACATTTTGCATTTTTCTCTTATGGACATACTGGAATAATAGTTATTATCTGTATGTATTATTTCAAGAAATATCCTTTGTATACAGCAGTTATTATGGGAATGGCATATTTCTTGGCATTTAACGTAGATGTTGCCGTTTGTGCACTATTAGCCTTGATTCCTATACTTTTGTATAACGGAGAGCAAGGAGTTTCTTCTAAGAAATATAAATGGTTGTTTTACATTTTTTATCCAGCACATTTATTTATATTAGCTTTAATTAAATTTATATAGAGAGGTATTTATATGTTTAATCCAATAGGACATCTAAAGACTATTACAAGACACAAGAAATTAGTTAGAAGAGGATGCTTTGAAGTGGGACTGTATTATCAAGGTATGATGCATGACTTATCCAAATATAATCCTATAGAATTTATACCAGGATGCTTATATTATGCGGGTACACAAAGTCCTAATAATGTAGAAAGACAGAAGAATGGTGTTTCTCGTGCATGGTTACATCACAAGGGACGCAACAAGCATCATTTTGAATATTGGATAGATTATACGTTAAAGACTGGACATCCTATTGAAGGAAATAAGATGCCAGTAGAATATGTTGTTGAAATGTATATTGATAGAGTAGCAGCAAGTAAGGTTTATCAGAAGGATAAATATACAGATGCAAGTGCTTTAGAATATTTCAAGAATGGCAAGAAGCGTTACATGATGCATCCAGATACACAAGCGTTATTAGAAATGTTACTTACATATCTTGCTGATAACGGTGAAGAGGCAACTAACGCATACATTCGAAAAGAAATATTAAGAAATGACCGCAAGGTTAAATTCGTCAAATCAGTAAAAAGCAAAGTTAGCGACTTCAAAGTAAAAAAGAAAGACGCTAGAAAGCAAAAATCTATAGCAAAGAAGCAAGAGAAAAAAGCTATCAGGAAACAAAACAGAAAGCAAAGAGTACAATATTTCAAAGATAGCGGTAAGCAAAAAGCTATAGAAGTTAAACAGAATTTGAAAAACAAGACTAAGAAAAATAAATAATTTATAATATAAATTAGAAAGAGTGACATTATGAGTGATAGCAAGAAAATATTATATTCAGGTATGCAAGCAACAGGTTCGTTGACTTTAGGTAATTATTTAGGAGCGCTTAAGAATTGGGTAAATCTTAATGAAGAGTTTGAATGCTTCTTCGGAGTAATGGATTTACATTCACTTACAGTTAGACAAAATCCAACTGAGTTTAGACAAAATGCTCGTAAATTATATGCGCTTTATTGTGCTGCAGGGCTTGATCCTAAAGCAAATTGCATCTATTATCAATCGCATGTGTCTGCACACGCAGAATTAGCTTGGATTCTAGACTGCTTTACATATATGGGCGAATTGAATAGAATGACACAATTTAAGGACAAGGCAAGTAAGCATTCTGATAATATCAATGCTGGACTTTATACATATCCTGTCCTTATGGCGTCAGACATTTTACTTTATCAAACAGACGTTGTTCCTGTAGGTAAGGACCAGAAGCAGCATCTTGAGATAACAAGAGATATAGCATCAAGATTTAACGGTGTATATGGCGATGTATTCAAGATTCCTGAATATTATGAAGGTAAGCGTGGTGCTAAGATAATGTCTCTTCAAGAGCCTACGAAGAAGATGTCTAAGTCTGATGAAAATGTTAATGCAACAATTTTGCTAACGGATGATAAGGATACTATTATTCGTAAGTTTAAAAAGGCTGTGACAGACTCTGATGCATGTGTAAAATACGATTCTGAAAACAAACCAGGTATTAGCAATTTGATGGATATTTATGGTTGCGTATCAAATAAGACTGTTGAAGAGATTGAGAAAGAATTTGAAGGTAAAGGTTATGGCGATTTCAAGATGGCTGTTGGTGAAGCAGTTGCAGCAGAGCTTGCACCTTTACAAAGTGAATATGAAAGACTTATGAAGGACAAAGCCTTTATAGATGAATGTATCAAAGAGAATGATGATAAAGCTTCATATTTTGCTAACAAGACATTACGTAAGGTTAAGAAAAAGGTAGGTCTTACAGACAAAATCAGATAGTAACAAATAAACTCCTAACATGGCATAAGTTAGGAGTTTTTATTTTACATTTATAATACCTGACATATCATCAGGCAAAGGTGCTATTATTTCTAAAGCTTTATGAGTTATAGGATGCATAAATTCTAGCTTGTAAGAGTGAAGCGCTTGGCGCTTGATATCTTCATAGTTTGGATTGTAAATGTAGTCGCCTATTATAGGATGGTTTATATATTTCATATGAACTCGTATTTGATGAGTTCGTCCTGTTTCTAATTGCAATTCTAGAAGAGAATATTTCTCGTTGCTATTTAATCTAGTGTAGTGAGTCACGGCGTGTTTTCCATTTTCTATATCAACCGTTCTTGTAATTATAGAGTCAGAGACTCT
>JAZUIN010000032.1:0-3363 GCA_045642225.1 Lachnospiraceae bacterium | reverse complement strand
GAAGACCTGCTTCTCTTGAGCCAATGAATCCATATGAGAGACGTATCATTCACTCTGCACTTCAGAATGACAGATATGTAACAACTCATTCAGAAGGTGATGAACCATACAGAAAGGTTGTTATTACACTTAAGAAATAATTTTATAATAAAGTGTTAAAATATAAAATAATCCTCAAAAACCAATTCGCTTTGCTAAGAATTGATGTTTTTGAGGATTATTTTTTATTTGTAATTGTATATGATTAAAAAATTTAATTTGATTTGCTAGAAATAAATGAGAATTAATTTTTTAAGGATTATTTTTTATTTGTAATTGTATTGGATTTTATTATAAGGTATCATTTTATTGAATTTATAATATTATTTTTTTAGGTGATTTATGTACGATGATACAATAGCTGCAATAGCTACCGGCATGACAGATGCTGGAATAAGTATAATTAGAATAAGTGGTGATAGGGCTATCGAGGTAGCTGATTCTATTTTTTGCTCAAAATCAGGTAAAAAACTTATTGACCAGAAGAGTCATACTATGCATTTTGGTTATATTGTTGATAACCAAAGTGAAAATGAGTTAAAAAATGAGATAGATGAAGTTTTAGTTAGTATAATGAGAAATCCACATAGTTATACTGGTGAAGATACAGTAGAAATTAACTGTCATGGTGGTATTTATCTTACTAATAAAATATTGGAAGTTGTTTTAAATAACGGTATAAGACTTGCTGAGCCTGGTGAATTTACAAAGCGTGCATTTTTAAGTGGCAAAATGGATTTATCAAAAGCAGAAGCTGTAATGGATCTTATATCTTCTAAAAATGATTTTGCTGCTAAAAATTCTATAAAACAGCTAAAAGGTAATATTTTAGATGAGATAAAAGAGCTTAGAAGCAAGATTATTTATGAAATTGCTTTTATAGAATCGGCACTTGATGATCCTGAGCATTTTGATTTAACAGGCTATCCTGAAAGTCTTGATGAAAAGCTTATAGATATAGAAAAAAATATTAATAAATTAATAGAAAATTCTAAAAATGGTAAAATTAGAAAAGATGGAATATCTTCTGTAATTGTTGGTAAGCCTAATGCTGGTAAGTCTTCATTTTTAAATTTATTAATTGGTGAGGATAAAGCTATTGTTACCAGTACTGCAGGTACTACCCGTGATGTACTTGAAGAATCAGTTAAACTTGGTGATATGATACTTCATCTTTATGATACAGCAGGTATAAGAGAAACATCGGATGAAATAGAAAAAATAGGTGTTGAAAAAGCTAAGAAACATATAGAAGAAGCTGATCTTATATTATATATGGTTGATTCTTCTATTCCTCTTGATGAAAATGATGATGATATCATTGATTTATTAAATGGAAGAAATTATATAGTATTATTAAATAAATCAGATCTTGATACAGTTACTACAGAAGAGGATCTTCGAAAAATTCTTGGTGAAGATACAAGTGTTATAAGAATATCAGCCAAAGAAAATATAGGTGTAGATGAATTTTCACAGGCACTTAGAAAAATGTTTTATAATAAGAACATTAATATTAATGATGATGTTATCATAACGAATACAAGACAAATTAAGGAACTTCGTGATGCACTTCACAGTATTTCACTGGTAAGAAATAGTATTGCTGATGGTATGCCAGAGGATTTCTTCTCAATAGATTTAACAAGTGCATATGAACATCTTGGCTTTATTATAGGTGAAGAGATTAATGAAGATGTGGTAGATGAGATATTCTCGAAGTTTTGTATGGGTAAGTAACAAAATTTCTTATATTAAGTAACGAAAGGAGCGCTACGCGATGAGTTTTAAGGCAGTAGATGAGATTTATAATTTTGATTTTCAGGATGCACAGATTTTTAATGTAAAGTTTGGTGATGGTATATCATTTGAGCTTGAAGCTCTTATAGTAGAGCCTGAAAATTCACAGAATGAGAATTTTACAAAAAGTTATGCTGGTACAACAACTGTAAGACTTGTTGATGGAAAGATTACAGGTGGATGTAAGGATGGATATAAGAGATATGATGCTAATAATAAGCTTTTAGAAGAAGTTGATGATTCTCCTATGGATGAGGATGCTCTCAAATTAATTCTTAAGAGTGGTAGTGGTGCATATCTTTATGCTATGGATGTTAATCCTGATTCAGAAGAAGGTAATTATTCTTATACACTTAATCTTGAGTTTCCTAGTAAGGAAGCCTATGACAATATAGGCGGTGTTTCTTATCAGGTTAGTGTTAAGTTTACTAAGGCTATCTTTGAGTGGGATAAGTACATGAACCGTGTTCAGATGTAAATTAATCTGATATATAGTGCTTATAATTAATAAAAAATAACCCTCAAAAAACATCAATTCTTAGCGAAGCGAATTGGTTTTTTGAGGGTTATTTTTTATACATTCATTGTATTTAGGATATTTTTTTAATAAAGCTTGAATTAGATTTTACTTAGACAATTATCAAGCTCAGTAATGTTATTTATCTTGTACTTTGCTTCAGGAACTTCTCCAAATCCATATGCAGCGTGGATAAATTCTATGCCAGCATAGTCTGATGCAAGTTTATCTCCCAATATATCACCAAGATAAACAGTCTCATCTTTATTTAAGTTATTTCTATTAATAACTTCCAGAATATTATCACCTTTTTGCTTATCGTTATCACCAAAGCAAAGGTGATCTTTTATTATTTCTTTGATTCTTATTTTATCGCATACAAGTTCTATGTATCCTTTTTGACAATTACTTACGATATAGAGATTGTATTTTTTTGACAGATTAAATAATTCTTCTTTGATACCAGGAAATGTAATATCCTTTGTATTTTCTACAAGAAAGTCATGCTCGTATACGCAGCAGCTTTCTAGTATTACTGCTTTCTTTTCTTTTTCTGGAATGTCAGTAAATATATGGTCTGCGATGACATCCATTGGAAGACCAAATTCTTTTTTAAGCATATCAGCAGTTATATTTGTTATATTTGTAAATCCTGATTCTGATGCGGCTTTGCTCCATGCATTTGCTACTACTGCAGTTGAATCCCATAATGTTCCATCTATGTCTAGTATTATATTTTTAATCATTTTTCTTTCCTTTGTATTTCTGTTCTTTTTTAGAATAAGTATTTTTCATTTCATTTTATTTCATTTTTGCAAATTTTTCTATTATAATATATTGCATGTATTAATATGAAAGAAAAGTATTATTATATGTTTTTTAATAAGCTTTTTTCGTAGTATAGATAAAGGTAGATAGTAATGAGTGAGATTACAACAAAGAATACAATAAGAGAACAGGTTGATGTATGTGTAATAGGTGCAGGTCATGCAGGATGTGAGGCAGCT
>JAZUIN010000031.1:0-2116 GCA_045642225.1 Lachnospiraceae bacterium | reverse complement strand
GTATTAAACGAAGCAGAAATGGCATAGTACACAGTAAATATAAACAAGATGCTAAGGTCAGGAATATAAGATTAACTGACCTTATTTGTCGTGATAAAATAGTGATATAAATTAGAATAAAAAGATTCAAAAAAGTACTTGTATTTTATTAGCAGGTTTTGATATTGTTGGGATTTTCATTGAGAATAGCTTAAATTTTCTGTAAAATAATATTAGCCATTATGTGAAATGGTTCGTATAAATTTATAGATAAGCAAATAAACCATAGGAGGGTTACATTATGAAGTTAACAGGCATATTAAAGGATAAAGTAGATAAAGCAGAGACAATGGAAGCTAAGAAGGACATTATTGCTGAAGCTGGCATGGAACTTTCAGATGATGAGTTAAATATGGTAGCTGGTGGTGCTTCTAACTACTCACAAGAAGCACCATTTAGACCAGGAACAAAAAACGGTTCTAATAACTAATATACTTATAATTGGAGGATTACGCTATGAAGCTAACAGGCATTTTAAAGGATAAAGTTTCAAAGGCTGAGACAAAGGAAGCGAAAAAAGACCTTATAGCGGAAGCTGGGATGGAACTTACAGACGATGAACTTGATATGGTTGCTGGTGGTGGTATAGGTATTGTTTATTCAGAAGAGACACAAATTAAGCCAAAGAAATAATCAAGTATATTTTTACAAGTCTGAATTTATAGGAGGATAACGATATGAAGTTAACAGGTATTTTAAAGGATAAAGTTGATAAAGCTGAGACAATGGAAGCTAAGAAGGATATTATTGCAGAAGCAGGAATGGAGCTTACTGACGATGAGTTAGAAGGTGTTGCTGGGGGGAGTGTAATATACGAACCACCATTTCCAATTCGTCCTACCAAATGATGATTAATTATTGTCCAGATTGTCGTTCAAAAATGATGTAGGTAAATAAGAAAGCAACATTTGTTTTGTGACATATTTTACCAAGAATATTTTTACAAGTCTGAATTTATAGGAGAATAACGATATGGGTATATTTAGTTTTTTGAAAGGAGCAAACAAAATGAGTGAGAATGAAAAAGCTTATAATGAAGCATTAGACAAAGCAAAAGAAGGAAACTATGCATCAATAACAGATGGTGATTTAGAGGCCGTAACAGGTGGATACGTAAGACCATCAACTTATAAGATACAGTGTCCTAAGTGCGGCAGGAGTTTTGAGGGTCCTGCGCAATACAATGCACATAACTGTTCGAATTAATAATAAGTGCGGAGTATATGATGAATGATATTTTAATTATGATTGCATCATATAAAGACCCAGACCTTTATCCTACAGTATGCAATGCCCTTGAAATGTCAAAGTATCCTGAGCGAATACATTTTGCTATATGTTATCAGGATGATGTGACAAAGCCTTACTACGAACAGCTTAAGGAAATACACAATCTGAAAATGATAGTGGTATCACCAAAAGAAAGTCGTGGTACAGGCTGGGCAAGACATCTTCTATTTGAGCTTATTGAAAATGAAGAATACACATTTCAGATAGACAGTCATACCAGATTTACAAAGGACTGGGATGAAAAACTAATTGATGTGCTTTTATCCTGCAATGATGATAAAGCCTGTCTATCAATGTATTCTTATATGATAAATGGCTACTATGAGTACATAGAGGCACTAAAGAATAATGAACCTATAAAACAAGCTGGGTACACTTTGGCGGCAGATTATTTTCTACCAGAGGGTGTACCTCTTTTATTTCACGGTTCAGAGATTGAGGGTAGGGATAAGCCATACAAAGGGGCTTTTATATCAGGTCATTTTCTGTTTGCAAAGTCTCAAATGTTTAAGGATGTTCCTTATGACCCACAGATATATTTTTATGGAGAAGAAATATCCTATGCTGTTAGGCTGTGGACTAATGGATATAATATCTATCATCCACACGAGCAAATCATCTTCCACGAGTTTGATGATGTGGCATATCGCAAGGTAAAGCTAAGACCTTTTCACAAGGAAGAACATAACTCATATTTGTTTGATTTCTTGTCAAAAAGGCATACTGCTAATATCCTAACTGATTCACAGGAGATACCATCTTCCTTTAAATATGGTTTAGGAAGCAT
>JAZUIN010000030.1:0-2638 GCA_045642225.1 Lachnospiraceae bacterium | reverse complement strand
TCTGCTTTGCCGATGAGTCAGCGCTGCTCATTTTTTAACATGGTCGACAGGGCTTAGGTGGTCGTTTTTTGTTTTCGTGAAATATATCAAAAAATAAAAGGATTTTTATTTTTCTTCACTTGACATCACACCGCTGGACTTCACATCTAAAAGGAGTCTCAATTCTTAAAATTTTTTTCTGTCCCCAAGCACAGAAATTAGTATCTTTTCGAACATTAATTCCATTTTTACCGTTATCCATAATAATAGAGGATTTAGCTTTTATTAACATTGTACCTTATCTCTTCCTATATTTTATTTATTCTTAAATTAATATATAAAATCTTCCTTAACTATGTATATCAGAACTTCCTCGAAAAACTGTAGGTATTGTCATTAACAATATCTTCAAATCTAGTATCAATGAATAATTTTCAATATAGATCAAGTCCCATTTCAGCTTTTCTAAAAAGTCTGTATGATAATCTCCATGAACCTGTGCATACCCAGTGAGTCCAGCCTTAACCTGAGTTCTAAATGCGAATTCTGGAACAGATTCCACGATATTCTCTAACAGTTCTGGACGTTCTGGTCTAGGTCCAACAAAGCTCATGTCATCATTTAAAATATTAATCAATTGCGGTAGTTCATCTAACTTGAACTTACGCAATATATATCCTACTTTGGTAATTCTAGAATCCATATTGGACACTCGTGCAGCTCCACGACGCTCTTCAGCATCCATTACCATCGACCTAAATTTAAGAATTTTAAAACGTCTGTCATCAACGGTAACTCTTTCTTGTCGGAAAAAAATATCTCCACCATCTTCCAATTTAATTGCAATAGCAATAAGTAAGAATAATGGCGATAATATAATAAGCAAAATCGACGAAACTATAACATCAAAACATCTTTTTATTACACGAGCACTTTTCGAAACTTGCAGTGCAGCACAATAAAAGATTGGATTATCTCCGTCAGATGTGAGATAAGATGCTCTTAAAGTCAAATCCGAAAGCTTAGCATTAATATACACGTCAATACCATGTATTGCTGCAGCTTTAAGAATATCGTTACGTTTTACAGCTGACACATCATATAAATATATGTGCGAAAAGCCTTCAAATAAGCTACTATGTTCTTGTTCCAATCTTCGTAAAGCCTCATCAACATGAATAACATTATCGCAATCTGGTTTTTTATTGTCATAAATGTATAAAATATTCTTATGATTTCTCTTCGAAAAGAAAATACCATAAATAACAAATATAATAATAAGAGTAACCGTCTGTACTAGACATAACAGAAAAACAAAAACATCTAACACAAAACAAAACAATATAACATCTGCAATAACATTCTTAAATATAACACTTAACTCTCTCTCATATCTTAGGATTACTTTCCTACCATGATTATTACAAGTCAATGTCTTAGTTATGAGCACATAACCAACAAATATAAAAAGTCGCCTCAAATTATTAGCATCAAACTCTAAAGAAAAGTCCGTTGGATTCAAAAAGAAAATCAAATATTCAATTGACAAAACTATAACCAGCAGCAAACTAGACACCTGACAACCAGATGAAATCTGCATTCTATAATTATTTTCTGTCATGATTACTCCACATTAATACGTAAATCAAATTTCTCCTTAATGAACTTAAGATATCTTTCATTGTGACTTGCTGCCGCAAGGATTGGTGCATAAGCATCTCTACCGCTAATGTTTAACATATACGGATAATCCTTAAAGCAAGTCGTGTATTGATTTGCAAAATCTATTATTCCTCTTTGAACATCTCTTATTCCTTCTATATTCTCATCGTATTTTCCAAATGCTAATCCATCTGAATAAAATCCAACAAACTGAGGTGTTGGTGATGACAAAAGTAATTCCCAAAATACATTGTAATCTCGATTTGGATCATGTTTTTTGAGCAAATCTCTATTGTGAGCCTGCGAATATAGATAAGAAACAAGCTTACCACTTTGTAGAAATGGTTCTGTTGCATCAGGTTCCGCATTATACATAGTATTAGTTCCTGCAATAATACCCGTCAAAGTACAGTCAATGTTCCAAGCTTCAAATAGTTTCATTAAGGATAATGCACCTGAGCCAGCCCAACCAATATCAATAGCAATTGCTTTCTTCGCACCGTCTACAATTGAGCGATAATAACTCTTTGCAGCTTCATCTTGTTGAGCATATATTGACATAACTTTATCCCACTTGGCTTTAATAAATCGCCTCAACATAAAGCCATTCTTATCTGTTAACTTATCTTCTGCTTTAAGTTCAATATATTTTATCTTACTTAAATCTATTCCCGGTTCTTTTACCCATTTATTATAAATATCTTTCCAGTCATCAAGCTCATCAAGTAAAGAATCTAGCTCCATTGATTTAAAGATCTCTTGCAAAGAATAATCTTGATTAACCTTATGATAAATAAACCTTCTAAAATAATCATGCTTATCGTATCTTGCCATTAGCTTTGTTGCTGCTTTACGTGACCAATAAGCATACTCTGTATTCTCATTAGGGAAAACTTTATCATATACTTGTTTGAGAATGTCTCCATCTCGAGATAAAAATAACAACTTATCAATATTATTATTCTGGCAATAATTATGAATGAAGTTACAATATCCA
>JAZUIN010000029.1:0-5619 GCA_045642225.1 Lachnospiraceae bacterium | reverse complement strand
TTTTTTCTTTTAGAGAACGAACGCGGCTTCTTCGAACCCGGTGTTCGTTCTCGCCTGCTGGCTCGGTCGTTGCTTCTGCCTGCGGCAGAGTCGTCCACTGGACGACCGCAACTTCTCACGCACTGTTAAAAGTGGTCAAGTAGTCGTTTAAGGCTCTATATTTTCAATATATGTATCATCAATTAACTCATCATATGAAACATCAAGAACTTTTTTTAGTTTTTCTAAAATATCAAATTTAATACTTGTAGTTTCATTTTTATAAATTTTATTTAAATTTTGATAACTCATTGGTTCCATTTGCTTATATAACCAGTACTTACTTTTTCCTTGTTCAGTTAAAATTTCATCGATTCTTAGTCTTATCATATTGTAGATATCTCCCTTAAAAATAAATTATATGTAAAGGAGAACTCTTGAATAACTCATATGAAAGTTATATAATCTACACATTCGATATAATATTATGCATTTCTAGGAGTGATTACTTATGTCAGAATTTGTTGTTTTAGGAAATACTTTTATAATTACTCAACAACAAGAAAATTTTGTTGTTGTTGCAAATTATTTTTCTTCAATTAGAGAAAAAGCTGTTAATAGCTTTTTGGATGACTATACACGTAATTACCCTGATCCTAATAATTGGGAGCAAGATACTTGCGATATATTGAGAAGAATATTAAGAAATGCGAGTAATCAGTCGGTAAACTATTTACGAAAAAATGGTGTTTATACTGTCTCTGAAGATTATTTCTATAATCAAGGATTTGAATCTAGATATATTGAAAAGGTCATATTAGATATTTCTGAAAGACTTGGGAATATTGAGGGGAAGGCTAATGCTGATATTGAATATCGTGAGTTAAGAAAACAAAATCGTAGCAAAGCTCTTGGATTTGGTTTTGGACTTTCAGGATATGTAAAGGGCAGTATGGAAGCTGGACTTATTAATGCTACAACGGGGTTAGGTCATTCAATTATTAACGGAATTGGCAATGCGGCAACTAGTAGTATGGCTACAAGTGAAATGAATAGTGTTATTAAATCAAATGAGACTATTGTTAGTCTATCGAAGATGATACAAATGACTATATATGATATGCAGGCGTCTGTTATACAGATTTTAAACCATGATTCTGATGTTAAATGCCAAGTTATATCTATTGAGGATGAATTAAAATCTGATGCAATAATAGATAGTCTAAAGCATCTTAATAAAGAAGAGCAAAAACGAGCATTAATTCAAGCGTTAAATTTAAATGTTTTATGCACAGCAGCATATGAATTTATAATTATTAATTTTCCGGAAGAAAGACATAATGCAGATAAGATGGCGAGTCATTTTGGAATTGATGTCTCAGGAATAATTAAGGACTCTATAAATGAAAAAATTTCGTTTACTTTAAATTATATAGATCAGTTTGAACTTTTTTCACTTACCCCATATAAGGCAATCAATAATATATATGCTAAAGTCGAGATGATAGAAAAGGAACTAAAGGAAACAGAATGGGATGAGGATTTAGCAATAAAAAGATTGCCTGAATTACATAAGTTAAGATATACAGTTGAATCCATTGCGCATACATTTATGGGGTGTGACTTTGGAGGAAAAGAAGAACTTTTTAAAGCTGCATTAGAGCTTGAACAATTATATCACGATGTTAGTACAGTTGATTTATTAGATGAAATTGTATACATGGATATTAAGATTCATTTAGACAAGTATGAATTTTTAAATATATATCACTATCAGATTTTGTATAAGGCAATTGACATATTAAGAGATATTCAAAGCATATATTATAATTGTTCAATTATAGGGGAATTGATACGTGTAAATAATCTTGATTCAAAAGTTTGCGATATGTTTCTTTTTGAAGGCAATAAATCAGATTTTGAGAAGCGTTCTAATCAAGTTAAAAAAATAATTCCTATGAATAATGGTGAAAAAATACTTTGTATCTTTTACTCGGGTATAAATCAAGCTATATGCTTTACATCAACTAGAGTAATGATATTTGACCATTTGCTAGCCAAGAAGCACATTGCAATAGATATAAAAGATGCTAACCTTTTTTGTTTGGAAAACGGAAACAAGATTAGATTAATAGGTAAAACTTGTAGTTCTGAGTTTACAATTCCTATTGAGGAAGCGAGTAGAGTTGAAATTCTAATTAGATTAAATGCGATATTAAATATTATAAATGCATATAATCGGAATGAAATCATCTGCGAAAATAGTGAATGTAGTGTTAAGAGTCCTAATTGCATTGAAGAAAGCAAATTGTCAATAGAAGATATTAATAACTATATTCTTAATAATTTCACGATGGAGACTAAGTTACAAGCTATTAGCTATTACAGAGAAAAAACAGGTAGTGATTTGAAAAGCAGTAAGGCTGCTATTGAGAATTTACTTAGTCAGCCAGTGAAAACAAAAATGTTTTGCCCTTTTTGTGGTAATGAAATATTAAGAGTTGCTAAGTTTTGTAATTTTTGTGGTAAAGAAAATAATTATAAGTGAGGAGATATTAAATGAAGTGTAGAAATTGTGGTGCAGAGTTTAATGTAGGAGTATTTTGCCCTGAGTGTGGTTCTAAGAATGAAGATGATAATGTTCAAAATATCAGTGAGGAAGAAATTGTTAATGAATTAGTAGAACAATCAAATTATAAAGAGTCAAAAAAAATTCAAGATCTGGAATTTGAAGCTGCTAAGAGAAGGCAAGACTTAGAATTTGAAGCATTGAAAAGAAAGCAAGAATTAGAGTTTGAGGCTGAAAAAAGACGACATGAATTAAATCTAGAAATCGAGCAGAAGAAGGCTGAAGTAGAACGTCAAGAGGCAAAAAGGATTGAAGCGGAGAAGGCTGAATGTGAAAGACTTGCTAAAAAAAGGGCTGAACAGGAAGCGATAGAGCGAAAAAAAGCTGAGGAGGTTAGACTTAAAAAAATAGAAAATGAAGGTAAAGCTATGTCTGTAATATCGCTAATATTAGGCATAGTATCGCTTTTAACAGGTGGCATATTTATTGTACCAGAGATTCTTGGAATTGTTTTCGCATTTAAAGGAAAAAAGGCTGGAAAAATGCGTAAAGGATCAATAGCGGGAATAATACTTAGTGCATTAGCTATTATTGCTTTTATAGTGATTATTATAGTTTCTTTTCAGTAATTCTTAATAAATAACAAATTTAGCTCTTGACTGTAAATTTATGGGGTAGAATGATATGAAGGTATTTTTTATTTTATTCTTTATTCTTGGACTTGTTATATATCATGCAATGTTTGATATTTGGTATCTGAATTTTCAAAAAGCAATTTTTGGAGAAATACTTGGTGCAGGTATTTTTTCTATAATAATGACTGCTTTTACAATTAAGTATTGGTGGTTGGCATGTGGTATTATAATTCTCTTAGGATTGATTTTGGGGGCTAAGAGTAGTAATCCAACTATTAGATTAATTATTATTGGTGTATTCGGTGTATTTGCAATTGTAACAGCGTCAATAGGAATAAATTATAATAAGCAAGAGCAACAAAAAAAATCAGATGAGGAAATGAAGAAAACAGCATTGTTACAGATGGATTTTAATAGTTCTTTTGATGATTTGTCACAGTTGGTTGTTAGTGAAAAATCTTATGTACTTGAGTCCGACTCTAGAGTAGTATATGCTAAAGTTTGGTTTTCGGACATAGATGATGCTACTTATCGTATATGTTTTGCGGATGCAACGGATGAAATGATTCCTATTCAATATTATTATTATGATTTTAAGTGTTCTGATGATGTTGTAATATATCATGACGTTAAGAATGAGAATAATTACCTTGATTTAACAGATGCTATAAATAAGGGATTTACTTGCTATTTAGTTGATGAAAATGAAGATTTTTCTGGATTTTATAGATTTGCTACACCCAATGATGTATCGAATTACAATGCAATCTACGAAAATCAGATGCAAAATCTAACATATAGTGAAAATTCAGATTCTATAGATTATTTATCGGATGAAGAACCTGAGATAGATTTGTTAAAATTACAACAATATGCAGGATATTATGAAGGAACAAATTATGCAATTTCAATTAGTTCATTTCCTTATGCTGATGGACTATCTGTAGCTGAAGCTGAAATTACAGATTATTATTCTGAAAAAACCAATTCATATACATTGAACTATGTTAATTATAGTACTGATTGGGATAATTGGGATTACGATTATCTTTTGACTTATGTTGATGAATTCGGAAATATAATGTATTTAGGTGTATATATGTCTGATGGAGAAAAATATATTGATTTGAATACGGAGTCCAACAATGCAGATTTATTAGAATTGCAGTTGGATTTTAATTATGTGGGTTAGTAAATATTTATACTGTATATAGAGAGGAAGGTAAATATTAATAAAAACAGCGTTCAACTCGGTGATATGCTTCTTGTCAAGTAAACAGGATAAATATCTGAAAATGAGTGTTTAGTGAATGACTATACTTTGCATGAGTTATGGTTATTGTAAATTCCTTTAAGTTTCTGCTATATTCTTGATTTAGGATATTGCAGAAAATCCGTTGTTTTCGGAAAACAAATGTGGTACAGTTACTGTACGGAAGAGGCCCAATATACAGATATTAATTTCTACAAAGGATTTCCGATATTATTTGTAGAAAGAAGTTATTTGTATGGAGGACAAATATAATTCAAAAGAAAGGGATGATACTATGGCAGCAATTTCAAAACCTGTTAATGGAGCTTTTGTTTTAAGTGACCATAAGGCTTCTGAATTCTTGACGAAAAAAGTTAATACTAGTTCAGATGCTATTCGTAGATTTGAAGCGAGAAAAGCTAAGGCTGATAAGGTAGCATCTAATAATAAATGAAGTACTTATACGGAGAAGAAGTAGAGTATAAATATGATTTGATTAAGCCTGAAGATAGAGTTAAACTTCAGGCTTTTTCATGTGGAAATCAAAAGCTAGATGCATACATACAAGAAGGGCTTATCATGAAAGGGAAAGTTGATACAGATGTTGGATTGCCATTTAAAGTATGGGATGTGAATACAGGGGAGATTCTTGCGGTGTTTTCGCTGGCAGCGTCAGGAATTGTATGGAGAGTAGATAATTATACTCACATTGTTCCTGCAATTAAAATAGATATTTTGGCGGTTGATATAAGATATCAGAAAATGCATATGGATGCTTTTTCTAAGGGAAGTGATAATCCAGAAGACCATTATTATTTGAGTGACTCCATAATGTGCGAAATAATAAAACATTGTAGGGATATTGCTGAAAATAGAGCGACAGCAAGGTATATTATTTTGTATGCAGACAAAAAAGCAAAGCGATTTTATGAAAGAAATATGTTTAGTGACTTTATAGAATTTATGGAAAAAGAAAATAATATGGAAATTGTAGAAAACGATCCAATGTATATGGAATTGGATTGAAAAAATATAACGAAGAGAGCATTAGCTATAGACCTCTTTTTATACTACATAACCACATCAGCAAAACTATACTTCACTAGCTTCAGCAAATCTGCTGGAGCTATTTTTATTTGATGTCCAACTCTGCCTGCGCTTACGTATATTGAGTCGAAGGAAGC
>JAZUIN010000028.1:0-48626 GCA_045642225.1 Lachnospiraceae bacterium | reverse complement strand
TAAATAAACAAAATAATATAATTTAGAGAGGAGAACGTATGAAGAAGTGGCTAGGAAGAACACTAGCATTAACGCTAGGAATTACAATGCTAACAAGTAGCGTAATCGTAAACGCTGCTGAATTACCAGAGGGAGATACAAACTATGTTACCATAGAAGAAAAGGTAAACAAAAATCTTCCTGAGGTTAAGAGTGAAGAGGTAAAGGTAGTAGATAAGTTAGAGAAGGTAAATGTCGATCTAACTAAGTCAGTTGATATTGATGATTTCTTTGCTTCTTGCAGACTTATTATTACAAGTAAAGAAGATATTGACTTTAAGGAAGATAATCTCTACACAGATAAAATCAAGTATGTTACAAGATTTGAAGATAAGTATATCGTAGAGTATGCTTCTAGTGAGATTACAAGAAGTGCAAGAGAGTTTTACGCTAATGCTGGATATGATGTAGAAGTTGATGTTGTATCAACTCCTGTAGAAGAAGCAGAGAGTAAAGACTTAGAAGAAAACAAAATTGATAACAGAACTTTACAAGATACTTCTAGTATAGAAGAAGAACAAGTTGCTAAAGACAAGGATATTGTTGTAGCTGTTCTTGATACAGGACTAAATGATAGTGAAGAGATTTTTGCTAACCGTGTAGTTAAAGGTTATGATTTTACTACAGAAGAAGGTGAATATAAGGATAATAACGGACACGGAACATCAATGGCTAGAATTATCCTTGATGTAAATGATAATGAAAATGTAAAGGTTATGCCTCTTAAAGTATTAGACGATAATGGCAAAGGTACAACTCTTACAGCTTATCAAGGAATTAAATACGCTATTGAACAAAAGGTAGATGTAATTAACCTTTCAATGAGTGGTGTAGGAGAGAGTAGATTACTTCAAAGTGCAATCAATGAAGCAAGAAACGAAGGCATAGCTGTTATTGTATCTGCTGGTAACGATAATGAAAATGTAGCAAGATTTACACCAGCAAATATTGAAAGCGCTCTTACTGTAAGTGCAGTAGAAGAAAAGAATGATGAACTTACTAAGGCAGAGTATTCTAACTATGGTAAGACAATAGATTATAGTGCTAATGGTATTTATTCTTATACTAGAAAGCAAAACGAAAATGATAGTAATAGTAAAGATATCGTAACAACAGTTAACGGTACATCAGTATCCGCTGCGTATGTTACAAGTTATGTTGCACTTCTAAAGCAAATGGCTATGAGTGATAGTGATGAAACTAACGATAACCTATCTGTACTAGATATTGAAAACTCGTTAAACGAATCAGCTATAGATTTAGGAAATAGCGAATACTTCGGTAGAGGATATTTAATTAAAGACAATATAAAGTTAATAGGCACAAGTGAAGAAGATACAAAATTAGAAGTAGAAGAAACTGATACTGCAGAAGATATAGAGCTTAATGCTAATGGTGGTTATATAAAACATAGAGATTTTTATGTAAAAGGACTTCCAGAGGATATAGACTGGACTATTCAAATGTACGCTGTGAATGATAGTAATGCGTTTGACCAAAGATATAGTGGCTCTGCAGGTAGATGGGGCTATACAGAATTATGGATGCCAGAAGGTGGCATAATTAAAGTTTGGACATCTGGTATAGACGCGCATATCGTTTATGAGGAGTGTAATGTTGAGAATTGGACACCATGGGTGCAAGTGTATTATCCACCAGATACACCTAACTGGAGATATGTTCGCACAGAAATAGAAGAGAACCTTTGGAATTCAGACCAAGACTTCGCATCAGAATCACACTACAAGGGTGATGAAATAAGACCTGGCTACATCGACTGCTATGCTGGTATCGGTTTTTTTTGGCAGAATTATAAATTAGTCTTTGAGCCACATAATGCAAAAGTAACATATTATCCTACAGGTGGTACTTTATGGGATGGTGAAACTGGTAATTTGTTCTATGATAAAGCACATACTATAGAGTATGACTGGACAAATGGTTACGACACAATGGGTAAGGGTACAGGAGTAGGCGGATACGGATGGTTTGGTACACCTCTAGAATTTGATTTTATCTATCATTTTAAGATGAATCCTACAAGAACAGGTTATACATTTAAGGGTTGGTATTTATGCGACAATTCAGAATATAATGGATTTAGGTTTTATACAAGAAGTGACGAAACAAACTTAATTGATTATTCTAATAGATATGATGATTTGAAAAACGCATTTGGATATGATTTCGGAGCTTTGACACAACACTTCTGGGATTGCGGTATTAACGAAGGAAGAACAATAGCAGAAAAACCTGATAATTGGTGGGAGAAACAATCAGACCTAAGAGCAAGTGATTTTAACACAGCAAATGGCTATGATTATGGTAGACAAATTTTACCACCGGGTTGTTTTGCAAGTACTTCAAATATTTGGAAATATAACTTCGGAAATAAAGATTTAGCAGCAATAGCAATATGGCAAAAGAACGGATATACAGTAAACTATAACTTCAATAATGGTTATACAGGTGCAGATGGCTCAAAATCAGAAAGCTGTGAGTATGATACAACTAAAACATTTCTATCACAACCAAGCAAGTATAAGAGTTCAACAGTAATGTTCGATTCACAAGGTGGAAGCGCAGTAGATAATATTAAGAGTACAAAGAACTTCTTAGGCTGGGATTCCAATAGTTCGATTTCTGTTTTTGGAGATGTATATGCTGATACTATGTATAAGACAGATAACATTTCGGAAGCAAGATATGAGAACTTGATGGCATTTTTTGGTGGTAGAACACCAAGTTATAACCCTATGGCCTCACTAAATGAATGGAGCTACTTAATCACTATAGAATCAGGCTTTTATCCTTGGATATTCGGTAGTGGTGATGAAAACGACTCAAATAACTATTATCAACCTAATAAGTCATTTAGAAACCTATGTGTAACTGATGGCAGAACAATAACGCTAACAGGAAGATGGAAGCAAAACGCTGTAACTCTTCCAACACCTACAAGAGAAGGCTATGAATTTATCGGCTGGATAATTGATGGGGATAGTAGCGAAACTATTTATAATGGTGGTAGCGCATATACACCACAAAGCGATAATGATGTTAAATTTATTGCAAAGTGGAAGCCTATTCTTGGCAAGATAAACTACAAGTCAAATGGGGCTGTAGACTCTAATGGAAATGTATATGAAGATGTAACAGACGAAGAATTAAGTTACCTTGCAAATCCATACACAACCAAAGACGGAAGTATCTTTGGTGAGAAGAACTTAGAAGAGAAATGGGTAGAAAGAGATATTTCTGCATACGCTAATAGCAAAAATAATGAAGAATACGCAACATTTGGTGCAGGTGTAACACAGTTCAAGCTAAATCAAGGCAGCGTAACAAATACACTAGGCACAAAGGATAAAATGTATAGTTTTCAAGGTTGGTCGGCAGACGAGAAAGCAACCTTGAAGGACAGTCAAAGCATTATCCATAACGGAATAGTAAACCCATTTAGTAATATGTTCTATGATGGAGTATCAAAGGAAAACCTAGAAAAGAACAGTCCAGCATTTAACAAAAGCTACTCAGCAAAAGACAGAGCTACAATGATACTAGGTGGAAGAAATAACATCATAAACGAGAGATTAAGAAAGACAGAAGAAAACACAATAAGTGGAACAACAAGAGTAGCAGATATGTATGCTGTATGGGATGAGTACCCTGTGATAACAAGCGGCATTTTAACAATTCCAAAAGAGAAGCTAGAAGGAATTACAGAAGACAAATTAATAGATTTGTTAAATGTTGATGTAAATGATAGAGAGGACGGCAACTTCAAGAATGGAAATGTTGAAGTCAAAATTGAAGCTTTTAATGAGGAAGAATTTGCAAATCTCAAAGTTGGAGATAATATTTCATTTAATGTAATTGCAAAGGATAGTGCAGGTAATGTAACTAAGAGTTTAATTACATTTTCAGTGTCGTCGTTATATAATACTGATATGAGAAGCGTTATCAGATACATAGATTCTGATAATTATTATAAAGATTCAGAGGAGAAGGGAGCACTTATGAAAAATTCTAAGTGGTATGTAGATGAGAAATGTGCTTCATTGATTCAAAGTGCTTTGTGATATGAATTGAAAATATTATAACTTGAGTTGTAGCAGAGAACTTAAGGTGTTAAAATTATCTGTGGAAAATGTTAAGGATAAGGTGAAAAATATGGCTTTAAAATATATTATTGGTGGTTCGGGAACTGGGAAATCCACTTACATTTACGAAAAAACAATTGAAATGTCTATGAGCAATCCGAACAAGAATTACATAATAATTGTGCCAGAACAATTTACAATGCAAACTCAAAAAGAGTTAGTTAAGCTACATCCAAATCATGTAATTATGAATATTGATGTGCTTAGCTTTAATCGTCTTGCGTATAGAGTTTTTGATGAATTAGGTACGAAGCTTAATGACGTACTTGAAGAGACGGGGAAGGTCGTTTTGGTTAAAAAGCTTGCTTATGAACATAAGGACGAGCTAGAGTGTCTTGCTTCAAATATAAATAAAAATGGATATATTCTAGAGCTTAAATCACTTATTTCTGAGTTGTATCAATACAATATTACTCCACAGAAATTTCTTGAGATTATCGAGAATAATGAGATAAATATCAACTTCAAGAACAAGGCTAAGGACGTATACATATTATACAACGCATATGATGAATTTATTCGTGAACGTTATATTACATCAGAGGGTGTACTTGTGAAATTAAATGAAGTGATCGAAGATTCGAAAATGCTTGAAAATGCCGTTTTTGTATTTGATGGTTTCACAGGATTTACACCGTTACAGAATGAGATTTTGAGAACGATTCTACCTATGATACAAGATGCCTATATTACTGTAAATATGGATGCGGCTGAAAATGTTATTGGTTCATGCAAGGAATACGAATTATTTGCAATGAGTAAGAAGATGATTGCTAAGACAAATGACATTTGTAAAGAGGTCGGAATATATGACATTTCGTATCACAAATTAGAGAATAATTTGAGACTTAGAAGTGATAGTAGATTAAGCTTTTTAGAGCAAAATATTTTCAGAAATAATAACAAGAAATATACGGGAGAAGATACGGATTCAATAGAAATATATTCGCTTCGTAATCCTAGACAAGAATTAGAATTTGTTGCTAGTAATATTTCAAAAGAAATCCGAGAAAACAATAGAAAATACAAAGATTTTGCAGTATGTACAGCTAATCTTGAAGAGTACAAAGAGTTAGTTGTGCCTATTTTTAGTAAGTATAATATACCTGTTTTTGTTGACTCCAAATCGGAAATGTTATTCAATCCGTTAATTGAATTTATTAAAGGTGCATTTCTTGTAGCAATTTATGATTTCTCTTATGAAAGTGTTATGCATTTTCTTAAATCATCGCTTACAGGTATTAGGCGAGACGATATTGACAATTTCGAGATATATTTACAGGCAACAGGAATTCGCGGCAAAAGCAAATACAAGAATGATTTTATAGTGGAAACTAATAATACTAAGAATGTGTTAGATACTGTAAATGAAACTAGAAAAGTGCTTTTCGACAATTTAATAGAATTTGTAAATGTAGTGAACAACAAAGAGGTTAATGCGCGCGATATATCGATGGCATTATATCAGCTTTTTATCGCATTTAATGTAGAGGAACAATTACGAGTTAAAAGCAAAGAATTTGAAGACAAAAATGACAAAATAAAAAGCTCAGAATATGAACACATCTTTGCTGCAATAATTTCTATATTAGACAAAATCGTAGACTTGGTAGGGGATGAAATTATTGATAAGGAAGAATATGTTGAGGTGTTAAAGAGCGCTTGTGATTCACTCAAAATAGCGACAATTCCACCATCAATTGATTCAGTTGTAATAGGAGATATTGAAAGAACACGTCTTGATAAGACTAAGGTTTTGTATCTCATTGGAGTTAATGATGGTGCTATTCCAAAGTCTGCAAATGGTGGCGGAATTATATCTCAGTCAGAAAGACTTAAGCTTAAGGATGCGGATGTTGAGCTTGCGCCTACTGAACGCGAGAAAACATTTATGCAGAAATTCTATTTGTATATGATTATGACTAAAGCAAGTGATAAATTAGTCATTACATATGCAAGTAAGGATAATAAGTCAGCCGCTTTGAATAAGTCTTATTTGGTTAATGATTTATGCAAAATGTTTGACCTTGAAGTAACACATATCGATGAACTTGAGGTGGATCAATGGCTAGTTACGATTGATTCTTCTAAGAAATATATTGCTAACATGATGCGTGATTATGTCGCAGGAGAGCGAATAATTCTTAAGTCAGAGGAGGATATAGATACCTTAGTTGCAATTATGAAATGCGCTAAGGATTCTATAATTGAGAATATCGAAGAAGGAGCATTTTACTATCACAATAAGGAAACTGTAGACAAAGAAGTATACAAAGCTTTAATCGGAGAAGGAGATTTGAAGGGCAGTGTCTCAAGGCTAGAACAGTATTCTTCTTGTGGATATAGATTTTTCCTAAATTACTATCTTCGTCTTAGAGAGGCAGAAACTAGTTTGTTTGAACGAGTAGATATGGGAAATGTATATCACGAAGTTTTAGACAAATTTTCGAAGAGAATTACTGATGAAAATATGTCTTGGAAAGATATAGATAGAGACACAAGAGATGAGTTTCTAGATGACGCTTGTACAGAAGTATATACGAGTCACGTTAAGACAGGTAATATGGAGACAAGTAGAGATTCCTTCGTTCTATATAAGATGAAAAAGACTCTATCTAAAACCATAGATTCGTTAGTCACACAAGTAAAGGAAGGCTTGTTTGAACCAAAGGGATTTGAGGTGTCATTAGATACAGTATGCGATTTAGAGCAGCTTAGAGTTAAGCTAGAAGAGAATCAATACATGAGACTTAACGGCATTATTGATAGATATGACGAATACAATGATAACGATGGAAATGTATATATAAAAATTATTGATTACAAGACAAGCGAGAAAAAAATCGATTGGGAAATGTTATACAATGGCGGACAGCTTCAGCTAATCTATTATATGGATGCTGTTGTTAAAGGCAAGAAAAATAAGTACAAGGATAAGTATAATGTAAAGCCAGGCGCAATGTTTTATGTACAATTGCAAGACCCTATTGTCAAAGAAAAAGATATAAAAAATACTTTAGAGGAAGCTGTAAGAAAACAGATGAGACCTAATGGTCTTTTCGTCTCAGACGTTGATGATTTATCTCTTGTAAAAGCACTTGATTCTGTAGCAGTATACGAAAATCTTTCGTCTGGTGAAGGAGTTGAATCCTTGAATGCACCTTTTAAATTAAAGAAAGATAATACTATATCAAAGGGTAGTAAAAAGTATATTTCTGAAGAAGAATTTGAGCTTGTAAGTAATCATGTCAGAGAAAAAATTGTTGAGCATGGACGTAAAATCGCTAGTGGAGAAATAGATTCTGTGCCGTTAAAAAAAGATTCATGCGATTATTGTCCATATGGAAATATTTGTGGCTTTGATATTGAGTTGCCGGGATACAAATATGGAGACTTTGTTAAGATTCGTGGAATGAAAGATGATGGAAGTTTTTCTAAAGGTGGAACGGGTAAAGACAAAGAAGTTTTAGCTAGATTGAAAGGGGAATTTGAAGATGCCTAATTGGACTCCTAGTCAGCAATCGGTAATAGATAATAGAGACCATAATTTAATAGTTTCAGCAGCGGCGGGATCAGGAAAGACTGCTGTTTTGGTAGAGCGCATCATCAAGAAAATTGTCGAAGAGCATGTGTCTGTAGATAGTTTACTTGTAGTTACATTTACTAAAGCTGCGGCCAAGGAAATGAGCGAGAAAATAAGAAAAGCTATTGCAAATAAGATGAAAGAAAATCCAGAAGATGAGTTTTTGATAATGCAAAATACTTTGATTAGTAATGCAGATATATCAACTATTGATAGCTTTTGCGGTAATCTTGTCAAAAACCATTTTAATGAGATTGGAATTGACCCATCCTTTAGAATTTGTGATAGCGGTGAAGAGAAGCTTTTGATAAATGATGTTTTGACGGAATTGTTAGAAGAAAACTATGCAAGGAAGGATGAGACTTTTATTCAATTAATGGAATATTACACCAAAGCAAATAATGAAAGTAATATTACAGATTTGATTATTAAATTATATGAGAAGTCTAGTACTTGTCCTTGGCCAAATGAATGGTTAGATGAAATCAAGAAGCCATATCTTGTTCAAAATGAAAAAGAATTAATGGAACAAAATTGGATTAAAGTACTTACTACAATTTCTAAGAATAAGATAAAAGCTGCATACAATAATTTATGTGAAATAGATGCGTTGTATGGAGATGCGGTTAGTCCTTTCTTACAGAAAAAGATTGCAAAGGATTTGCCTTGTTTAGAAGAAGCTTGTTGTCAAGATTCGTTGATAAATATTTGTGCTTCATTAAAGGATTTTGAAAAGTTAAGCATTTCTAGTTCTAAGAAAATGACAGATGAAGAATTAGATTTCGTTAAGAAAGAGCTTAAGAATATTTCTGAACCGATAGAAAAGATACAAAGCTTAAAACTAGAGGGTGAAGACGGAATTATATACGAGACTCAACAAATCTCAAAATACGCCTTAGAGATAATAAGATTAACTGAAGAATTCAAGTGTATGTTAGATCAGGAGAAAGAAAAAAGATGTCTTGTTAATTTCAATGACATTGAAAGATTTGCGTTAAATGTATTAATAGATCCTGTAGAAAAAAAGGTTACCGATACAGCATTAGAGCTTCAAGAGTATTATTCTGAAGTAATGGTGGATGAGTAACAGGATGTAAATAAATTACAAGAAACTATTCTTAAAACTATAGCTTCACCTATTAAGAAAAACTATTTTTGTGTTGGGGATGTTAAGCAAAGTATTTATTGTTTTCGTCTTGCAGATCCACAAATATTTAAGGATCAATATGAGGAATATAAGACTAATGTAGATGATAATACAGCAATATCCTTGAACGCTAATTTTAGAAGTAGAGAAGAAGTTTTAGACATTACAAATGACATTTTCGCAAAGCTAATGGATGAGCAAATCGGTGGTGTTGAATATGATGATGAGGCAGCGCTTAACTTTGGTGCCAAAGAGATTTATAAAACACCTAACGATAATAAGCCCGAAATACTTCTTGTGGATAAGGAGATTCAAGAACAAGCCAAAGAAAATGGTGACGACTTTGAAGAAAATGGAGAATTAGAAGCAACTATTGTAGCGCAAAGAATTCAAAGGTTGATAAGCGAAGGTTTTAAGGTTACCAATAAAGAAACTGGTGAATTAGAGGATGTAAAATATTCTGATATAGTAATTTTACTTCGTTCGACTAAGAGTACGGGAAATGTATATGAAAAGGTTTTGACAGAGAAAAATATTCCTTGTCATTTTGAAAATGAAAAGGGATATTTTGAATCGATAGAAGTAAGAATGATGTTATCATTTCTTAAGGTGTTAGACAATCCTAACCAAGACATTGATTTGGCAGCAGTATTACATGGACCTATTTATAGGATTGATAATACAACTTTAGCTAAGGTTAGAAATGTTAATACTGAGCAGAATCTTTACTATGCTATTAAGGAATATTTAGTAGAAAATGTTGATGAAAAATTAAGTAATGCAATGTCTTCAATCAATGAATTGAGAGATTTGGTTTGTGATACGCCAATTCATACATTGCTCGAAATCATTTATGACAAAACAGGATATCTTGATTTGGTAAGCGCTCTTCCAAAGGGCGAGTATAGACGTATTAATTTAATACAGCTAGTTGATAAAGCTATTGAATTTGAAAAGACAAGCTATAGTGGATTGTTCCATTTTGTGAGATATATTGAGTCTATGAAAGAATACGATCTTGATATGGGAACGCCTTCAATGCTTGGTGAAAATGATAACGTTGTTAGAATTATGACTATGCACAAAAGTAAGGGCTTAGAATTTCCAGTAGTTTTTGTGTCTGGACTTGGCGGTAAATTCAGTAAGATGGATGAAAAAAATCAAAATCTTGTTCATTCAACTTATGGACTTGGAATTAAAGGGATTAAACTCGATGAGAAGGATAACAAAGCAGAATTTGATAGTCAATATCGTACATTTATCCAAGAGATGATTTCTAATGATTTCTATAGTGAAGAAGCAAGGCTTTTGTATGTTGCACTTACTCGTGCAAGAGAGAAGCTTATAATGACTGCTTGTGTGAAAAATGTAGAAGACAGAGTTAATGATAATGGAAAAAAGAAAATCAACTACATAGACATAATTGGTGCAACTTGTTTCATGGATTGGATTGAGATGTCACTTAAGACATACGGTAATAAATATTCTTACGTATGGAATATAGTTGAGCCAGAAGAAGTAATAGTAGAAGATGTTATTGCGGCAATTACTTTGGCCGAGAAGAGAAATGCATTAACGAATCGTTATGAAAATGTTGATGAAAATACTGTAGACAGAGTAAAAGAAAGAATTGAATTTGAGTATCCGTACATTCGTGATGAAAGGATTCGTAATAAATATTCTGTATCAGATATTAAGCATAAGAAGATGCATTTCGAAGACGAAGAGGCGGAACAAAAATTTGAGTTTCAACATGAAAAAGAGAGCATTGTTCCAAGTTTTATTTCGCACGAAAAATATCAAGAGGCAAATGACGGAGCATTGTATGGAACGGCAATGCATAGAGTGATGGAATGCTTCGATTTTGCAGTTGAAAACATGAGTGCTGATTTAGAAAATCAACTTCAAAATATGTCTAAGCTTGGTTTAGTTACAGACGATGCATTAGAAAGAATTTCACTTAAGAAATTAAAAACATTTTTGGATTCAGATATTGCGAAAAGAATGCAAAATGCAGCTCGTACAGAAAAGCTATATGTTGAGAAGCCATTTGTAATTGGAGAACATCCTAGTATTATGTATGAGGATGCATCAAGTGAACTTGATGATATAATAGTTCAAGGTATAATCGATGTATTCTTTGTTGAAGAGGATGGAATTGTTTTGTTAGATTACAAAACTGATAAAGTAAACAAACCGGAAGACTTGATAGGAAGATATAAGGCACAGATTGACATTTACGCTAATGCAATAGAGAAAGCAATGGGCAAAAAAGTTAAAGAAAAGTTACTTTATTCGTTCAAGTTTGATACAATAGTAGAGGTTGAATAAAATCGGAAAGGAGAAGTCGAAAGGCTGCTTTGAGATATGGAATTTGATAATGAAGTATTAGACTATTTTTTAGAAAATCAACAACAATTATTTCCAGAAGAGGTTGCTTCGACAAGAGAGGAAGCTGATGAGTTCTTACAGGATTGTTTTGCAACAATTTGTAAGAATAAAAAAGAGCTTCGTGATTACTTAGATGACATCGCAGATATTACAGGTATGTCAGATGATGAGATTGTCGACTGTGAAGAAGTATTTAAATTACCAAGTGGTAAATTCTTAGTATTAGATGCTTGATAATTTGGATGTATTGTTGTATCTTTATTTAGGTTGTTTGGGATAACTATGAAAGGAAATCTAATAATAGTTTAGATTGTGTGTAACATGAATAGAAGTAAAAAAATAATTGCTGTTTTATTGGCTTTAATTATTGCAATTGGATTAGGTGGTTGCTCTATTGGAAATTTACATTTTTATATTGCTGGAACAAGCGGAATTGGAAATGTATTTAAAATAGGTTCTATGACTTGTAGCAAGAAAGAATTTAGAGTGTATCTTGCAAATTACAAGAATTTGTATGGCTCCTTTGAAGGTGTTAATTTGTGGGAGACAGATGGTGAATCTAACTTAGAACAAGGTGTTAAGTCAGCAGTTCTTGATCACTTAACTAGAGTATATAGTTTGAATCTTTATGCAAAGGATAATGACATTTCTTTATCTACAGAAGAAGAGAAATTATGTGAGAAAGCAGCAGAAGAATATTATAATTCTTTGAGTTCTAAGGATAAGAGTTACATGGGTGCTTCTAAGGGAAATATAGAAGATTATTATAGACATTATGCTTTGGCAGAAAAAGTGTATTTTAAATTGATGAATTCTGTTGACGATGAAGTGTCAGAAGACGAAGCAAGAATGATGGATTGTATGGTAATGTGTGTCAAAGATAAGAACACGGCGGATACTGTTTTGAGTCAGTTGAGTCAAGGTGTTTCCTTTGAAACTTTAGCAGGAACATATACAGTTCTTGATTCAGTTAACAAGACAGTTGGAAGACATACATTTCCAGAAGAAGTAGATGAAGTAATATTTAAGCTAGACAATGGTCAGACTTCAAGTGCGATAAAGACGGACGAAGGATATTATATCGTTTATTGTATCAACAAATACAATAAAGAATTATCTGAATCAAATAAGGCAAATGTAATAGCACAAAGAAAGACAGAGTTGATTGAGAATTTGCTTAAGGAACAAGAAGAAAAATATTACTCTCATTTGAGCACTTCTACACTCAAAAATATGAAGATTGAAACTAGTGATAAAATGTCCACAGATTCATTTTTTGAAGTGTTAAATAAATACATTAAGTTTAGTTAATATAGGTTGTTTGATAAATGTTACACAAAAAGCTTTTTTTGTAAAAAAATTTTGTGTAACATTTTTATTTTTTCGTATTGAAAAAATATGTTGAATTTTTATATAATATGCACTGTAAGTAATATGTTTTAAAAAAATATTTATCATTTGAAATCTGAAAGGAGATTGCAAAATGGCAGAAGCAACTAAGAAGGTAAATGTACCATCTAAGGAGACAAAAGAAGTTAAAGCAGAAACTGTAAAGAAAGAAACAACAACAGCTAAGAAGACAGCAGCTAAGAAAACAGCTACAACAGCTAAGAAGACAGCAGCTAAGAAGCCAGCAGCTAAGAAGACAGCAGCTAAGAAAGCTAAGAAGGAAGCAGTTGTTAAGACATATGTACAATACGCTGGACAAAGTTTTGATGTTGAAGAAGTTAAGGATATGGTTTCTAAGAACTTCAAAGCTGAGAATAAGAAAGTAGCTATCGAGAAGTTAAATGTATACTTCAATACAGATGATAACGCTGTATACTATGTAGTTAATGATGAGTTCTCAGGACACATTCAATTCTAATTTAGTTGAATTGCAAATTTATTTTCAAATAGACACTTGTTACAAATATGTAGCAAGTGTTTTTTTGTTGATAAAAATCTTGTTTGTTTATATAATATAAATTAGATAAACTTTTAGGGGATTTTTATGAAAAAAGCTACTTTGGCGAGAAAAACGGTCAATAGGATAATTGTGGCGTTGACAATGATAAGTATCGTTTTTCTATTTGTATATCTTAATATTGGTGAAACTAGATTAAAGGGGCTTGACCAATTAGGTGAAGGTCAAATCGAATTTCTAGCTGATTGGCAACTAGAGGATGGGACTAATATTTCTATTCCACAAAATGTTAGTGGTAGAGAAAAAGGTGAGCCTATTACAATAACAAGACATATGGGAACATATCCTGATTCGTATGACAACTTGTTGTTGTGGTGTAAGGGAGAAGATATAGAAGTATTTTGTGACGGAAAGTCTATATATAAATTTGATAATGATTCAGTTCCTAAATTTGGAATTGACACGGTTTATTTATATTTATTTGTACAGCTTCCCGAAAATGTATCCGGCAAAGATCTTTCTATTACGTATACGCCGATTTTGAGCAAGGATAAAGGCGCAGTTGGTGATGTCTTTATAGGAAACAAAACTGCGTTATTAATTGATATAGTCAAAGATTATCAGTTAGAAATATTCTTGGCATTTTTCGTAATTCTGTTAGGAATAATTTGCTTGGTGGTTAGTATAGCTTTTTTTGCTACAACGAAGGTGAATATTTCTATACCGTATCTTGGAATGGCGGTAGTGGTTTCAGCTTTTTGGTTACTGGCCAATTCAATAGCGAGACAGTTTGTATTTCCAAATGTAGCTGCAATTAGAGATTGTGCATTTTTTGCACTTCCAATAATGGCAATACCTTTTGCGTTATATGTTGATAAGATGCAGAAGGAAAGATATCACATATTGTTTTTGTCTCTTGAGATATTGGGCTTAGTGGATTTGGTATATATTTTCATTATGCATATTCTTTCCATTGCTCCATTATCCGAGAATCGTTTGGGATCGTTGTTTGTATTAGGAGCAACAATTATCTCTATTATTGCAACGATTATAGTAGATATATTCAAAGGTCATATAAAGAATTATAAAGCAGCAGCGATTGGAATGGGATGCTTCTTGCTTGGAGCTATTATTCAATTTGTGATGGATCCGATTCTTAATTTAACAGAAATTTCTGGAGCTGTTTTCTCGGTTGGCTTGATTTTATTAATTGTATTTTCACTATTAGAATCGGTATTCTTCATAGGACGAATGGATTCTGAGAAGGATAATGCTATAAAGCAGGTGGAACATTTATCACGAAGCTCTATGGAAGCGTTAGCCAAAACAGTTGATGCGAAGGATAGATATACCGCTGGTCACTCTCAAAGAGTTGCTGAATACGCCTGTTTGATTGCCAAAGAATTAGGCTGGTCTCAAGAGAAAATAGATGAATTGAGATTCCAAGGTCTTATGCATGACATTGGTAAGATAGGTGTTCCTGATAATGTCTTAAATAAACCTGGTAGATTATCGGATATAGAATTTGAAATTATTCAATCGCACACAATAGTAGGAGATAACATTTTAAAGAATTTCACTGCATTATCTAATGTATCTTCTGTAGCAAGATATCATCACGAGAGGTATGATGGTAAGGGGTATCCAGACCATTTGAAGGGTGAAGAGATTCCGTTAGCTGCTCGTATAGTAGGTATAGCTGATTCCTTTGATGCGATGAATTCAGACCGTGTATATAGAAAAGCATTGCCGCTAGATGTTATCATGGCAGAGATTAGAAAAGGGATTGGTACACAGTTTGATCCTGACTTGGCCGAGGTATTTCTTAAGATGTTAGAAGAAGATAGGGTACATGTAGCCAGTGAGAAAAATGATTTGGTCGAACGTAGGCTAGACGAATTTGATTCTTCCGAATTTGAAGAAGATGTTAATAGTATTATGACGCGAATTAAGGAAGAAGGAGAATATGAAGGGGCATTATCGGTTGATGTTGATCAATTCTCTAAGTTGATAGAATACATGTCAAATCTTGAAAGCAGGTACGGACATCCGTTTGAAGTTGTTTCTATTTCTTTGAATTCTAAGGGTGATGAATTTGTTACGAAGGAGCAGCTTAAAGCAGCGAATGAATGCATGGAGCATTCGATTAGAAAGTCTATTAGAAATGTAGATATTTGTACGAAATATTCTGATACGCAATACTTAGCTATTTTGTTCGAAATTGATGCTGAAAGCATTAATATCGTTATTCAAAGAATATTTATGGATTTCTACAAGATATGCGATGCAAGTCATTTTGATGTGTCATATTCTATAGCTGATATTAGTAAGAGTGAATAAAATAAAACCTTCCAAGAATTTTCTTGGAAGGTTTTTTGTTGTAACTAAAGTCTTTGATTTCTACTTTGCAAGTAGCATCATAATTTCATTACTTCTAGCGATAAATGCTGTCATTTCTTCTGGCTTAAGAGGTGCATTTGCAATGCTAGCCAAATCATATAATTGCTTACAGAATAAAGCAGTGTGTTCACCATCTTTGTTATCCAAAATGTATTGAACTAATTCGTTATTTGCATTTAATACGAGAGTAGATGAGCTAGGGAACATGTTAGGATCCATTCCGTACATGTTATACATTTTCATCATATCTTGCATTCTACGACTTTCTTCGCTTACAGTTAACATTGATGCAACGTCTTTATTCTTGAATTTTTGTACTTGAACATCAAGAGCTTCATTGTCTAAAGCTTTTCTAAATACCTCTGTTAGAGTATCAGTTGTTTCTTTAAGCTCGTCTTCTGATGCTTCTTCTACAAGAGAATCTGTTACGTCACCATCAATTCTTACAAACTTATAGTTTTCATTTCTTTGCTCTAATTGTGAAATGAAAGAAGTATCAATGTTGTGGTCTAAGATAACAGCCGTCATACCTTGTTCTTTGAACATATTGATGTACTGGCTTTGTTGCTCTACATCAGTAACGTAGTATACTTTTGTACGCTTATCTTCAGGAGCCTCAGCATTTTCAGCTTCATCAACAACTTCGGCCTCAACCTTATTGCCATCTTCATCAGTAGCTTCTTCTTTGATTAAGATTTCTGGCAATGTTACATATTTATCATCAATGTCTTTGAATAAGATGTAATCATTCATCTTGTCGCAGAACTTTTCATCCTTCAAGCAACCGAACTTGATAAATGGACTGATGTCATCCCAATACTTTTCGTATGATTCTTTCTCTGTCTTACATAATCCTGAAAGCTTATCAGCAACCTTCTTAGAAATGTAATCTTGAATCTTCTTAACAAAGCCATCGTTTTGAAGAGCAGAACGAGAAACGTTAAGTGGTAAATCAGGACAATCAATAACACCCTTAAGAAGCATTAGGTATTCTGGAATAACCTCTGCAATATTATCAGCAACGAATACTTGGTTGTTGTATAACTTGATTGTTCCTTCAATAGAATCATATTCTGTATTGATTTTTGGGAAATATAGAATACCCTTTAAGTTGAATGGATAATCCATATTTAGGTGAATCCAAAATAGTGGTTCTTTATAATCCATAAATACGTCACGATAGAATTTCTTGTATTCTTCGTCAGTACATTCATTAGGATGCTTTGCCCAAAGTGGGTTAGGGTTGTTAAGTGGAACAGGTCTTTTAACGATTTTGAGTTTGTCTTTTGCAGGACTTACTTCAACTTGTTCTTTTGTTCCGTCTTCGTTTTCTTTTTCTTCAAATTTTGCTTCTTCGTGAATTTCTTCAACTACAGTATCTGTATCAAGCTTATCTTCAACATCAATAGTTTCATATTCAGTTTCAGCATTTGCCTTAGTTAGATAAATTTCAGTTGGCATGAAAGAGCAATATTTCTCAATTACTTCTTTAGCACGATATTCGTTTGCAAATTCTAGACAATCTTCATTTAAGAAGAGAGTAATCTTAGTACCTACCTTGTCATAATCGCCGTCAGACATTTCGTATTCTGTTCCGCCATCGCATTCCCAGTGTACGGCACTTGCGCCTTCTTTGAATGAGAGAGAATCAATATGAACTTCATCAGCAACCATAAATGCTGAGTAGAAGCCTAAACCGAAGTGGCCGATTATTTGATCCTCAGAAGCCTTGTCTTTGTATTTCTCTAAGAAATCAGTAGCACCAGAGAAGGCGATTTGATTAATATATTCGTCAACTTCTTCTGCAGTCATACCAAGACCATTATCTACAAATGTAAGAGTTTTTTCTTCTGGGTTAACGATAACTTCCATTTTAGCTTTATAATCATCAGGAAGTGTATATTCACCCATTAAATCAAGTTTCTTTAGCTTTGTGATAGCATCGCAGCCGTTAGAGATAAGCTCTCTATAGAAAATGTCGTGATCGCTATAAAGCCATTTTTTAATTACAGGGAAAATGTTTTCACTTGTAATAGATAAATTTCCTTTTTTACCCATTTTTCTATCTCCTTTATATCGAAATCAAATTAAGGCATTTAGCCTAATAGGTATATTAACACTACAAAATTAAAAAATCAATAGAAAATTAGCACTCTTTTTGAATGAGTGCTAACAATTTAGAAGCAAGTATTGGTTTTCCTTGTTAATACACGAAAAAAGAAGGGTTTAAATTATCGTAAAAAATTGTAATAAAATTGAAACAGACTTGTAATATTAGAAATATTTAGGTAAAATGTATAGGCAGATATTAGGGTCTCTAATAAGGAGACTCATATGAAGAAAATAGTATATAAAGTTACTGTAGTTGTTTTGATATTAACATTTTCTATAGCTTTTTTGGGCTGTTCTAAGAAATCATATTTAGAGCAAGACAATGCAGAAAGTGAAACTACCAAAGAAGCAAAGTCTAGTGGAGAATCAAAGGATAACAATGAATCTAAGACAGTAGATGGCACGTGCTTTGTTCAAGTTGCAGGTGCTGTTAATAAGCCGGGAGTTTATAGCCTGTCAAGTGATGCGAGAATATGTCACGCAATTGATATGGCTGGTGGATTAAGAGCTGATGCAGATGACAGTTCTTTGAATCAAGCGGAGAAGATAACAGATGGTCTTAAGATTGTTGTTAAGACTCAGGATGAGACGAATGCTTTAGTAGCAGAGCAAGGAAATGATAGCGGTAAGGTTAATATTAATACGGCTGATGAGAAGACGCTTATGACTTTGCCGGGAGTTGGCGAGTCTAAAGCAAAAGCGATTATTAAATATCGCGAATCAAAAGGAACATTTTCCAAACCAGAAGATTTGAAGAATATTACTGGAATCAAAGATGGTGTATATAACAAAATAGCTGATTCGATTACAGTGTGATGAGAGGTATATTATGTCCAAGAAGGTATTGGTAGTAGACGACGAGAAATTAATAGTTAAAGGAATCAAATTCTCTTTGGAACAAGATGATATGGAAGTTGATTGTGCTTACGATGGAGAAGAAGCATTGAACAAAGCCAAAGAGAACGAGTACGATATGATTTTACTTGATGTTATGCTTCCTAAAATGGATGGCTTTCAAGTATGTCAAAGTATAAGAGAGTTTTCTAATATGCCTATCGTTATGCTTACAGCCAAGGGTGAGGATATGGATAAGATTCTTGGACTCGAATATGGTGCTGATGATTATATTACTAAGCCGTTTAATATACTTGAGGTTAAAGCAAGAATTAAGGCTATTATGAGACGTACTTCGGTTGTAGAAGAGAAATCAGAAGGCCCAAGTATTATTAATAGCGGAGATCTTACTCTTGATGTTGAAAGCAGGGGTCTTAAGATTTTAGACCAAGAAATTAATTTGACATCTAAAGAATTTGATATGTTGTTATTACTTGTTAATAATCCGGGCAAGGTGTTTAGTAGAGATACTTTGCTTACAACAATATGGGGAAATGAATACCCAGGAGATGCAAGAACGGTTGATGTTCATATTAGACGTTTGCGTGAGAAAATCGAACCAAATTCGAGTGACCCACGTTATGTTCATACAAGATGGGGCGCTGGTTACTTTTATAAGAAATAGATAAGGTCTATCATGAAATTATTTTTTAGTCAGTTATTTTCTAGTTTGAAATTCAAAATTTTTCTAATAGCAGTTGTTGCGGCAGTTGTGCCAGCAATAGTTTTTTCAGTGTGCTTCAATAACATTTATAAGAATGAATGTATTGAGACGGATAGTGCTATGCTTCTTTCTAGAGCAGAGGTGCTAGGACGTGACATTGCTACATCAGGTAATTTAAATTCCAAAGACAATACAGAAATTGAAGTCAGAGCTACAGAACTTTCACAGATTTTGTACGGAAGAGTAATATTATGCGACTCTTCACTAACAGTTATAAAGGATACGCATCATATTGATGAGGGTAGAATTTATTTGTGGGAAAATGTAGTTAAAGCGGCAAAAGGTGAATCATCAAGCTATTATGATAAAAATATTAATATGCTTACTGTAACTGTGCCAATTAAGATAAAAGAAACAGTTAATGGTGTTGATAAAGAGAGTTTACTTGGTGTTTTAGTTATAAGTAAGAACATGGATTACATGACAAGTAGCTTGAATTACATTATTTCACTAGAGGTAATATTTGGTATACTTGTTGCTTTGCTTGCAATAATTATTGGTGTAGTTCTTGGTAAGAAATATTCTGAACCGCTTGTTGAAGCTACGAGACAGTTCAAGAAGGGAACTGCAGGTAGTGAAATAACTAAATTAAAGGTTAGTGGTAATAGTGAAATTGATGAATTAGCAGAAGAATTTAATGCTTATATTAATAAGATGAAGGCAATAGACGAGTCTAGACAGGAGTTTGTTTCGAATGTAAGTCATGAGCTTAAGACGCCTTTAACATCTATGAAGGTACTTGCTGATTCACTTATAGGAATGGGTGAAGCACCGGTCGAATTGTATCAAGAATTTATGACTGATATTGCTGCAGAAATTGAGAGAGAAAATGTTGTAATTAATGACTTACTAACTTTGGTTAGGATGGACAAATCAAATGCAACGCTTAGCATTTCAACAGTTAATATTAATGAATTGACAGAAACGATTTTGAAACGACTACGACCTATAGCAGAGAAGCAGTCAGTAGAGCTTGTACTTGAGAGCTATAGACCTATTACAGCCGAGGTTGATGAGGTTAAGCTTTCGCTTGCGATTTCTAACTTGATTGAGAATGGAATAAAGTATAACAACGAAGGTGGATATGTTCACGTATCACTTAATGCTGACCATCAATATTTCTATATCAAAGTAGAAGATTCTGGAATGGGAATTCCAAAGGAATCTCTTGAATTTATTTTTGAAAGATTTTATAGAGTAGATAAGTCACACTCTAGAGAAATTGGTGGAACAGGATTAGGACTAGCAATTACACATATGTCGATTATCATGCACCATGGTGAAATAAAGGTTGATTCAGAACTAGGAGAGGGAACAACCTTTGATGTTAGAATTCCACTTACACATATCGTTGAGAAGGAGGCAGAGAATGAAGAAGAAAATAATTAGTGTTCTTGTTTTACTTTGTCTTATGAGTGTTATATTTGCTGGGTGTACTGCAGAAGATAGTAAGATTGTTAAAGTGTATTATTTGGATATTAAGAAAAGTACATTGATTACTAAAGATTATGAATTGACAGCAAATGATACGAATGGATATGTAGTAGAATTAATAAATGTTCTTTCTAAAGATACAAATTCGCCTGAATATTTAAAGCCTATACCGGCAGCAGTTAGCTTGAAGGATTTCTATGTTCGAGGTGGACTACTAGTTTTGAATTTTTCTAAGCAATACGAAGAAATTGATCCTATCGAAGAGATTTTGGTTAGAGCAGCTATTGCAAATACGATGCTTCAGATTCCTGGTGTTGAAGAAGTGTCCTTCCAGGTTGCAGGACAGCCTTTGGTAGATTCAGCAGGAAATGTTGTATCAGCAATGACTAAAGAGACTTTCCTAAATTATAATGATAATTCAAAAGATGCATTGACGAAGCAAAAAGTTAATTTGTATTATTCTACAGAAGACGGAACTGCACTTATAAAAGAAGAGCATGAGATTTATTATGATAGTAGAGTATTAGTTGCAAGCGTAGTTATGGATTATTTGCGTAAGAAGCCTGAGAGCAAAAATGCTAAGGTTGCTATTCCAAGTTCTACTAAAGTTGTATCGACACTTATGTCTGATGGTGTATGCTACGTAACTCTAGATTCGACATTGCAAAATCAATTGTCGGATGTTTCGAAAAATGTAATTATTTATTCTATTGTAAATTCGCTTTGCGATTTGGATAATGTTAATACTGTAGTAATTAAGGTGGAAAATGATAACAGTTCTGTTGAGCAAAATAATTTGGATATTGCTGGAACCTACCAGAAGGATTATAGCTTGGTCCTAGAAACTCATAAGCAGGAAGAACAAGATGCTTTTGAATAAGTCATAGAAGCTTGAAGGGAGTGAGACATGTAGTTAGGAAGAGGATACTGTTAGTCTTGGCCTTGGAAATGCTTAGTGGCATATTGTTTATAAATAGTAGCAATGTAATATTTATTATATTTTCTATTGCATTGCTACTAATGTATATTTTTTATTTGTATAGAAGACGCATTAAGTTATTATTGATAGCAATTTCCTTCTTGCTGTTAATATCATCATTCATAATAGGTTGCGTTCGAGAGCAAAGCTTCCTATATGACAAAGCGTATTTTGATAAATTTGAGGCTGGAGATGAATTTACATTTCAAGGTAGATTAACAAAGATAGAGAAGAAAACAAATTCTTATTATTTGTATTATGACAATATTATTACATCAGATCTAAGATGTAATTCTAATGAATTAATAATCGTCAAATCCAAGTCGGATGATTATCCAATTGATTCTGTTGCTGTTATTAACGGCAAATATACACAAATGAATAAAGCGAGGAACGAAGGTAATTTTGATGAAATGTTATACCTTAATTCGTTATGCGTAATTGCAGTAGTTGAGCTAGAAAATGTTAAGGTTTGTGAAGAACATTTTTCTATATCAAATGCCTTGTATCATTTCAAGCAGGAGATTGAAAAGGTTTATGCTATGTATCTAGTTGGAGAGGAAAGTGGTATAGCTTCAGCAATTACTTTAGGGGATAAATCTTCGTTAGATGTAGAAGTAAAAGATATTTTTCAACTTTCAGGCTTAGCGCATATTCTTGCAATTTCAGGTCTTCATATATCTCTTATTGGTATGTGGCTTTATAGATTTCTTAAGGGGCGTGGTCTATCATTTCTTGTAAGCTCTATTGTTTCTGGAATAGTTGTGTTGCTGTATGGTGAGTTGTGCGGCTTTGGTGTATCGACGATTCGAGCGATAGGTATGTTTATTATAATGCTTCTGGGAAATGTTTTTGGTGAAGCTTATGATATGCTTAGTGCTATTGGAATGATGATTCTTGTTGTGCTTTTTACTTTCCCTAATTCTGTTAATTCGTTGGGATTCATTTTCTCTTTTGCAGCAGTTGCAGGAATTGCAGTTGTGTCAGTGAACATTACAAGTTCATATGACAGATACTGTAGGTATCGCTATGAAAATGTATATCACAGTAGTAAGAATCGTGCTTACAAACCTTCAATAAAAGAAAAAATATGCAAGGCGCTTTTGTCTTCGATATGTATACAATTAATAACGTTGCCACTTGTGGTGCATTTTTATTTTGAAATCCCAGTATATGTTGTAATTTTGAATACAATTCTGTTGCCGTTTCTTGGAGTGCTAATAAGCTGTACGTTACTTCCTGGAATTATCGGGACACTCGGGATTGGAGTAGGAGCGTTATTCTACATATCACATAGCATAATTTATCTATATGAATTCGTGGCAGATACATCTTTGAAGCTACCGTTTTCTAGATTTATAACGGGACAGGCCCCGCTATGGAAAATGTTTATTTATTATGTCCTCTTAATTAGCATTTCACATTTTATAAATGAAGCTGTGAAAAAATATATTGAAACCTGTGAACTAGAAAGCTTTGATGGAAGAAAGAAATTAAAGCAATCTCTTAAGGCTAAGGTTGTAGTTTGTGTACTGATTATGCTTGTACCGCTAGTTATGATTTTGTGTAATCAATCTAGTGAGAATTTTGAAGTAGATATGTTAGATGTAGACCAAGGGGATGGAATTTATATTTGTTCAGATGAGGGAGTGCACTTTTTTGTAGATGGTGGAAGCTCGTCAATATCTTCGGTTGGAAAATATCGAATATTGCCGTATCTCAAATGTAAAGGGGTTAGGCGTATTGATTACTGGTTTGTTTCGCATACTGATTCTGATCATATAAGCGGTTTGATAGAAGCACTAGAGAGTGGATATAGAATTGAAAATATAGTGGTTGATGCGTTTATGTTAGAGGAAGATAATTACAAAGAGATAGAAGCCTTAGCATCTAAGAATAGAACGAATATTATTATCACTCACACTAATGATAAGATTAGAACGGATACGATTACATTTACTAGCATATTTGCAGGAGATAGTTCGATTCAGGATATAAATGCTAATTGCTTAGTCTTATTGATGGAATATGAAGGGAAACGATTTGTTTTTGAAGGTGATGCGACAAGCGAGACTGAAGAATTGATGTTAAGGTCGAGTTTAGTTAAGGATATGGAAAATGTTGATGTACTCAAGGTGGCACATCACGGAAGTAAAACATCTTCTAGTGAAGCTTGGATTAAACATTTATCACCAGATATTTCATTGATATCGGCAGGAGTTAATAATCGTTATGGTCACCCGCATGACGTGACGTTAGAGACAATACATAATTTCGCAAAGAATTGTGAAATCTATAGAACAGATGAAATAGGACAAATCAGAATTTATATTGAAGAAAATCAAATAAAGGTTGACAAAGTAGGTCTGATGCTATAAGATATTCAAGGTATGTTTTATGGACTGTCCGTGTCCGGCTCTGTAAAACGCGTTTTAATTATTATTAGGAGGTGTTCAGATTGGCTAACATTAAATCTGCTAAGAAGAGAGTATTAGTAACAGCAACAAAGACTGAAAGAAATAAAGCAATCAGATCTAAGGTTAAGACTTGCATTAAGAAAGTTGAAGCCGCTATAGCTGCTAGTGATAAGGAAGCTGCAGAAGCTGCATTACAAGTTGCAATTTCTGAGATTAACAAGGCTGCTTCTAAGGGTATTTACCACAAGAACAATGCAGCTAGAAAAGTTTCTCGCTTAACACAAGCTGTTAACAAGATTGCATAATTAATTATAAAAATATTCCCACCAACTACCGTCATTGTTGGTGGGATTTTTTATTTGCAATATTTCATGATTAATAATTCAACAGCAACCTGATCTTTGATACGGCCCATTTTGATATCTTCTTCTAAAGTACAGGCTTCGTTAAGAAGCTGCTGCATCATTTCGAGAGAGAAGTTAGCAGACATTGATAATTGTTTCTTGACTATAAATGGTGCTAATTTTAGCTCTGATGCGATTTGCGGTTGTGGTATGCCGTTTCTATATAGTGTTTTGATTTTCGTTGCTTGTCTAAAATGTCTTGCGATAAGTACTAGTATTTTGAGCGGTGGTTCTTTAGATGCAAGTAAATCGTGATATATTTCAAATACCTTCTTTGGATTCTTCTCTGCAATACCATCGATCATATCGAAAATCTTAGATTGAATTTGTTTGGTGCATATAGCGCAAACATCTTCTTTTGTAATCTGTTGACGTTCGCCAACGTAGCATAGAAGCTTCTCATATTCTTGAGACATATTTTCCATATTGTCATTAGTTCTTATGACAAATTCTTCATAAGCATTTCGATCCATTCTTTTGCCATCGTTTTTTAACTTATTTCCAATCCAGATTTGAAGCTCTTTTGGATCTGGCATATTACATTCAATGGCTCGACCATTTTTGTTGATGTATTTGTATAGCTTAGAACGTTTGTCAATTTCGCTTTCAATGAAAATGATAATACAAGTCTCTACGGCTTCGTTTGTATATTTTATAAATTCATCATTTGCCTTCTTAAACCATCCAGAATTTTTGATGACAATAACACGCATTTCTGAGAAAAAAGGCATTGTATTTGCTACATCTATAACGGCAGCAGTATCAATATCTTTGCCTTCGTATTTGGTCAAATTCATTCCCGGATCACCAAGCTCTATTGAGTTGACTAACTTATTACTATATTGTTTCTTGAGATAATCTTCGTCCCCAAAAAACAGATAAAAGTTCTTATATTCTTGATTCTTGATATCGTCATTTAGTGCTTTCATATGGTTATTATAACACAAAAGAAATCTTGAGTAAAAAATACCGTTATGATAAAATTATTAAGGTGTAAATTAGGATTAGTAGGCTCTTTTTTGAGCTTTTTAAATGTATTGTAAATATATAGGATGGAGGGCGTTATGGCAGGTGGCCAAAGTCATATTAGAAATTTTTGTATTATAGCACATATAGATCACGGCAAATCAACCTTAGCAGATCGTATTATTGAAAGAACTGGTCTTTTGACAGAGCGTGAAATGCAAGCACAAGTTCTTGATAATATGGATTTAGAAAGGGAGAGAGGAATTACTATCAAGTCACAGGCAGTAAGAATTGTATACCATGCTGCTAATGGTGAAGAGTACATTTTTAACTTGATAGATACTCCAGGTCACGTAGATTTTAACTATGAGGTATCTCGTTCCTTGGCGGCTTGTGATGGCGCAATTCTAGTTGTTGATGCTGCTCAAGGAGTAGAGGCTCAAACTCTTGCAAATGTGTATCTTGCGCTTGACCACGATTTGGACGTTATTCCTGTAATCAACAAGATAGATTTGCCATCGGCTGACCCTGAAAGAGTTATTGAGGAAATTGAAGATGTAATTGGATTAGAGGCTACTGAAGCGCCTCAGATTTCTGCTAAAACTGGGTTAAATATAGAAGCTGTTCTAGAAGCTATTGTAAATGATTTACCAGCTCCACAAGGTGACGCAAATGCTCCACTTCAAGCACTTATATTTGACTCATTATATGATGCATACAAAGGTGTTATTGTATTCCTTCGTGTCAAGGAAGGAACGATTAAGGTAGGAGACCCAATTAGAATGATGGCAACATCCGCTGAATTTGATGTTGTTGAAGTTGGATATTTTGGCGCAGGACAATTTGTGCCTTGCCAAGAGCTTTCAGCGGGTATGGTTGGATATATTACGGCCTCAATCAAAAATGTAAGTGATACAAGAGTGGGTGACACTGTTACTAACAGGAAAAATCCATGTAGTGAACCGCTTCCAGGATATAAGAAGGTTAATCCTATGGTATATTGTGGTTTGTATCCAGCAGATGGTGCGAAATATCCTGATTTGAGAGATGCTTTAGAGAAGCTACAGCTTAATGATGCATCTTTACAATATGAACCAGAGACATCGATTGCGTTAGGTTTTGGATTTAGATGTGGATTCTTGGGCTTGTTACATCTTGAAATTATTCAAGAGAGATTAGAGAGAGAGTACAATTTAGACCTTGTTACAACAGCACCTTCCGTTGTATATAGAGTGCATAAGACGGATGGAGAGATGATTGAATTGACTAATCCGTCGAATCTACCAGACCCTTCAGAAATTGATTATATGGAAGAGCCAGTTGTAGCTGCAGAAATTATGGTTACGTCAGATTATATTGGCGCGATTATGGATTTGTGCCAAGAGAGACGTGGTGAGTATATCAGCATGGAATACATTGAAGAGACAAGAGCATTACTCAAATATAATTTACCACTTAACGAGATAATATATGATTTCTTTGATGCACTTAAATCAAGATCTAGAGGATATGCAAGCTTTGATTATGAGATGAAGGGCTATGTTAAGTCTGATTTGGTTAAGCTTGATATTTTGATTAATAAAGAGCCTGTGGATGCCTTGTCATTTATCGTATTTGAAGGTACTGCATATGACAGAGGACGTAAGATGTGCGAGAAGCTCAAGACAGAGATTCCTCGACACCTATTTGAGATTCCAATTCAGGCAGCAGTAGGAACAAAGGTTATTGCAAGAGAGACGGTTAAGGCAGTTCGTAAGGATGTACTTGCTAAATGTTATGGTGGCGATATTTCTCGTAAGAAGAAGCTATTAGAGAAGCAGAAAGAGGGCAAGAAGAGGATGCGTCAAGTGGGAAGTGTTGAGATTCCACAGCAAGCATTTATGAGCGTGCTTAAGCTTGACGAAGACTAGATTATTTCGGAAGAATTAGAATGAACGAAAATACTAAAAAGGATTTAGAACTTTATATTCATATTCCATTTTGTGTGAGAAAATGTAATTATTGTGATTTCTTATCATTTGAATCTGATGAAGAAGCTAGAAGAAATTATGTAAGAGCTTTGTGTAATGAGATTGAATTCTATGGACAAAATATTCCTGAGGAATATGAGATAAGCACAATATTTGTTGGTGGCGGTACACCCTCAATTCTAGAAACACCTCTAATGACAGAAGTGTTTGAGAAGATTTATAATACATTTTCAATAAAGAAGGATGCAGAAATAACTATAGAATGTAATCCGGGTACAGTCGGTTCAGAAAAGCTTGCAGTCTATAAGCAGTTAGGTGTGAATAGAATTAGTTTTGGACTTCAATCTGCAAATAATGATGAACTTAAGCTCTTGGGGCGTATACATACCTTTGAGAATTTTATTTCTAGTTATGAAAGTGCGTTGAAGATTGGTATTGATAATATAAATATTGACGTTATGTATGGCTTGCCAAAGCAGACAATTAAGAATTTGCGATATACATTTTTCAAAGTGTTAATGCTTAAGCCAAAGCATATTTCGTGCTATTCTTTGATTATAGAAGAGGGAACGAAATTCTATTCGACCTACAAAGAAGAATCGTTGCGTCAAAGACAGGGACTTAACACGTTTATACTCCCAACGGAGGACCTACTTGTTGAAATGACGAGTTTTATAAATGCGATTCTCAAAGAAAGAAGCATTTATCAATATGAGATATCAAATTATGCAAGAAGAGGTTATGAGTGTAAGCATAACATAGGATATTGGAAAAGAGTTCCCTACATTGGATTAGGGCTAGGTGCATCATCATTATTTGAAGGCTCTAGGTTTAAGAATGTAACTAGTATGCGAGATTATATTAGTGCTTGGTCAAATGCAAATGTTGACATAAAAACATTATATTCCGAAGTAGAGAATTTGAGTCGTGATGAACAGATGAGTGAATTCATGATTCTTGGAATGAGAATGAATCAAGGCGTGAATAAAGCAGATTTTTATAATTGCTTTAATGCAAATCTTGATGTGATTTTTGAGAAAGAGTTACAGAGCCTAGTAAATCAAGGCTTAGTTGTTGGTGACTATGAAGGATATAAACCAACCAGAAGAGGTTTAGAACTTCAAAATGTGATTGCAGAAATGTTTATTTAAGGAGATAAGGATGTTAAGAATTTTTCTATTATTGCCTTGGACATTAATACCTATAAGTTTATCAGTAGGATTTTTTATACTACAGAATAAGACAAAGTTTGGAGAAATAAATAATACAAGAAGACAAATAATAATAGGTATTCTTTTTGGTTTGGCAGCTATTATAGGAACTGAATTTGGCGTTGAGACAGATGCAGGAGCTATTATAAATATTAGAGATGCAGCGCCTATATGTGCGGGATTGTTTTTCGGTGCGCCAGCGGGTATTATAGCAGGCTTTATAGGTGGAATAGAGAGATTTTTTGCGGTTTATTGGGGCGCTGGAGCTTATACGAGAATAGCTTGTTCTGTATCTACAATTTTGGCAGGTTTCTTGGCGGCTTTCTTTAGAACGAAGGTTTTGAATAACAAAATACCATCGCCATTTTTTGCAAGTATTATTCCTGTGGCAATAGAAGTAGTTCATATGTTGATTAACTATTTGACACATATTGGTGATCCTCATAAGGCATATCAAATAATTGCTGATTGTACATTCCCTATGATTATTGCTAATACTTTTGTAGTGGTTGTAGCAATTTGTCTTATTAGATTAGTTGATCGTTTGTTCAAGATAAATGTTGTGTCAGCACAGGAGAATAGCTTATCTTATCTTATTCAAAAAAGACTTATAACAGCAATATATATAAGTTTTGTATTTACATTTGTTGTTCAGTTTGCAGTTGTATTGGTAGAATATTTTGCTGATGTCAAAACTGCATTTATAGACACATCTGAAAGTATTAAGAGAGAAATAGTAGGAACTAGCGATAGATATGTCTATTCTGTTGTGGGCTGGATAGGTCTTGAATATGGACAAGAGCATGACTCCTTAGAGCAATTGAAGAAGAAGTATTCGTTAGAATCGATAGATGTAGTTTCTGTGAATGGAGATATATTAGAATCTACAAATAAAGATGCCAAAGGGACGAATATATCTAATGACAAAGATTTTATAAGTGCCTTAAAAGATTTTGAGCAAAATTTTAGTGGTGCAGAAAATGATGCTCCGCCAATTTATCTATCAGAAGATGAAATAGAAGATAATTCTGGTGAATTAGATCTTTCTGTGTATGGATTTTATAAACTTCACGATGGAAGAATACTAAGGTGTAAAATTAATGAAGAGACTGTATCGTCTTATCTTTATAGAAGTATAACTCATATAGCAAATTTTGATAATGCAGGTAAAATTGATACAGTTGGTACGGTTCTTCTTGTTGATAAAGATGGAACGGTAATTACTGGTAATCGAAATGGAAAGAAGATTACAATTGAACAGTATGGAATTGATTTGAAAGATATTCCAGAGGAGAGACTTTCTTCATTTTTACGTAAGACTGAAGAAGGTAAAAGACAATTCATATATCTGTATTATGATGATTTTGCAGGATATAAAATAGTGTGTTTCGTTCCATATGTTACTGTAGCGTCAAATGTTCAATTGCAATTTACATTTTCTACATTGTTAGAAATACTTATTTTGGTACTATTACTTATTCTGATATTCTTCACGATTAAGAGGCATGTTGTAGATAAATTGCATCTTGTAAATGAGTCACTATCTAGGATTACAAATGGTAATTTAGATGAAACAGTTGAAGTTAGAAATACAACTGATTTTGCAAATTTGTCTGACGATGTTAATAAAACGGTTGCGGCATTAAAAGGATATATACAAGAAGCGGAGCGTAGAATTGAAGCGGAATTGGAATTCGCTCGTAATATTCAATCTTCTTCTCTGCCGCATAAAATGGAGCCATTTCCTAATGGAAGACCATTTATGATAGATGCTAACATGTACACAGCCAAAGAAGTTGGTGGGGATTTCTACGATTTCTTCTTCTTAGATGAGGACAGAATCGCATTTCTTGTTGCAGATGTATCTGGTAAGGGAATACCTGCGGCTATGTTTATGATGAGAGCGAAGACTACAATAAGAGGCTTTCTTGAAGCAGGGCACGATATTGATGAAGCATTTACATTGTCTAATGAACAATTATGCAAAAATAATGATGCGAATATGTTCTTGACTGCATGGCTTGGCGTCTTGAATCTTAAGAGTGGTGAAGTTGAATTTGTAAATGCAGGTCATAATCCGCCATTAGTTAGAAGAAATGATTGTTTTGAATATATAAAATGTAAATCTGGCTTAATAATGGCAGCAATGGAAGGCTTTAAATATAAGAAAGAGAGCTTGTCACTCAGCAAGGGCGATATGATATATCTTTATACAGATGGTGTGACAGAAGCTCATAATATTGATAATGAATTATATGGAGAAGATAGACTTCTAGGAATTCTTAATAAGAATAATTTGGATTCCACGTCAATGGTTTCTAAGGTTGTAAAAAATGATATAGACAAATTCGTTGGAGATGCAAAACAATTTGATGATATCACAATGCTTGTTTTATATTACGGAGAGAAACGTTTTGATGAACTAGAAGTAGATGCTGTAACTGAGAATTTGTATACAGTACAGGATTTTATAACAGATTATTTGAAGTCTGCAAAATGTGATGAGAGTATTCTTATGTCAATGGAAATTGCAATAGAAGAAATTTTCGTTAATATTTGTAATTATGCATATTCAGGAGATAAAGGTAGTGCAAGGATTAGATTAGAACTCAACAACGAAGGTGAAGAGGTAGAGATTACCTTCTTTGATTCGGGAAAAGAATATAATCCTTTGGCAAAAGAGGACCCTGATATTGAATTATCTGTTGAGGAGCGTCAGATTGGTGGCCTTGGCATTTACATGACCAAGCAGATTATGAATGAATGTAGATACAAATATGAAAATGGATATAATGTATTTACAATGGTTAAGAAGATTAAGTAGAGTTATCGAGTTGTTAGAAAAGGTGGCGTAAATGTTAGAGTACAAGTTAGATTGTGTGTCTAATTACACAAACAAACAACATGAGAATATGTATTTGTCGCTTAGTCCAGCGAGACAAGATAAGTTGAAAAGCTATAAGGATATTCGACTAAGAGAAAGTGTTTTGGCATCATACTTATTAGAAACTCGTCTTGCTATGATTTGTGGATATAAAGCAAGCGATATAACCTATAGATATTCCTTGAATGGAAAGCCTTACATTAATGGTGATTATTCTATTAGCATTTCCCATAGCAAAGGTGTAGTTGCGTATGGAATATGCGACAAACCGATTGGTATTGATATCGAGGTGCTTAGGGATATTGATGCTGATAGGTTGGCGAGAAGCAGATTTTTCTCTCTACGTGAGAAGAACTGGGTTCATGGAAATGTAGTTCGTTTCCTATACTTGTGGACCTTCAAGGAAGCAGTTGCTAAGACGATAGATGTTTCCTTGACTAAGGTTTTGCAGGAGGTTGACTGCCCACTTGTGATGAAGGAAGTCAAGATGCCTTTCCCAGATAATCCTGAGGAAGTAAGGTCAATGAAGGCTATTGAATATGATTTAGAATATGCGGGTAAAACACTTCGTGTTTCGCAAAGCGTTGAAAAAGGAAATTTAGTTTGTGTTTGTACTTTGAAATAGTTAAGAAAAAGAGGATTTTATAGTCCTCTTTTTTGTTGTGTTAAAGCAGGTATTTTTTGTAGTTGGAAATGCTGAATTAGTTGACAAACAAGGAAGTTGTGATACAATATACTTTGTGTATAAACTAAGGAGAACTATATTTATGAGAAGACAAGTATTATCAATATTAGTTGAAAACACATCTGGTGTACTTAGTCATGTATCTGGATTATTTAGTCGTAGAGGTTATAATATCGATAGCTTTTCTGCGGGAGTAACATCTAATCCCAAATATACTAGAATGACTATAGTTACTAGCGGAGATGAACTTATTTTGGAACAGATTGAGAAGCAAGTTGCAAAGCTTGAGGATGTTGTAGATGTTAAGATTCTTGATCCTATGGATTCTGTTACAAGAGAGCTTATGATTGTCAAGATCAAAGCGAGTAAGGAAGATCTCGTACATATCGAAACTCTTACTAGGAACGTTTTCCATGGTAAGATAGTTGATATTACACATGAATCATTGGTGCTTGAGATTACAGGTAAGACAGAGAAGCTTGATTCGTATCTTGATATGTTACAAGGATATGAGATATTAGAGCTAGCAAGAACTGGTCTTACAGGTTTGAGTCGTGGTGCTGATGATGTCACATTTTTAAATTAAACTTTTTAGTGAATATAGAGGAGGAAAGAAGATATGTCACAAGAAGCAAGAATTTTTTATCAAGAGGATTGTAATCTTTCAGCAATTGAAGGACAAACAATTGCAGTAATTGGTTATGGTAGCCAAGGTCATGCACATGCGTTAAATGCTAAGGAATCAGGATGTAACGTAATTATTGGTTTATATGAAGGTTCTAAGTCATGGGATAAGGCTGTAAAGCAAGGTTTTGAAGTATATACAGCAGCAGAAGCAGCTAAGAAGGCTGACATTATCATGATTCTTATTAATGATGAGAAGCAAGCTGATATGTATAAGAACGACATTGAGCCTAACTTAGAAGCAGGTAACATGTTAATGTTCGCTCACGGATTTAACGTACATTATGGATGTATTAAGGCTCCAGCAGATGTTGACGTTACAATGATCGCTCCAAAGGGACCAGGTCATACAGTACGTTCTGAGTATCAAGCAGGTAAGGGTGTTCCTTGTCTAGTAGCTGTAGATCAAGATGCAACAGGTAAGGCTTTAGATAAGGCTTTAGCTTATGCTTTAGCAATCGGTGGAGCAAGAGCTGGTGTTCTTGAGACAACATTTAGAACAGAGACAGAGACAGACTTATTCGGTGAGCAAGCAGTACTTTGTGGTGGTGTTTGTGCATTAATGCAAGCTGGTTTCGAGACATTAACAGAAGCTGGTTATGATCCAAGAAATGCTTACTTCGAGTGTATCCACGAGATGAAGTTAATCGTTGACTTAATTTATCAATCAGGTTTTGCAGGAATGAGATATTCAATCTCTAATACAGCAGAATATGGTGATTATATTACAGGACCAAAGGTAATTACAGATGAGACTAAGAAGGCTATGAAGCAAATCTTAACTGATATCCAAGATGGTTCATTCGCTAAGGAATTCTTACTTGATATGTCACCAGCTGGACGTCAAGTACACTTCAAGGCTATGAGAAAGTTAGCTGCTGAGCATCCAGCAGAAAAAGTTGGTGAGGAAGTTCGTAATCTATATAGCTGGAACAACGAAGAAGAGAAGTTCATCAACAACTAAAGCCTATTTACAAGGAGAAATTACATGCATAAAGCATGTATTTAAGGAAAGTGCTCCTGGCAAATTTATTTGCTAGGGGCATCTTTTGTTGAAAAGTCAATTTACTGTAAAAATATATGATTGAGATATTTGTTAATATATATTTTACATGAATATAGGAGGAATCAATTATGGGAATGACAATGACCCAAAAAATTCTAGCAGCACATGCTGGGCTAGATTCAGTTGTTGCTGGACAACTTATTGAGGCAGATCTTGATCTTGTTCTTGGTAATGATATTACAAGTCCAGTTGCAATTCACGAAATAGAGAAGATGAATGTTGATGGTGTCTTTCATAAGGATAAAATTGCTCTTGTAATGGACCATTTTGTTCCTAATAAGGATATCAAGTCAGCTGAGCACTGTAAGTGTGTTAGAGAGTTCGCTTGCAAGAATGAAATCACAAATTACTTTGATGTGGGACAGATGGGAATTGAACATGCATTACTTCCTGAAAAAGGTCTTTGTGTTGCAGGTGATTGTATTATTGGAGCTGATTCACATACTTGTACTTATGGTGCTGTAGGAGCATTTTCTACAGGTGTAGGTTCTACAGATATGGCTGCTGGTATGGCAACAGGTAAGGCTTGGTTTAAGGTGCCATCTGCAATCAAAGTTGAATTAGTTGGAAAGCCAAGTGAATACATTAGCGGTAAAGATGTAATATTACATTTAATCGGAAAGATTGGTGTAGATGGTGCTTTGTATCGCTCATTAGAATTTACAGGAGAGGGCGTTAAAGAGCTTTCTATGGATGACAGACTTTGTATTTGTAATATGGCTATTGAGGCTGGTGCAAAGAATGGTATATTCCCAGTTGATGATATTACTACAGCTTATTTAGATGAGCATACTAACAGAGAATACAAAGTATACGCAGCAGATGAAGATGCAGAATACGATGAAGTGATTACAATTGATTTGTCAGCGCTTAAGTCTACAGTTGCATTTCCACATTTGCCAGAAAATACTAAGACAATTGACGAGGTTGAGGATATTGCAATCGACCAAGTTGTTATTGGTTCTTGTACAAATGGTAGATTCGAAGATTTAGAGACAGCAGCAAAGATTCTTAAGGGTAAGAAGGTTGCAAAGAATCTTAGATGTATCATTATTCCTGGTACTCAAAACATTTATCTACAAGCTATGGAAGCTGGATTTATTAGAGATTTCATAGAGGCGGGAGCAGTTGTTTCGACTCCTACTTGTGGACCATGTCTTGGTGGTTATATGGGAATTCTTGCATCAGGTGAGAAATGTGTATCAACAACAAACCGTAACTTCGTTGGACGTATGGGTGCTATTGATTCAGAAATCTATCTTGCAAGCCCAGCAGTAGCAGCGGCATCAGCAATTACTGGTAAGATTTCATCACCAAAGGATTTATAGGAAAGGAGAATGTAATGAAAGCAGCAAATGGAACAGTTTTTAAATATGGCGATAATGTAGATACAGATGTTATAATTCCTGCTAGATATTTGAATTCTTCAGATCCTAAGGAATTAGCAACACATTGTATGGAAGATATTGATAAAGATTTTGTTAATAAAGTTTCAGAGGGTGATATCATTGTTGCAACTAAGAATTTTGGTTGTGGTTCGTCACGCGAGCACGCACCTATAGCTATTAAAGCAGCTGGTGTTAGTTGCGTTATAGCAGAAACATTTGCAAGAATTTTTTATCGTAATTCAATTAATATTGGTCTTCCAATTATTGAATGTAAGGAAGCTTCTGTTGACATCAAAGATGGAGACGAGGTTAAGGTTGATTTTGATTCGGGCTTGATTACAAATGTTACAACAGGCAAGACATACCAAGGTCAAGCATTTCCAGAATTTATGCAAAAGATTATTGCGTCAGAAGGTTTAGTTAATTATATTAATGCGAAATAAGTTTGTGTTATTTGATTAACGATAGTAGAAAGAATAGTTAATGTATTACGCAGTATAATAATTTAATAAATAATAAAAAGTAACATAGAGCTATATGCTCTATGTTACTTTTTTATGCTAAGCTATCAATATAAGCTGTATATTTCTCAGGAAGATTGATGCTAGAATATATTTCAACATACTCCTTTGGAGATAGGTCAGGAACGTAGTTTTCGATATAGTTTTTCTTGATTCCTTTGTCTCTAGCATAATCAACTGCTTTATTATATGCGATAGCAGCTTTCTCTTCAGAAGAAAAACGTCCAATCAAATAATCTCCGTTGAAATGGATTTTGACTTGGTACTTTTCTTGCTTCTTATAAGTTATTTTGTGGACTCCATGATACTTATTTATAACAATTATATTTCCATATCTGTAATCAGTAGGGTCACCGTTAGCAAATTTGAAGTCGTTACCTTCGACAGCAAAGTTCTTGATGCCAAAACGACTAAGTATATTATATTGCATACCAAAGTCATTAACGTACAAATGACCTTTTCTAGCAAGAATTCGATGCGAGCTATAATAGAATAAGTCGTCGTTGTCGAACTTGAGCTCCCTATCTCTTGAAAGAAAATAAGAAAAATAACCAGATCTAAGATAAATAGGTGTCTTTATATAAATCTTATTGTCTCTATGGTTAAGTATAGTTACGATGCGGTCATCTGATAAAATGTGTTCTTTGGAAGTGTAATTCTCAATAGTTGTGTCAGTTGTTTTGTATAGCTGACTTGCTTCTAGATAGGCCTTGTGGGCCATCTCTTCTGTGTCATAACTGCCCAAAGTAACGTGCTTGCCGTTATGATGTATACTTGCTCTATAATATGGAGTTTTATCTTTCTTGTAGGCAATATATACGCCTTGTAACATAACCTGTCCTCCTAATTTCCGGTTGTAGAATTTTGTTATATTATGTCTGAATATATGTAAATATATGTCGAATTAACCTTTATTGAATGCATAAAACTAACCTTTTTTGAATGCATAAAATTAACCTTTATTGATTGCACAAAATTAAGTTATATTGTATAGTTGTTTGACATATATTTCACTAACTTATATTACTAATGAATATTGTAACAAAAAATAGTTTGTTTATAAATACAAAATACGATGTTTCTTGAATATTAGCTTTTTTTGCTATATAATATTAGACGATAAAAATTTCTAAATATTATGATTAGAGGGATTAAGATGAAATTCGTAAGTACAAGAAATAGTAATGAGACAGTAGAGGCATCAGTTGGAATATTAAAGGGATTGGCTAATAATAGTGGTTTATACGTGCCAGAAAGTATTCCTGCTCTTGATGTTAGTATGGAAGAATTAAGTAAGATGTCATATCAAGATGTGGCATACGAAGTAATGAAATTATATTTTACAGATTTTACTGAGGAAGAGCTTAGAAAATGTATTAATAATGCATACGATGAGAAGTTCGATACAGAGGAAATTGCACCTTTGGTATCTTGCGACAAGGCATATTTCTTAGAATTATTCCATGGTGCAACAATTGCATTTAAGGATATGGCGTTGTCAATCTTGCCACATCTAATGATTACTAGTGCAAGAAAGAATAATGTAGATAATGATATAGTTATTCTTACAGCCACATCAGGCGACACTGGTAAAGCCGCATTGGCGGGCTTCGCAAATGTAGAGGGTACTAAGATAGTTGTATTCTATCCTAAAGACGGTGTAAGCCGCATACAAGAGCTTCAGATGATTACTACAAAGGGAGATAACACTAAGGTAGTAGGAATTGATGGCAATTTCGATGAAGCACAAACTGGCGTTAAGAAGATGTTTGTAGATGAGGCGCTCAATTCTAAGATTGAGAAAATTGGATATCAATTCTCTTCTGCAAATTCAATCAATATAGGTCGTCTAATTCCACAGGTTGCATATTATGTATATTCTTATGCAAAGCTTGTTGCTAATGAAGAGATTACTAATGGAGATAAGATAAATGTATGTGTTCCAACTGGTAACTTCGGTAACATTTTAGCTGCATATTATGCTAAGAATATGGGAGTGCCTATTGCAAAGCTTATTTGTGCATCTAACGAGAATAAAGTTTTGTATGACTTCTTTGAGACAGGCGTATATGACAAGAATAGAGAGTTCGTTTTGACTAATTCGCCATCTATGGATATTCTTATTTCTAGTAATCTAGAGAGATTGATTCATATGATTGCAGGAAGAAGCGACAAGAAGAATGTTGAATTGATGAATAGCCTTTCTGAGAATGGTAAATATGAAATTACACCTGAGATGAAAGAGCAGTTAGCTGATTTCTATGGTAACTTCGCATCAGAAGAGGAGACCGCCAAAACTATTCATGATTTATACGACAAAACAGGCTATATCATTGATACACATACAGCAGTTGCAAAGTGTGTATATGACAAATATGTTGCTAGTACAGGCGATACAACTAAGACAGTAATTGCTTCAACAGCAAGCCCATTTAAGTTTACAAGATCAGTAATGTCCGCAATTGATGCCAAATACGATTCTTGGGATGACTTTGATTTGGTTGATGAACTTAGTAAGCTAGGAAATGTAGAGATTCCTAATGCTATCAAAGAGATTAGGGAAGCTAATATATTACATGATAATAAATGTGCTGTTAGCGAAATGGAAGAAGCGGTAACAAGCTTCTTGAAGTAAATATAATATAAAAAAGGGACGGAAAACTTCCGTCCCTTTTATTATATATTTTGTTAAATCACGATTTTATAAAGATACAATAATGTGTACTGTACCAAATGGATAGATAACTGGAATGATAAATGATCCTTCACTTAAAGCAATAGTGCAGTCTTGTTCAGCGACTGGTGGTGTAAGTGATAATTCCATTGAGAACATATTCGACATGTTAACAAGGAATAAACCATTATGTAAGTTAAGGAAGTCATCGATAGATGCCTTAACATAATCATCTAATTCGCTGAAATCCATTTTTGCATATCTTGATGCAAATGAGATAGCAGTAGCCTCATCCATATCAATTCTTGAGTAGCAATCAATTTCGCCATGGATTTCTTGTGTTACACAATACTTGATTTCGTGTTCTTTTGAACAAGAAATAGGATTAAGTGGTGTAAAATCTGAACCAATAAATCTAACTAAGTTGTTAAATGCTAAATTAATATATGTGAGTGCATGATCTGTAAGTTCTTTGCCAGAGAAAGTAAAGAAGTTACGGATAAGTCTATCTGTCTTAGATTGATTCTCAAGTGACATATCATCGATTTCATTGAAAATCTCATACTCAGAAATGAGTAACTCTAAATCAGAATTTGTTAAAACTCCCATATCAATAAGTGTTTGTCCAAGAATCAAATAATCTGGACTTTGAACAGCTAATAATTCATCAACCTGTTCATCTCGTAAATAACCCTTTTCTACAGCAATTTCGCCAAATCTCTTGTCTTCTCTAGTCTGTAAGAAGCATACTTCATCAACTTGCTCAGCAGTCATATAATACTTGTGTAGTGCAAGAGTACCAAGCTTTAAACGAGTTTCTGAAGCCTTTGAAATTGCGGCTGTTAATTGTTCTGGTGTAACGCTATCCTTACCTAAAAGGAAGCTTCCAAAAAACTGTGCATACATTATATTAACCCTCCAAATGTGAACTTAATACTTTAAGAACCTGTTCTTCTGAAATTGGCTTCTGAACAAAATCCTTAGCACCAGCTTCGATAGCTGACTTTAATTGAGATTGTGTTCCAACTGATGATACAATAACGATATCTGCATCTTTGTCATATTCGATGATGCCTTGAACAGCAGCATTACCATCTTTGACAGGCATTACGATATCTAAGAATACCAAATCAGGATTTACTTCCTTGTACTTGTCAATTGCCTCTTGGCCGTTTGAAGCTTCAGCAAATGTAATGTCTGTAGAAAATACTTCAATAACGTCCTTTAGTTGCTTACGAGCTAAGATTGAATCATCACAGATTAATATAGTCGTATCTTTTAATTCCATTTTCGTGACCTCCTAGTTATATCAACATAGTATAATTTTACAATAATTTAACCTATTATTCAAATATATTTTCTAGAAAATTAGAAAATTTTCACTAAAATTTACGCGTTGTTTTTGTTAAGTTATATTTGTAAACAGTTTTGTAAATAACTTGTGACAATGCAGAAATTATCATTGAATTCTAGCAAGAAGTTTGATAGATTATTTAGAGAAATAATATTGATTTTGTTTAAAAAGACAATGTCGTTGAAAGGAAAGTGGATAAATGAACGGTATATTAAATTCATCAACAGTAATGGTACTATTTGATGTATTGATAACGATTTTGGGTGGATATATAATTTTTTGCGCTTACAAGATGAAGAAGAGCGATGATATTCCGCCAATACTTTTGACTGCAAAAGAGATACAAATATGCAAGAGACCATATGATTTTGTTGATTATATGTTTCCATTTACAATGATATTTGGCTGTGTTTGTTTTATTTTTGGTGTATTTAACATTTTAGCTGACGTGGTTTTACATCTTCCAAGCATAGCAACAGGTATTTCCGTTATTATATTGATAGGCGTGTGGATTTGGTTCTCGCAAATGTTAAGGAATGCCAAAAGAAGATTCTTATAGGTTGAATAGAAAACGCTATGGGCTAATGCTCATAGCGTTTTGTTATAATAATTTTGTCGTTATAATATTTTTATTGATATAAAACTCTTTTGAGTTAATCTCTTTCGTCGATTGGAACAAATTCTCTGTGTTCTTTGACTGTCATATAGGCTGGTCTCATAATTTTACCACTATGACATATTTCTTCTAATCTATGAGCACTCCATCCAGCAATACGTGCTATTGCAAATATTGGTGTATATAGCTCAAGTGGAAGACCAAGCATTTGATATACAAAACCAGAGTAGAAGTCTACGTTAGGGCTAACGCCTTTGTAGATTTTACGCTTTTCAGCAATGATTTCTGGTGCAAGCTTTTCTACCAAAGAATATAAAGCGTATTCTTTTTGCATGCCTTTTTCGTCAGATAGCGCTTTGACATAAGATCTAAAGGTGACAGCTCTAGGATCTGATATAGAGTATACGGCATGTCCCATTCCGTATATTAGTCCTGCTTTATCAAAACGTTTCTTGTCTAATAGATCACTGAGATATTCTCTTACTTCATCCTCAGAAGTCCAATCAGAAATGTTTTCCTTCATGTCGGCAAACATTTTAACTACCTTTAGGTTAGCACCACCATGCTTAGGTCCTTTTAGAGAACCAAGAGCGGCTGCGATTGCTGAGTATGTATCAGTTCCTGAAGAAGATACAAGGTGAGTAGTAAATGTTGAGTTGTTACCACCACCATGCTCCATGTGAAGAATCAATGCTACATCAAGAAGTTTTGCTTCAAGAGGTGTATATTTACTATCGTCTCTTAAACAATGCAAAATATTTTCTGCAGTAGATAATTCCTTCTTAGGTGGATGGATGATAAGACTTTCTTCATTATAGTAATGACGATATGCCTGATAACCATACACTGATAGAAGTGGAAATGTACTTATTAACTGTAGACATTGACGAAGTACATTTGCAGGAGAAGTATCATCAGCAACGTCGTCGTATGAATAAAGTGTAAGTACTGAACGCGATAGTGAATTCATCATATCCCTAGAAGGCTTCTTCATAATAACGTCTCTAACAAAGTTTTTAGGTAGAGAACGATAGTCGCCAAGGATGTTCTGGAATTCTGCTAAATCTCTATTATCTGGTAATTGGCCAAATAGCAGTAGATATGTACATTCTTCGAAACCGAAATGATCTGCATTTTCAGATTTCTTAATAATATCTTGTACATTGTATCCTCTATAATATAATTGTCCATCAATAGGAACACGCTTGCCATCGACGTCTTCGTAAGATTTAACTTCAGAAATGTCTGTAATACCTACAAGAACACCCTTACCATTAATGTCACGAAGACCTCTTTTGACGTCATATTTTACATATAATTCAGGGTCGATATAAGCTGATTTCTTGGATAGCTCAGCTAGTTCAACTAATTTGGGAGTAATTTCGCTAAATACTTTTTCTTCTGTAGCCATAGTTATTTCCTCCTTTAATTTTACATAATCTCTTGAATTATAACATTATAAGCAATATTTTGTCAAAATTTATAAAAACGGAGTCGTATATAGATATGAATAGTATATGAATTTAGTCAAAATATAAAAAATTAATTTGGAGTATAATAGAAAATATTGCATATTTGAGTAAAATGTGCTATTTTAATGATAATTAGGGTTTTGTAATTTTGATATTTTTTTAACAAATTCTAAGAAGAAAGATTATAAAAAGCAAAAGGAGGACATGATATGTCAACAAAAGCATTTTATCCAATAAGTGAAATTGGCGCTGGTAAAGTAGGTTTTTCTAAAACTCGTGCTATTATTGAAGCTCCATTTTACGGAAACAATGTAATCAAAATCAACACATTAAGAGAAGCTTATGAATTAGCTAAGAATTCTCCAGGAACAGTTGTAACAGATATGCCTATTAAGGATGCTGATACATTCGGTTTAGAGAAGGATGCTAAGGTATTACTTTTCAACGATGGTGCAGTAACAGGTCGTTATGCAGCTGCTCGTAGAATCAAGGGAGAGCCAGGTGTAGACGAGACTAAGTTAGATAAAGTAGTAATGGATGCTATTTACAAGACACGTTTTAAGACACTTTATCATGCAGAGTGTTTCGTAGGTCTTGATCCAGAATTTATGGTTAAGGCTCACCTTCTTATTCCAGAGGGCGAAGAGAACCTATTATATAACTGGATGCTTAACTTCCAATATCAATCAGATGAATATGTAAAGATGTACAAGAATTCTCAACCAGTTGGTGACGGAAATGAACCTGACATTTACATTTTCTCTGATCCACAATGGACTCCAACAGAGTCTCCTGACGTAGATTATAGCTGTTTGTCAGATCCACTTACATTATGCTATTTTGATACAAACCAAAACTGTGCAGCAATCCTTGGTATGAAGTACTTTGGTGAGCACAAGAAGGGTACACTTACAATGGCATGGGCACTTGCTAACCGTAATGGTTACGCTGCTTGCCACGGTGGACAAAAAGAATACTCACTTCAAGATGGTTCTAAGTTCGTTGCTTCAGTATATGGACTTTCAGGATCAGGTAAGTCAACACTTACACATGCTAAGCATGATGGTAAGTATGATGAGTTTGGTGGTATTAAGGTACTTCATGATGATGCATTTATCATTAACTCAGATACATGCTCATCAATTGCTTTAGAGCCAACATACTTTGATAAGACAGCAGATTATCCTACAGGATGTCCTGATAATGAATATTTATTATCAGTTCAAAACTGCTCATGTACAATGGACGAAGATGGTAAGATCCAACTTGTTACAGAAGATATTAGAAATGGTAACGGTCGTGCAATCAAGTCTAAGTTATGGTCACCAAACCGTGTAGATAAGATTGAAGCTCCAGTTAATGCTATTTTCTGGATTATGAAGGATCCTACAATTCCACCAGTACTTAAGCTTAATGGTGCAGCTTTAGCTTCAGTTATGGGTGCAACACTTGCAACTAAGACATCATCTGCTGAGCGTGTTAAGGCTGGAACAGACATGAACGCACTTCGTATCGTTCCTTATGCTAACCCATTTAGAACATATCCACTTGTAAATGATTATGAGAAGTTCAAGAAGTTAGTAGAAGAGAAGAACGTAGATTGTTATATTGTTAACACAGGTGACTTCATGGGTCATAAGTGTCAGAAGGAAGACACTCTTGGTATCTTAGAGACAATTGTTGAAGGCAATGCTAAGTTCGAGAAGTGGGGACCATTCGAAGATATCGAAATCATGAATGATTGGTCTGGTAAGACAGGCGACTTTACTCCAAATCTTGAGGATAACGACTATGTTAGAGCACTTGCTGAAGCAATGCAAAACAGAGTAGATGCTGTTAAGGGCTTTGCAAAGAATAAGGAAGGTTATGATAAGCTTCCTGATGAAGCACTAGAAGCTTTAGAGAAGTTAGTAGAAGAAGCAAGCTCATTAATGGGTGGTATTTCTTCTCTATTCAAGTTTTAAGAAAAGCTAGTAGAGATGGTCTTTAGAGACTGTTAAATCAACATATAATTTTAGAGCTATTCGCTAATTGTACAGTGAATAGCTCTTTAATTTTTGATATTAAATGTAGAATTAACATTAGTAATGAGGTAATGATGAGAAAGAATACAAATAAAATAATAGCTGTTGCAATTCTTGCAGTGTTACTTATTACAACATTGTTAGGATGTGCTAATGGAAATGGAAAAGATTCAATAGAAAAAACTCAGGGTGAGAAATTTACAGTTGGATTTGATGCAGGTTTTCCTCCATATGGGTATAAGGATGATAATGGAGAATATGTAGGTTTTGACTTGGATCTTGCTGAAGAAGTGTGTAAGCGTAATGGCTGGGAACTAGTTAAGCAACCTATTGATTGGGATTCTAAAGATATGGAGCTTAATACGGGAACAATAGACTGTATTTGGAGTGGATTTACAATCAATGGACGAGAGGATGATTATACTTGGTCATCAGCATATGTTGATAATTCGCAAGTTGTAGTTGTTAAAGCTGATTCTGGAATTAGAAGCTTGAATGATTTGAAGGGCAAAAATGTTATTGTACAAACAGATTCTTCTGCTCTTAAAGCATTAACTTCTGAGGATGCTACTAGTGAGAATCAAGAGTTAGCAGCTTCGTTTAAGCAACTTATTCAGGTGTCGGATTATAACAGTGCGTTTATGAATCTTGATTCAAAAGCAGGAGATGCTGTATGTTTGGATATTGGTGTTGCTAAATACCAGGTTGAGTCAAGAGGTAATAGCTTTGTTATTCTTTCTGACAAGATTTCTTCTGAACAGTATGGTATAGGCTTTAAGAAGGGAAATACTGCTCTTAGAAATCAGGTTGAAAAGACGTTAGAAGAAATGAATCAAGATGGAACCTTTAACAGTATAGCTAGAAAGTGGGAAGTTGAAGAATTTGTATGTCTTGGCCAAGAAGGTGCAGATTCTGTTATGAAAAATGAAACATCTAGCAAATCAAGTACTGTTATGGATAATATCAAAAGTATTTCTATTGATTTAGGAAAAGGTATGCTAGACTCCATATTGATATTTGTATTAACACTTATTTTTGCGTTGCCTCTAGGAATTGGCATTTTTGGCCTTCGTAATTCTAAATTGAAGGTATTACAAACTATTGCTAAAGTGTATATTTCTATTGTTAGAGGAACACCGTTAATGTTGCAGCTTTTGGTGGTATTCTTTGGCCCGTATTACATTTTCGGAATAACCTTGTCTAATAGCTATAGAATTGTTGCTGTTATTATTGGTTTTTCTCTAAACTATGCAGCGTATTTTGCAGAGATTTACAGATCAGGATACGAAAGCATTTCCGGTGGTCAATGGGAAGCGGCAAATATGCTTTGCTATTCTAAGAGCCAATGCTTCACTAGAATTATTTTGCCTCAGATGATTAAAAGAGTCTTGCCTGCAATGACTAATGAAGTAATAACTTTGGTAAAAGATACTAGCCTTGCATTTGTTTTGGCGTATTCAGAAATATTTACGATTGCAAAACAAATTGCGGCTGCACAAACAAGCATAATTCCGCTATTTGTGGCAGGAGTATTTTACTATGTATTTAACGTATTGGTTGCATTTGCTATGTCAAAGCTTGAGAAGAAACTGGACTATTATAAGTAATTAAAGGCTGTAGGTTAAATATTTGAAATGTTGTTTTGTAAATGTAGTATTAGGATGGTTGGATTATGAAGTTATTAGAAATAAAAAATATGAAAAAAAGCTTTGAAGATAAAAGCGTACTTAAAGGTATAGATTTTGAAGTATCTGAAGGGGAAGTGGTTACGGTTCTTGGTTCATCTGGAGCGGGAAAAACCACATTGATGAGATGTGCGTCTTTTCTTGAGAAGATGGATTACGGGACTATTACTGTTGTTGGTAATGAGGTGACAGACAATGCACCTGATGAGAAGACAGTATATAAGAATAATGTTGATGAAAAGGATGTGAAGAACAATATAGGTTATGTTTTTCAACATTTTAATCTGTTTCCACATTATACTGTAATGAAGAATTTGTGTGATGCACCGTTAGTTGTAGCAAAACGCGATGCCAAAGAAGTGGAAGAGGAAGCGAAAAGCATTCTTAGAAAGCTCGGTATTATAGAAAAAATGGATTGTTATCCTTGTGAGTTGTCGGGAGGACAGCAGCAAAGAGTAGCGATAGCAAGGGCTCTTATGATGCATCCTAGAATAATGTTTTTTGATGAGCCTACATCTGCACTTGACCCAGAAATTACTAGAGATGTTACTACTATAATAAGAGATTTGGCTAATGATGGTTATGGAAATGTAATTGTAACTCATGATATTGAATTCGCGAAAAATGTTTCTGATAGAATTGTATTTCTTTCGGATGGTGTTGTTTTAGAAGAGGGTACATGTGATGAAGTACTTAATAATTCTTCTAATGAAAAGGTTAGAGCATTTCTTAAATCAGAGTAAAAAGAGCAGCTGACTATCTGATAATTATTTCAGATAATCAGCTGTTTGTTTTAAATATTATATTTTCATGTGTTAAGGTAATTATTACTTCTTATCGGTTACTTTTTTTATGAGAACCAAGACCAAATTTTCGCTGTAGCATATTTGACCGTACTACCCACTGCATCAACAGCAGAATTGATAAGTCCGCCGCCTCCTGGAATTATTGCAATAACTGTTTGTAATGAATTTTTAACACCATCCATAACTTGCACTGTTGTTTCTGCAAATCCTTTAGCATCCTTAGCCTTAGAGAAACTCGCAAGTGCTTGTGCGGCTTTTTTTACTGGACCTATACCAGGGATAATTTCTTTTGTGACAAATCCGTTTAATGCACCATAACCAATTTTAGTTAGTTCTTTTAAATACTCTTTTTCAGCTACACCAAACTTATCCTGACTATCAATCGCATTACATACTCTATTTTTATCATCTTTATATAAATCAAATCCATCTACAAAATTTTCCAACGCTTTTGTTAAGTGGCTTTTGTTTTCTTGTGGAATCTTATATAAATCATATGCACGTTTAATCTCACAATCTTCTATTTTCTTTTTAATTTTAGCATCCACATCATCTTTTGAAGCTTTCGCGCAATCTACTGAACCAACTGCAACAAATGAATTAACTGATGGAGCAGTAGCCTCAGTGTTATTATCAGCAACATTTACAGTTTCATCTGTAGCTACTGCGAATTGATCGTCGATTACATCGCCTTGGCCTTCAACATATGCGAATTGGTCATCGATTACATCGCCTTGACCTTCTTTAGCAATTCTATCTTCATGAACCTTTTTTGCGTATTCTTCAAGCTTAGCTTCCTCAGCCTTTTTAAATTGCTCTGCACGTCTAGATTCCTCAGCTTGCTGCTCTTCTCTAGCTTTTCTTGCCTCTTCCTCAGCCTTTCTTACTTCGTTCATACGATTTATATTTGCAACCATATCACGTGCTTTTTGATAATATTTATGGAATGGATTCATATCTCCATCGCCTTCATGCCAATCAGCATTTTCGTCAACAACTGAATCTACAGCGTACTGACTAGAGTTCATATTACCTTGATCTTCAACTACAGCGTCATCTGTCTTACCTGCGCCAACTCTAACTACGTTGTTTGCTGAAACAGAAACTACATCGTTTCCTGTAACAGAAGCTACATCACTTGCAGTAACGGAAGCAACTGGTTGTGTTGCAACTACAGATCCTTTAGCCTGTACTTGGAGTCCAGAAGCACTTGCTGCCATAGAAGCTGTGCTCATTAATGTTGCTGCAAGAACCATTCCTGCTGTGAATTTAACTGTGTAACCTTTAATCTTTTTTATCATTTCTTTGTCCTCTTTTCTTTAAATTTTATTTTTGATTTGTTGTCGTTTGTTTTGTTTATGAACATAGTATAGTAAATGCTGTGTTGCAGAAGTGTTGCAACGCTTGAAAAAATTTTAAGGTTTTTGATATAGCGGTTTTGCATGCACTTGGAAATATGGTAAGAGAAGAAAAAATTATATAAAACAACAGCTGACTATCCGATGTTTTTTCAGATAATCAGCTGTTGTTGTTTTGTAAAATATTTCATATTATGTCCTTTTCTATTAGTAAAACCATTTAATGACGCCTAAAGCTATAGGTCCATTGATACATGCAGCATAAGCGCCTCCTACGATAATTCCACACATGATTTTCTCCTCCTTATAATAATATTTTTTGTGTTTGTAAATTTCTTAAAATAAATGTGATCCGCCATAACCTAAAACGAACATAAGAATTAATGCGATTGTTCCTGGTTCCATAATTTTGTCCTCCTTCTTAAATGTTTTTTTTGAACTGTGTTCCTGTTGATGATGTAATAATAACAGGTGGAGTGTTGCAGAAGTGTTGCAACACTTGAAAAAATTTAACATTTTAAATATTGATTTTTATCTATTCATATCAGTTAAAAAATTTGGATCTTCAGCAGGAGAGTCGTAATATTGACCATTATATATATATCCAGTATTTCCATCTTCAATTTCATGTTCCATAAGCTGAATCATTTCATATACGATAGGTGAAGG
>JAZUIN010000027.1:0-5278 GCA_045642225.1 Lachnospiraceae bacterium | reverse complement strand
GGAGCACAGTTTTCTTCTTTTACAATTATAAAATTGATTAAAAGAATTGTGGAAGCAAATAAAGACATAAAAGTGTGGAATATTTCTCTTGGAAGCAATCAAGAGATTAATGATAACTTTATATCTGCTGAAGCCTCAATTCTTGATCAAATACAGTATGAGAATGACGTGATTTTTGTAGTTGCGGGAACAAATAAGCCTAATGACTATGTTGAAAAAATTGGTTCACCAGCTGACTCAATTAATAGTATTGTGGTAAATGCGGTTACAAAAAAGGGACTGTCAACAAAATACTCGAGAAAAGGATTAGCCCTTTCTTTCTTTGCTAAACCTGATGTTAGTTATTACGGGGGAAGTGAGGAACAGTATATACAGGTTTGTGAGCCATTAGGTGCAACATATGTTGCGGGAACATCATTTGCTGCACCATGGATTGCTAGAAAGTTGAGTTATTTAATTGATGTTTTAGGACTAAACAGAGAACTTGCAAAAGCATTAATTATAGATTCAGCAAGAGGATGGAAAGAAGCTCCCTCTCCGGAGGAAGTTGCATTGTATGGACATGGAGTAGTCCCAATAAGAATTGAAGATATTATTCAAACACAAGATGATGAAATAAGATTTTTGGTTACTGATGTTAGTGAAAAGTGGAATACATATAATTATCATTTTCCGGTCCCGATGAAAGATGATTGTTATCCATTTTATGCAAGGGCAACTATGTGTTACTTCCCTGTATGTGATAGAGCACAAGGAGTTGATTATACAAACACGGAACTAAATCTTCATCTAGGTAGAATTATGGATAATGGTAGTCTGAACGAGATAAATTCAGATAAACAAAATCAAGACATTGACTTAGCGGGGGAAAGTAAATTTATTCTTGAGGGCGAGGCGCGAGAAAGATTTCGCAAATGGGATAACGTAAAATATGTTTCTGAAAGAATAAAGGAAAGAAAGATACCTAAAAAATCATACACTAATAAGAACTGGGGTATGGAAATAAAAACAAATAATCGATTGGATCCTAAGGATGGAGTAGGATTGCGATTTGGTGTGGTAGTTACTTTAAAAGAAATGTATGGCGTAAATCGAATTGATGAGTTTATTCGAAATTGCAATTTAAATGGATGGTTAGTTAATCGGCTTGACGTTGAAAATAGAATCAGTATTCATGAGAAAATTAATGAAGAGATTGAGTTTGAATGATCCCACTATTAGCTCGTGTGTATGTGGTTTATATGTTGTATTTAATAATAGGGGGTAAATAAGATGGCTAAATATGCATATAGAGATTTAAACCATGAAGATAAAGTTTTGGCTAAAGATGTATTACCAAGTGAGCAAGAGTTCATTTTTTATTGTGCAAATAAAGAATGTAGTTGTCAATTTAGAATAGCTGCAATTAATTCAAATAAGGTAAGACCATATTTTGCAAAATTACCAAGTTCAACACATATTGAAAACTGTTGGAATGATATTGAATTTTCTGATTCAGGAGATATAGATGATTATGATTTTTCTGATTTTACTCCAGACTCCTTATTAGATGAAATTTCTAAAATAAAAAAAGATACAATTGTTAACAAAGGCGGAGATACTAGAAAACCAATAACTAAAACTGATAAAAAAGGGGAGATTCAATATATTCATACTATAAGGCAATTATATGCGGTTTGTTTGTCTAACGCAAATGATGATTATATAAACGGAATAGCAATAAGATATTTATTTGCTGGAAGAAAAACCTTATTTTTGTACACAAGATATATTTTAGGAATAAAGTTAGTAGAATGCGCTTATCATAGTTATGATAGAACAACAAATACTATTCGTTTTAAATTTCCTTATGGCTCAGATGATAATGGCAGATTTAAAGTAGACGTAAAAATAAAAGATACTAAATTATTCAAGAAAATATTAAAGGATATATATGATTCTCAAAATCGAATTTTAATCTATGGTGATTGGAATAATAATGTTGCAGAAATAGTTGCAAAAAATCAAATTGTTGTACATAAATAACCAGAAGAAGGCTCATAATCATAAGTATTCATAAGAACATGAAAATGTGAATCCATGCGTAGTTTATTATGATATTTAATGTTTGATTGGTTTGCTAGTATTAACCAGCGGCACTTTTGTAGCAAGTAGACTTCATCTGACGGGGGGAAGCGAAATTGTGCGTTGTGAAGACAATGAGGTTTATTGAGAATAGGAAAGAATTATTATAACAAAAATAAATGGTGTGGTCAGATGTATTTTTTGTATATTTGGCTGATTTTATATTGATATTTGGCGGTATTTAGCTGGAAAATGACTATTTTGCAGTGAATATATGGAAATTAAATGTGTAGGCTATCAAGGTTTAATGTGATTAGAAACAGCAGGAGGGTAAAACGTATGTTTGAGGCATTGACATATCAAATAATGATGGCGGATATATCAAAAAATGTTCAGAAATATGAGATTAAAAACGAAACAATAGGAATATTGATAACAAGACCTGATTTGCCAACAGGTAAAGATATTTTGCGAGGATTAGAATACTATCATTTTCGCACAGGAAATTCGGTTAATTTCTACTTGCCTGGTTATGGTGCTTACTGGCCAAAGGAGGACTACCCAGATGGTGAAGTTGTAACAACGATTAATGGCGTTAAATGGTCGTTTAGCAATCAAATGTTTGCTCAGTTTATTTCGGAATTGGAACAATATACAAAATGGAGATATTCTGGAGAAAGTGAGTTGTTATTAGTTGAACTTAGGAATGGAATACTTTCTTATGAGAATACAATGCAGTTCTATTTGGATAATATGATTCGAGATGGAGCAATTTGCTCGGTAAGTCAATTTTTTGAACAATTATTTAGGCTATGCCAAGATAAGGATTCTTTGGAGCAAATAAGTGCTGCGTGCAGGGTGAACAATTTGAAGCAAGTAAGCATGGATACAATCCTTGAAAAACTGCCAAACGGACTAGGGAAAGTTTTTAAGCAAGAAAAGTACTTTTGCGTGAAAAATAGACAGATATTATAAATGGTAGCATTAGCGGATAAAACAATTCCGTGAAAATGCTCTATCAAAACATGGTGGTGGGGTATCCTGATTATCAGATTAAAATGACATCATATGTGCTTAATACAATTTATAAGAGTATAAAAGGGACTGAAGATAAAACTTTATTTTGGGGTAAAAGGATTGATCTACATTTGAGCAGGCTGTCGTTGGCAGCCTGCTTATTTTATGATTTCAGAGACTTTGTCATGGATATCTCATAAGAACACATTTGCCTGGATTTTTAGTAATTGGGTGTTATGTTAAAATTTCCTTTTCCTTATTTCTATGCTAGCATTTACGTAAATATTTTTGGTGATAGAGACTACTCTAAAAATAAGGTCAAGGAGACTAATATGTTGAAGGTAAAATATAAAGGGCAAAGACGAGTATGTAACTTAAACGACAAAGTAGCAATAGAACTAATAAAATTTAAGTTACAAATTTTTCGAAATTGGAGAAGAATAAATGTCATATTTACAAAAAATGATTTCATTTTTTATATGATGATTATTCTTTTATGGGCGGTATTTGCAGGATTAACAACTCGAGTAGATAATACAACTAATGGAATGGACAAATCCTATTTTGAAACAGTATGGGAACTAAGAAATTCTCTATTTTCATCAATTGTTTTAGCGTTTGCAATAGAATCTTTTAATCATATTAAAGACTACAAAAATGCAATTAGAATACAGCATTATGTGTATGTTGACACAATGGATGAGTTTGAAGAAATAATTTGCGCTATGGCACCTAGCGATATATGGTCACATTATCATCCGTTTTATAACGAAAAGTGTTTTGGTATCACACTGCGTTATTTAGAGAAAAATAATATAAAAATAGAGTTAAATGATGAATTGGCAGTGGCTATTGATGCTATTAAAGATAGACTAGATTATGTGGAGAGAGAAGTAAAGTCAGGAAATATTATAATTAGAGATGAACAAATGATAAACAGGCGTATTTCATCTGCTAAAAAAGGAATTTCTAAAATGATTCTGCAAAATGATATTGATGAGTTTCGAAAATTGCTATTTGAATTATATTGTATAGTTGACGAGTTAAGATATTTGTGGAGAAAAGACGAAAGAGATAACTGCAAAATAATAGCTAGGCTAGCACAGTATGAGGAAAATGATATGTATAATCAGTTTTACGAGAGAATGTTTCTTGAGGACATAAGCATAAATGACTTTTCAGAGTAGTATATAGCAACTGAAAAATGAGGTAACTCATCAAAATTTCGTTGCTATTACTGCGCGGAAATAAAAGGTGGAATGGGGAAATTATAGTATGAGTAGAAAAATTGAGGTTTATAATGCATATTTCGGTGATTGTATTGTACTAAAAGACTACGAAGAACTAATGACTCATTTCTCACCTTTGGAATTTATGCTACCATTACATCAGAGGAGCGTACTATGAAATCAATTCTAATCGTTATTTCAACTTTAAATACTGGCGGCGCGCAGTGTGCCGTTTCTAATATCGTCTGTAACCTGTCTGAAGATATCGACATCGATATTCTTCTTAATGATTCAGACGATATAAAATATCCATATAGGGGTAATAGCATTGCACTTGGGATGAAGCCAGTCGCTGACAAGACCGCTCTTTTGTACCAGTTAAAGGCCTTTTTTTGCGCGGTATAAAAAGTTGAAAGAGCTGAAGAAAACTGGCAAATATGATGCGTGAATCAGCTTTTTGGATAGTGCCAATTTTGTTAATGTTTTGACTGGCAGCAAGTACTGTAAGACCATTGTCTCTGTAAGAGCGCATATGACGCAGATGTGCCTGAATGCTAATAAATACAAGTATATTGTCGCACCGCTTGTGAAGCTGCTATATAACCACGCGGACAAAGTTGTGGCTGTTGCTAAGGGCACTGCTTATGATCTAGCTGTAAATTACAATATCAAGTCTGAAAAGATAGTTACAATCTATAATGGATATGATGTAAAAAGTATTCAGAACAAAGCGAACGCTTTGGAAATGACTAAAGATAATTTTGTTATTACGACAATGGGGCGTTTAGACGAGCAAAAGGGACAATGGCATCTAATAAAGGCTTTCTATGAATTCCATAAAAAGTATCCTAATTCAAAATTGATTTTGCTTGGAGATGGCATTTTAAGAGATGATTTGGTAAAAATGACCTATTCGCTTGGCCTTACAGGTGATGTCGAATTTGCAGGATTTAAGGAGAATCCTTTTG
>JAZUIN010000026.1:0-2277 GCA_045642225.1 Lachnospiraceae bacterium | reverse complement strand
TGCGAAATATACGATTCCTGCTCCGGCGCAGACCTTTCAGCAGATGATTGTGCCTGCGAACTTTGAAACAACAAGAAAGTTCTATGCATCGAATGAAGAACTGATTCAGGATATTGGAAAAGCATATCAGGATGTTATTAAACAATTTTATGATGCTGGTTGTAGGAATCTACAGTTAGATGACTGTACTTGGGGAGCTATCGTTGGTGATGCAGCAAAACAGAGATATCAGAAACTTGGAATTGAATTAGAGGATGTGAAGGCACAGCTATTAGAAGTTAATAACCTTGCCCTTGAAGGAAAGCCTGAAGATATGGTCATTACTTCACATATTTGCAGAGGTAATTATCACTCCACATATTTTACTAGCGGTCCTTATGACACGGTTGCGGATTATGTATTTGCAAAAGAAAACGTTGATGCGCTATTCCTTGAATATGATGATGAAAGATCAGGAGGATTTCTTCCACTTCAGAAGGTATCAGAGGACAAAAAGGTTGTACTTGGGCTTATTACTACAAAATCACCTGTTCTTGAGGATAAAGAGAAGGTGATTGCTAGAATTCATGAGGCTGCAAAGTATGTACCTCTTGATAGATTATATTTAAGCCCACAATGTGGATTTGCTTCTTGCGAGATTGGCAATAAGCTTACTGAGGAAGAGCAGTGGGCAAAGCTTAAACTTGTTAAAGAAATAGCGGAAGATGTTTGGGGATAAAAAACACAAAGTGGAAAATTTCTTGAGCTACCCTCGATAGCCGGATTATCGGAATTATATCACACTAAATTTGTAGAGGAATAGTGCAACGATAAGTTGCTAAATAATATATTTGTAATATTACTAGGCATTGGGAGAATTATCTCAATGCCTTTAACCTTTGTATGATATAATATATAAAATAGATTTAGTATAACCATGATTTTACTAGGGGTGAGTTATGGATAGAGACCCATTTAAAGAGTATATAAAACAATCTGAGCCAAGCAAGCGTGATAAAGGATATGCATGGCATACTGCAATCGGACTTCAGGCAGTTGATGGACTTAAAACTTCGAAATATTTAATTGATACGGCCATAAAAAATATAGAGGGCGATATTTCAATTGATGAAGCGCAAGATCTGCTTAACAGCTATTACGAAGAAAATTCGAAAGATGATGATGATAATAGAACAGAAGAGGCAGATAAAGTTGCTGTGAGAATAGCTAAAATTCTTTCAGAAAATGCTTTTAGTTTTACTCCAAATGAATATATATCTATTCATAAAAATTTATTTGGCGGAATCTATGAGCATGCTGGAAAAATACGAGATTACAATATTACAAAAAAGGAATGGGTACTTGATGGAGCGACAGTGCTCTATGGAAGTGCTACAGAACTTAGAGCTTCTTTAGATTATGATTTTTCGGAAGAAAAGAAGTTCAGCTACAGAAATCTTTCTATGGACGAAATCATACATCACCTTGCTTTTTTTGTTTCAAGACTTTGGCAGATTCATATATTCGGTGAAGGAAATACAAGAACAACAGCTGTATTTTTTATTAAGTACTTGAGAACACTTGGTTTTGATGCGGCAAATGATATTTTTGCAGAGAATGCATGGTATTTCAGAAATGCTTTAGTGAGAGCGAATTATAATGATTTGAAGAATGGAATTCATGAAACAACTGAGTATTTAGAGTTGTTCCTGAGAAATCTATTACTTGATGAAAAGAATGAACTTCATAACAGATCAATGCATATAAGTGGTTTGTTAGACGTAAAAATGGACATTGAAGGTGCAAAAGTGGACATTGAAAGCGCAAAAGTGGACATTCGAAATAAATTGCTAACATATTCAAGTACATTGTCAGAAAAAACAATTAATCATGCTATAGAGTTATTTATTAATTGTAAAGAAAAGGATTACTTTGGAAGAACGATAGTGGAAGAACTGACAGGATTAAAGTCTTCGAGAGCATCCAAGTTGATTGGAATATTACTTAGTAGTAATATTATAGAACCAGTGTCAGGAAAAGGTAAGGGAAAATACAAGTTCAATTTGTGAGATACGAAATGTTACAAATATTTGGAGTTGTATCAGACACATAGACGCATACTTTTGAACTTTGATTATTATGATTTTGGGTCCAAATTTGGGTCCAGAATACTAATTACAAAATTAGAAATGATAAATTTAAAATTTAAGAGTGCTCACAAATCGCATAAAATCAAGGTTTTTAATAGTTACATGTTAAAAAATAGTAGCCGCTGGTTTTTGTAGATTTATTCGATTC
>JAZUIN010000025.1:0-5978 GCA_045642225.1 Lachnospiraceae bacterium | reverse complement strand
GTTCAATGTTAGAAAATTGACTAGCTTTTTTGACATGATAAATGATAAAAATTTTATAAAAAACTTGACTCTGCACTTAGTGAAGGCTTTATAAGTAGGTTATGATGTTATAAGGAAAGGGAATAAATAATGAGAATTAGTGAAGTTGCAGAGCTTACAGGACTTAACATTAGCAATGTAAGATTTTATGAGAGAAAGGGATTGTTAAATCCTAATCGAGAGTCGGGAAGCAAGTATAGAGATTATACAGATGAAGATGTTGCTAGAATAAAGAAAATTCTTCTTTATCGAAAGATGGGAATCTCTATTGAAACTATTTTTCTAATACTAAATGATAAACAAGAAATTACTGATATTATTTCACACCAACAAAAAGAATTACAAGAAGAAATACAGTGTTTATCTGGAGCATTGAAACTTTGTGAGACAATGCTCAGCCAAGACATAGATAATTTATCAACAAATCAAATTGATAGATATCTTGAATATGTATATGAAGAAGAAGAAAAGGGAATGCAGTTTGCCGAAGTAACAGAGTTACTAGAGGATATAACAGACTATACGCGAGTTACTTTGCCACACTTACATTTTTTATGGTTAATGAATAAGCCTTGGATATCAACTGCGTTTGCTTTAGTATTCTGGGGGATGTTATCAGCTATACCGATAGCACATCTAATTGAAGTTGCTATCAGAAAAGATACGCTTAATATTTTGCTATTAGCAATCTATGTTGTGATAATGATTATCTACGGTTACGGATTTATCAAATTTCGCAGGATAAGGAAAGGAAATGCGGTATGAATATTTTGGTGAATCTTTTAGAAAGTATAATCATGTTGCTTTACAATATTACCAATGACTATGGGATCGCAATTGTTGGTATTACTGTGTTGATTAAAATAATGCTTCTTCCGTTAAATATGAAACAGCGAAAGCAGATGGAGAAACAGAGTGCTTTATCTGAACAAGTAGAAAATTTAAAGCGTAGATACAAAAATGATAGTGAAAGATTGAATAGGGAACTATCTGAATTATATGCAAAAAATGGTATTGGGATGGGAACTTGTTTTACCACAGTAATGCAATTTCCTGTGATGATATGTCTATATAATGCAATAAAAAATATTGTAGACACCACTTGTGGAACAATACTAATACCTTGGATATCTTCTTTGCTATTAAAGGATCCATATTTTGTTTTGCCTATAGCGACAATAATAATTCAGATGTTACCGCAGGCTTATCCATATTTATCAATGTTCAAGGTGCTTAATCTTCAAAAGCAAAACAAAAGTGTAATGATCTCGATGATAGTAATGAGCAGTATATTTATATTTACGATTCCATCAGGAATAGGTATATATTATTTTGTTTCAAGTCTATTTGCAGCGGTTGAACAATTTGTTTTTAATTGGTATGATTCTAGACGATTAGCTTAAAATAAATCACATTTTTGCATTGAAAGGATGACTATGATAGTTAAGGTTATTGTTGTAGTTTAATGATGTAAGAGTAAATTTGTGAAAGAAAAGTGAGGAATCTTGTATATGGCAAAAAATGATAATCCACATGCACTCAGATTTTTAGAAAGTATGGAAAAACATGGGGAGGTAGAGGCTGCCGAAAAGTTTTTTGCAGAACATCCACTTGCTAAATCTGCAGATTTTAATAAGAAGTTTGCATGGGCAAATGATATGTGTGAATTTCTTGATAACAATTATGATGAGAATTTGATTAGGTCGATAAGAATGGATTGTGCCTGTGGACCAGAGCATGGCAAAGGCGCAAGAATAAAAGCACTTTATGAAAAGGAAGACGATCAGGAAGTATTTGTTCAAAAGGTCAATAAACTGAATCTTGGATTTACATTTGAATATGATGGAACATATTATTATCTTATTTATCCACAGTGTTATTGTTCTTGTGTGAAGAGAATTGCTGAACCAATGTCAAAAACATGGTGCTATTGCACGCTAGGGTATAGTAAGCGCATGTTTGAAAATATATTTGAATGCGAAGTTCAAGTGGAGTTATTAGAAAGTGTAAAGCTTGGCAGCCAGCAGTGTAGAATAAGGGTAAAAAAAACAGCGATTCAATAAAATAAGCAAATTTGAATTTGCGAGAGAGGTAATAATATATGATTTATATAAAGGAAATGGACAAATCATGCTTTCAAATCTACGATACTATTCCGATGAATGTGGATGTTCATACTATATATGACATTAAAAGAATTGATAGTGGTCTAGGTGGATTTAGTTTTGATGAGGTTGAGGTTGAACCATATATAAAAGATTTAAGTGTGTATGAGCGTGCTACCGAATATGAGGCAAATTTTGATATTAGAAATTAGCGTTTCTATATGGCATTTGATGATGAGAAACCAATAGGAGCAATGACTATTGCTGGAAGAACCCCTGAATTGAATATGCTTTCTGGTCGAGATGATGCATGTATTCTTTGGGATATTAGAGTAATAGATAGATATAAGCATCAAGGAATAGGACAGAAATTATTAGACATGGGCATTCAAGAAGCAAAATCAGATGGTTATAAGCAAATGATAATAGAATGTCAAAATAATAATGTGCCTGCGTGCAAGTTTTATCATAAGCAGGGAGCTTTGTTATCAAAAATTGATATGTATGCATATTATCATGAGGAAGTTTGTAAGGATGAAGTTCAATTCATATGGTATTTGGATTTAGATAAATAATCTCAATTTATAATGATGGTAAAGAATTCTTATTTTGTAAATAAGAGGTATTATATGAATGATTCGTTAAGAGAAAATTTTAGTTACTTTGGGTTATACATGAAAATGTTTTCTGTAAAGAAAGCGGTGCAACCTGAGTATATTTCTTATGGTGAACATAAAGATCAGTATTTTTTATATTATGAACCATTAAGAAGAATTAGCGATAAAGTATTTGTCTGGATTCATGGTGGAGGATGGAACGCAGGTTCTCCTAAATTTTTTGATTTTGTTGGTCAGACTATGGCTTCTTGTGGTTACAGATTTATTTCTATTGGTTATCGGTTATCACCAAAGTATAAATATCCTTGTCAAATTGAAGATGTTTGCAATGGCTACAATAGAGCAATTGATTATTTGAAATCTAAAAAAATAGCTGTTAACAAGATTATTGTTTCAGGACCATCTGCAGGAGCGCATCTTGCATCAATTCTTATTTATAACAATGCTATTCGTGAGCGTATGTGTGTTGATATTTCGGGGGTCATAGGTTTTATTGGAGTAGGTGGACCATACAGTTTTAAAGCAAAGACAACTATAGCTGTAAAAATGCTTTTAAATCAGTTGTTTGAGAAAGAATACAACAGAGATGAAGGCGAACCCTGTCATTTAATGGATAAGAGTGATATCCCAATGTTGCTAATACAGAGTAAACATGATGGATTAATTGATTATTCATGTGCTGAAATGTTTTGTAAGAAAGCTACAGAGATAGGGAATAAATGTGAATTGTATTCTGTAGAAGATGAGAAAAATACGCATTCCTGGTATACTGCGGGAATGTTTTTGGAAACGAGAGATCAAAATAGGAGCTTAGATAGACTTTTATCATATGTCGAGAGTCTATAAAATTTTTATGTGCTACCGATTTATACGGTAGTTACTATTATTTTGAGAATATGGGCTAGGGGGTATGATGAATATGTTATTTTGTGAATTTAGAAATATATGTTCGCATTTAAATAAGATTGGTATTGTTCCAACGTTAATGGGTTCACTTGGATTAGAATATGTGTCAAAAGTGGAGTGGAATCCTGAGGATATTGATATTCATGTTCCTGGTGATCCAAGAGGTTGGGAAGCTCCGGATGAGCTTAGAATATATAATTGGGAATCAATTAAGTCAGTTATGGAAGAATTAGGCTACATTATAACTGATGTTCATGAACATGAATTTAAAAAGGACAATATTTGTGTGCAATATGGAACTATTAATTCACTGTATGATTTTGCAGGTGTTCATGAAACAGATTTAAAAATTGAATCATATGATGAGATAACATTTCGTGTACCAAATTTGAGACAATTTTTAGCTATATATAATGCATCTTCAAAAGACTCTTATAGAAATGACAATAATAACAATAAAGATTTCAAGAAGATTGAGTGGTTAAATGCTCATATATCAAAATAATATAAGATTATTTTGACAAAACGGTCTACTAATGGAAAGCGACAGATTAGAATTTGTGGAGGAGGATATGGTTTCAATAAAATATGTAACATTTGAAGATAAAGAATTTTGGTTCGGATGACAAATGCTTTGGAGTTTTGGCAGGTATGGATTTTATTATGATTTTGTACAAAAAGAGGTGAGAGTTGCCGTGATAATATACAGATGCGACGAAGAGGTTTTGGGGTTATAATTAAATAGTTGACATTTTCGAGGGAGAAAAGTTTATGAAAAAGCATTTATTTTGGATTATTACGACTGCTCTGATGATTTGTGTTCTGACAGGGTGCAATTTTTCAAAGGAAAACGGCGATTTACAGACCGAAGAAGAGATTGAAGAAGATATAGAGAACACTCAAAATCACGAGGAGTCGGAAAAGAAGAATGAAAATACAAAAGATGAACCGGCAGAACAACCGATTGTAACAAAATCGGTGGCTGAGACACCGGAGCCACAAAGTGAAAAAGCTGAAGAATTGTTCAAATATAATGTCATAAGTGATGACTACGAGGAAGTATTCGTGAATAACTCATATGCGTCGTCGCAACTTGATATTGAGAAGGAAGATGATAAATACAGTACAATAAACCTTTTTGACCATGATGTATCTACTGCTTTTGTCGAAGGTGCGGAAGGCAACGGAATTGGAGAAATGGTAAGGATACATTTGGGCGAAGACGGTAGTACTACTACTATAACTAAGATTACAGTACGTCCGGGGTATCAAAAGTCAAAAGAGACCTTCGAGAACAATTCACGCCCTACCAAACTTGAATTTCATTTTTCGGATGGCTCTGTTGTAGAGACGGAATTCGGAGATGATTACGATGAGAACGCGGAGTTTACATTTAATTTTGACCCGATTCTTGCCACAGATTGTGTCATGGTAATAAGTGATGCATGTACCGGCAAAAAGTATGAGGATTGCTGTATCAGTGAAGTGGCTTTTTATTCGCAGAAAACAGACGGTATGATGTATTATGAGCGTGATTTGATAGGCCAGGAAAACACAGATGCACATTTTTCCATAGAGGCTTATGCTAACGGAGAGATGTGTTGGTCATACGATGCGCACAATCCGTTGACAGAACTTACATCCGGCGGCTCGTATATAACGGCAAGGGATGGAATGGTATATATACATGATAATGGCAAAATAGTAGCTCTTGACGGTGCAACCGGTGAGAAGACATGGGAAAATGACATGTTTTCCGGATACGCCGGTACGTGGGCATTTGATAAAGATGGAAATCTGTATCTTAGCGGATATTACGGACCGGATTTGACTGTGATTGACAAAGAAGGAAACGTACTAAGATACGAGGAAACGCTGACGGATAATACATACTATTGGCCTTGTATGCTAATAGTGAATGATAACAACAGTACATTTAGCATCTATTATGATGCCTTTGATGACGGCAGTAATTATTTTGGAAAGATTATTACGGAAAATACAGCTTTGCAGTGAGGCTTTTAAGAAATCAAGCGGGAATTCTCGGCTCTTCAAGTGCCGAGATGAAAGCGTTCCATTTGTGTATGCCATAAATATAAATTGCAAAAGTTGCAAAAGTGCCTAAAATAAAGGTTTTTACTTGCAATAAGAACGTATGTTCGGTATAATGATAGTATGAATAAAGCTATTAGATACCGCATATATCCTACAACTAAACAGGCAGAAATGTTCACTAAAACCTTCGGGTGCTGCCGGAAAATATATAACCTTATGCTGGCCGATAAGATTGCTTCGTATGAAGCAACCAAAA